>JAYPEA010000116.1:0-1556 GCA_038125525.1 Burkholderiaceae bacterium | reverse complement strand
AGCGCCGACCGATAGCCGTAGAGGACATTGGCGGCCAAGCCCACGCCAACCGCCAGCGCATGATGGACGCGAGTAACCAAGATAAGAAACAACAACTGCTTGAGTTGCAACGCCTGGCTGCCGACCCGCAAAAGGCGCGAGCGTTTTTGCTGCGCTCGTCCATGATTGAGGGCTTGCGACGCGCGCAGGCACTGGCGTAACACACCGCTGAGGTAGCACCACATGCCAAAGTTTGACCTTCCCATTACGCCGCCCACCCGGGTGCAAGGCCTGGTGGCGGGTGCACCCTCTGCCGGTGGGGGCACAGAACTGCCTGTTTTTTACCCTGCCACTGGTGAGCAAATCGCCACCCTCATCGAAGATTCGCCCCAAACCGTAACGCAAGCAGTGGCAGCGGCCAGGCATGCCTTTGACAAAGGCCCATGGGCTGGCTTGAGCGTGGAGCAACGACAAGCCTACCTGTATGCTTGCCGCCAAGTGATTTTGGATCACGCCGATGAACTGGCGCGCCTGGAGTGCGCCGCCACAGGATTACTTTTGCGTGAGCTCAAGTCGCGCCACATGGAGCGAGCGGCATATAACTTTAAGTTTTTTGCCGAATACATTGGTCAAGCCCAAGGTGCGCGCTACGATCAGTCGGCGGGCTACCTCACCACGGTGACACGCATGCCCGTGGGGGTAGCCGCATTGGTTGCGCCATGGAACGCACCTGTGGCCTTGGCCTCAATGAAGATCGCCGCGGCGCTGGCCTTTGGCAATACATGCGTGGTCAAACCCAGCGAGCAAACCCCATTGGCGTTGGCGCGCCTGGTTCAACTGCTGCAAGATGTGCTGCCGGATGGGGTGATTCATCTGGTCAACGGGCGCGGCCACGTCACGGGTCATGCACTGGTTGACCAGCCCGATGTGGATGTGATCAGCTTTACCGGGGGCACGCACACCGGGCGCACCATCATGGCAACGGCGGGCCGTCATCTCACGCCTTGCACCATGGAATTGGGCGGTAAATCCGCCAACATCATTTTTGCCTCAGCTGACGTCGAGCGCGCCCTGGATGGTGCGCTGCTGGGCATTTTTTCGAACAATGGCCAGCAGTGTTTGGCTGGGTCGCGCATTTTGGTGCAGTCCAGTATTTTTGACAGTTTTGTTGAACGCTTTGTGCAGCGCGCGCAACGCCTTCGGGTAGGCGACCCCACGGCGGAAGACACCGAGTTAGGGCCGTTGGCATCGCTGACGCACATGAACCGGGTGCTGGGCTTTGCCGCCAGTGTGACCGCCGACAATGGCCGGCTGCTCACCGGCGGACGCCATCGTGACGATTTGGGCAACGGTTACTTTATTGAGCCCACTGCCGCGCACGTACCCACGGGCAACGCAAAGGTGGCACAAGAGGAAATTTTTGGCCCATTTGCCACATTTTTATCGTTTGACACCACCGAACAGGCCATTGCGATGGCCAACGACACCGCGTATGGCTTGGTCTCGTACGTATGGTCTGACCATCTGCCCACGGTCACGCACGTCAGCGAATCCATGCGCAGCGGCGTGGTATGGGT
>JAYPEA010000115.1:0-1650 GCA_038125525.1 Burkholderiaceae bacterium | reverse complement strand
GGCAAAATTCAGTTGGCAAAGTTCAGTTGGCAAACGTCAACGGGCCAAGGGTGGCCACGCCTACCGATTCTACTAACTGGCACGCCGCTTTGCGTGCCGTTTGAGCCAGTTGGCTAAGTTGTCCATGTAGCAGTACATCACGGGTACCACCACCAGGGTCAGCAGGGACGACGCCACCACCCCACCAATCACGGCTTGGCCCAGCGGCGCGCGTTGTTCCGAGCCTTCGCTTAGGCCAAACGCCAGCGGCACCATGCCAAACACCATGGCCAGCGTGGTCATTAAAATCGGCCGCAGTCGTACCTTGGCGGCTTGCAGCAGGGCGGCTTCGCGTGCCAGCGGGGGTTGGTCGTCAATGCCGGCGCGGGCGCGGTTGGCAAAGTCCACCAGCAAAATGGCGTTTTTGGTCACCAAGCCCATCAGCATCACAATACCAATTACCGAAAACATGGACATGGTTGAGCCAAACATCATCAGCATCAACACCACGCCCACCATGGTCAGGGGCAGTGACGTCATGAGCGCCAGCGGCTGCAAAAAGCTTTTAAATTGACTCGCCAAGATCATGTAAATGAACACCACGGCCAGCACCAAGGCCTGAATCGCGTAGGCAAACGACTCGGCCATGTCTTTGGTTGAGCCGCTGAACTCAATGCTGTAACCCGGGGGCAAGGCCATTTCATACGTCATGGCTTGTTGTACGTCGGCCGATACCTCGCCCGCGCTGCGGCCAAACACGTTGCCACTAAAAGACACTTGCCGGCTTAAGTTGCGCCGGTTGATTTGGTTGGCGCCTACCGAGGCTTGTATGTCGGCAATTTGCCCCAGGCGTACCACTCGGGCGTTGCCGCCGGCGTCAACACCCGCCACCAAGGGCAGCTGCTGCAGGTCGCTGGCGTTTTGCCGGTTGGCGCTGGCAAGACGGGCAATCACGTCGTAGCTTTGGTCGTCGTTGCCACGCCAGCTGCCTACCGTTTCGCCCGAGATTAGGGTGCGCAATGCACCAGCCAATGACGAGGTGCTTAGCCCGGCGTCGTTGGCTTGTTCGGTACGCACCCTCACGCTAACGGTGGGCTTATTGGGTTTGACGCTGGACTCAACATCCACCAAACCTGGCACCTTGGCCAGCCGCTGCAGCACCTGCGTGTTAAGCCGCTCAAGCGTGTCCAGGCTGGGGCCCAACAGCGAGAACTCGATTTGTTTGTTGCCACCCACGCTGTTGACCAGCCCAACGTGGGTCACCGAAATGCCTGCCACCTGCCGCAGTTGTTCGCGCAGCAGGGGTGAGAGGTCTTGCACGCTTCGTGATCGCGCTTTGCGGTCGACCAAGCGCACGTATACGCTGGCGTACATCTTGCCCTGGGCCGAGCCACTGTTGATGGTGGTGAGTGTGTAGGCCACCTCGGGCAGCTTTCGAATGATTTGCTCGACCTGCTTGGCTTTGGCCTCGGTCACCTCCAACGACGAGCCCACCGGCGTATTAAAGCGCACACTGGTTTCTGAGTAATCGGCCTGCGGCACAAACTCGCTGCCCAGTAAGGGTATGGCTATTAAGCTGCCCACAAACGTGGCAAAGGCCAGGGCTAGGGTAAGCAACTTGTGCTTGAGTGACCAACCCAAAGCCTCTTGGTACCACTCGGTGAGTCGGTT
>JAYPEA010000114.1:0-1662 GCA_038125525.1 Burkholderiaceae bacterium | reverse complement strand
GCCCAATTTGGTGGTGCGCCCTTTGCACATGGCGTACATCTTGCCGTGGATTTACTTGGCCGCGGCGCGCTCGGTGTGGCAGCGCCGCACCGGCGCGTTGCTGGCGGGGCTTGGCATGGCCGCCAGCGTGTGGGTGGCTTGGCACGCCCAAGTGCTGGGTGACCAGTACGGCGCGCTCGAGGGTAGTCTACAGATGGCGGTTGCGGCGGTGTTGCTGCTCGTTATTTTGGAGGGAGCGCGCCGCGTGATTGGCTGGCCGCTGCCTCTGATTGCATCGGCAGCCCTGCTTTACGGCACGCTGGGGCAACACATACCGGGTGAGCTGGGCCATGCGGGTTTACCGCTGGCGAGTTTTTTGGGTACGTTGACCATTGCCGAAGGTGGGCTGTGGGGTAGTTTGACGGGTATCTCGGTTGGGGTGGTCGCGATTTTTGTGATTTTTGGCGCGTTTCTTAACGCCGGCGAAGCCGGTCAGGGGTTCATGAATGTCGCCTCGGCGGCGGCGGGCCGATTGGTAGGTGGAGCAGCCAAGGTATCGGTGGTTTCTTCGGCCCTCTTTGGCTCTATTTCGGGTTCGGCCTCGGCCAATGTTGCCTCGACTGGCGCCATTACATTGCCCGCCATGACGCGCTTGGGTTACCCCAAACGACTTGCCGCTGCGGTTGAGGCGGTGGCCTCGTCAGGCGGACAAATCATGCCGCCGTTGATGGGGGCGGGCGCCTTTGTGATGGTGGAGCTCACGTCTACCCCTTACGTCACGATCATGGCAGCGGCGCTGTTGCCTGCGTTTTTGTACTTTTTTACCGTTTGGATGGGCATCAATGCATGGAGCCGGCGCGAGCGGCTCGCGGCGTTGCCTGTTGAGGCGCGGCCCACGCGGCGCACGCTTGGTGTAACGGTGGGGTTTTTTGTGGTGCCATTTGCCACACTTTTGTGGGGCATGTTTGGTCAAGACTGGACCCCCGAGTACGCCGCGGCGTTTGCCACGCTGGCCGCTGCGGTGTTACTGGCGTGGGACAGCAAGGGGAGGGTAAGCCGAGCCACACTGTGGCAGCGCGCAGCTGCTGCGTTGCGCGGCGCGGGGCAGCAGGTAGCAACAATTGCTTGCATTATTTTGTGCGCCTCAATTGTGGTGGGGGTGCTGGCCATTACGGGGCTGGGCGTAAAAATCACGTCGATGATTTTGTCCGGTGCCAATGGGTCGCTGGCGTTGTCGCTGCTGCTGACTGCGGTGGCGTGTTTGGTGCTGGGCATGGAGGTGCCCACCACAGCGGCGTATGTTATTTGCGTTTCGGTGGCTGGGCCAGCGCTGATGCAGTTGGGGCTTCAGCCGCTGCAAGTGCATTTGTTTGTGTTTTGGTTTGCCCTGCTCTCTACCATCACGCCGCCGGTGTGTGGTGCGGTGTTTATTGCTGCGGGCATGGTGGGGGAGCATTGGTTGCGGGTGGCGTTGAGCGCCATGGCCCTGGGCGTTGGCTTGTACGTCGTGCCCGTTGGCATGGTGGTGCATCCGGCACTCATTGATTGGTGGAGTCAGCCTGTGGCCGCGGCTGTCGCGCTGCTGCAAATGGCTACCGGGCTGGGGATGTTGTCATATGGGTTGCTTGCACCCATGACGGTGTGGCTACGTGGGGGCGCGGTGTTGGGGGGGCTTGCGCTGGT
>JAYPEA010000113.1:0-1667 GCA_038125525.1 Burkholderiaceae bacterium | reverse complement strand
AGCGCGACGATTGGACGTTGTTTCGGCTCACGGGTGTTGCCCATTTGGTCAGCATATCGGGCTTGCACATCAGCTTGTTCGCTTGGGTTGCTGCGGGTGTTTTTGGCGCGTTGTGGCGGGGTGCAGTCAGCCTTGGCGTGCCACAGATCGGCCGCGTCAGACAGGCGGTTTGGGCGGGGTTGGGCGCGCTGGTGCTGGGAACCGCGTATGCGGCGTTCGCTGGCTGGGGCTTGCCGGCGCAGCGCACGGTGGTGATGCTGGGGTGTTTCATTGGCCTCAAGCTGTTGGGTGTGCGATGGCCGTGGTGGTGGGTATGGCTGCTGGCCATGGCGTTGGTTTTATTGATCGAGCCGTGGGGGCTGGTGCGCCCGGGGTTTTGGCTCAGCTTCATTGCGGTGGCGACGCTGTTCAGTGACCGGCGGGTGACCGAAGGGGTGGGCAAAGGGGGCATCTTGCAACGCGCGTGGGATGTGTTGCGCGTGCAGTGGCGCTTGACGCTGGTGTTGGCCCCTCTGACATGGCTCTTTTTTAGCCAAGTGGCGTGGGTGGGGTTGGTCGTTAATTTGCTTGCCATTCCGTGGGTGACGTTTCTGGTTTTGCCGCTTGCATTCGCCTCGGTGCTTACGGATGCGTTGGTGGCACCACTGGTTTGGTCGGGTGAGTTGTTTTTCGAGGGGCTGGCGTGGGCGGCGGCTGCACCGCTTGGGTTGTGGCAACCCGCTGCTTTGCCGCTGCCCGTGGCGATTGCGATCGCCGCTTGGTTGATGTTGGCCATGCAATGGCCGCACCGCGCAGGCCAAGCGCTCATGTTTGCCGTGTTACTGCCGGTTGCGATGTACACGCCAGCGCGCCCGCCTGTGAACGAATTTGAGGCCTTGGCTTTTGATGTTGGGCAGGGCAGTGCCATTTTGGTCCGCACCGCGACGCACACGTTATTGTTTGATGCAGGAGCCCGCTATCGCAGTGGCTACGACGTGGGTGAGCGGGTGCTGTTGCCTTACCTTTTACGCAACCAGACCCCGTTGAATCGGGTGGTGTTGAGCCATGCAGACACCGATCACGTGGGGGGCGCGACCGCGCTAATGGCGTCACCCGCGGCCCGAGTGGCTGATGTACTGGCGACCTTTCCCGCCACTGATTTGCCATACCCGTTGGCGGGCCCGGTACCGTCGTGGACTGCTTGTCAAGCGGGCGTGCAATGGGTGTGGGACGGTGTGCTGTTTGAGGTGATGAGCCCCGCGCCTGCAACCTTTGGTGATGACCTTAAGCCCGCGTGGTTGGCGGATGTGCCCAAGCGACGCAACGGTCTATCGTGTGTGTTGCGAGTCAGTAATGCGGCGCAGGCGATTTGGCTCACGGGTGACATGACGCAAGCGGCCGAGGTGGCGGTCCTGTCCCGACGTGCTGACGCCTTGGCAATGGGGCAATGGCAACACGTGGGGGCCGCGAACCGCTTGGTGATGGCCAGTCACCACGGTAGCCAAAGTGCCAACAGCGTTGAATGGCTTGATGCCCTGCGTCCTGATTGGGTGGTCGCGCAGGCGGGGTATCGCAACCGTTATCGCCACCCGGCCGCCGCCGTACAACGACGCTGGGCCGCTGCGGGCGATGAGTGGGGCACGCAGTGGGTTGAGACAGCGTGGTGTGGCGCTGCCACTTGGCGGAGC
>JAYPEA010000112.1:0-1682 GCA_038125525.1 Burkholderiaceae bacterium | reverse complement strand
TGGTGCCCAAGAGAGGACTCGAACCTCCACGCCTCTCGGCGCTAGTACCTGAAACTAGTGCGTCTACCAATTCCGCCACCTGGGCCAAACCGTAATCTTAGCATGACGCCAACCAAAAAAGCCGCATCCCCCCCCGACCCGGTTGGGGTGGTCAGCGGACACCGCGACGGGCACGGGTTCGTGGTGTTTGACACCGAACATCCCGACGTTTACCTGCCCCCCGATGAAATGCGGGCGGTGATGCACGGCGACCACGTCACGGCGCGCGTGGTGCGCACCGACCGGCGTGGCCGGGCCGAGGGCCGGGTCACGCACATCGTGGCGCGGCCCAACCAAACCTTGATTGGGCGCTTGGTACTTGAGTCGGGCGTGGCGGTGGTGGCACCCGAAGACCGGCGCTACGGCAAAGACGTGTTGCTTGCGCGAAACGCCGAGGGTGGCGCCCGCCCAGGGCAGGTGGTGGTGGTGCAGTTGGTTGAGCCGCCGGTGCTTTACGCCCAGCCCGTGGGGCGGGTGGTGGAGGTGCTGGGTGAGGTGGACGACCCCGGCATGGAGGTGGCCATTGCGGTGCGTAAGTTTGGCGTGCCGCATGTGTTTAGCGACGCGTGCATGGCCGCGGCCATGAAGCTGCCCAGCCAGGTGCAGCCGGCCGACTGTCAAGGACGGGTGGATTTAACTGATGTGGCGCTGGTGACAATCGACGGCGAGGACGCGCGCGACTTTGACGACGCGGTTTATGCCGAGCCCGCCCGCGTGGGCCGGAGCAAGGGGTGGCGTTTGCTGGTGGCCATTGCCGACGTCAGCCATTACGTCAGCCAGGGCCAGGCCATTGATCAAGACGCGGCCGAACGTGGCACCAGCGTGTACTTTCCGCGCCAGGTTATTCCCATGTTGCCCGAAAAGCTGGCCAACGGCCTGTGTTCGTTGGTGCCCAATGTTGCTCGCCTTGCGTTGGTATGCGACATGCTGGTTGACGCCAAGGGCAAACTGCATGCGTATCAGTTTTATCCGGCGGTCATTCAAAGTCACGCCAGGTTAACCTACAACGAGGTGGCTCAGGTTTTGCAAGACACACGACAAGCCAAGCATGGGCCGCGTGCGTCGTTGTTGCCGCACTTGGTGCATTTGCAAGAGGTGTTTGAGGTGCTGTGGCGGGCGCGAGATCAGCGCGGCGCCATCGAGTTTGAAACCACCGAGACGGCCATGGTGCTTGATGATGATGGCCGTATTGTGCGCATTGAACCACGCGTGCGTAACCAAGCGCATCGCATCATCGAAGAGGCCATGCTCGCGGCCAATGTGTGCGCGGCCGATGCGTTGACGCGCGCTGGCGTGGTTTCGCTGTACCGCGTGCATGAAGGCCCCACGCCAGACAAACTGGAGGTGGTGCGCCAGTATTTGCAAGCCTTGGGCGTAGGGGTTCAGTTGCCACCCAACCCGCAGCCCAAAGATTACCGCGATGTGTTGCGGGCGGTGGCCGGCCGCCCCGATGCGGCCCAAGTGCAAACCGCGCTGCTGCGCTCCATGCAGCAGGCAATTTATTCGCCACACAACAGTGGTCACTTTGGCTTAGCCTACGATGGCTATACCCACTTCACGAGCCCCATTCGGCGCTATCCCGATTTGTTGGTGCACCGTTGCCTTAAGGCCTTGGTGCTTGAGCAGGGGCAGCCGGTGTGGCC
>JAYPEA010000111.1:0-1758 GCA_038125525.1 Burkholderiaceae bacterium | reverse complement strand
CGGCAGCAACCCGCGCACGCACCGCCCGCCACGCCACCACGGCGGCATCGGCGGCTTGGGGCGAGGGCGTGGTACTGGCAGACATGGTTGTAAGATACCCTACTTCTCGCCCTTTTTTTACCGCAAGAAAGTCACTCACCCATGGCCTCGTTTGTACCCAAAGACTACTCTGCAACACCGCCCCAATCCTTGGCCTTTCTTGGTTTGGGCGTCATGGGTTACCCCATGGCGGCGCACTTGGCCCTGGCCGGGCATCATGTGACCGTATACAACCGCAGCTCAGCCAAGGCGCAAGCCTGGCTGGACGAGTTGCAAACCGCTGGTGTGGCTGCATCGCGTTTGCGCCACGCCAACACGCCACGCGAGGCCAGCACTGGGGCGGCGATGGTCTTTATGTGCGTCGGCAACGACGACGATCTGCGCCAAGTGGTCATGGGCGCCGACGGCGCGCTCGCCGGCATGGCCGCAGGCGCCTACTTGGTTGACCACACCACGGCTTCAGCCAACGTGGCGCGCGAACTCGCCGCGCTGGCCCGCGCCCAAGGCGTGGGCTTGGTGGACGCGCCCGTATCGGGCGGCCAAGCTGGCGCGCAAAACGGCGCGCTCACGGTGATGTGTGGCGGCGAGCCCGCCGACTTCGCCGCGGTGCAGCCGGTTGCCATGGCCTATTCACGGGCTTTTACCCTGATGGGGCCCAGCGGCGCGGGCCAACTCACCAAAATGGTCAACCAAATCTGCATTGCCGGGCTGGTGCAGGGCCTAAGCGAGGCAGTGGCCTTTGGCATGCGCGCGGGCCTGGACATGCCCCAGGTGCTGGACGTGATTGGCAAAGGTGCCGCCCAAAGCTGGCAAATGGACAACCGAGGCCACACCATGGTGGCCGACCAGTTTGACTTTGGCTTTGCCGTGGACTGGATGCGCAAAGACTTGGGCCTGGTGATCGACGAGGCCAAACGCAACGGCGCGCAGGTGCCGGTGACGGCGCTGGTTGATCAGTTTTACGCCGACGTCCAGGCCATGGGCGGCGGCCGCTGGGACACTTCCAGCCTGCTGCGCCGGCTTAAGCGCTGACGATTACTTGGCCGGGGGCGGCACCAAGCGCTTGAGTTCAGCCTCACTGATCACTTCAACCACACGCACCACACGCTGCACCCCCGAGGAGGTGCGCGCCACTTCGGTCGCCAAATCGGCTTCGCGCTGCGTCACCAACCCCATCAGGTACACCGTGCCGCGCTCGGTAATCACAGACACCGCGTTGGGGTCTAGGCCACGCGTGTCCAGCATGCGCGCCTTCACGCGTGCGGTCAGCAGCGCGTCGCTGGAGCGTTGCATCAGCGACGATGGGGCGGCAATGGCCAAGTCGTTGACCACCGAGGCAATGTTTTCAATTTGCCGAACGATTTTTTCGGCGTCTTTTTTATCGGTTTCTGTGGGCACCTCGCCGGTGAGCAGCACGCGGCGATTGAAACTGTTGACACTGACGTGAACCCGAGCGCCCAGCGTTTTTTCAATGCTGCCGCTGGCTTTGAGCTCAATGCGCTTGTCCTCGAGTTGGGTGCCAGATGTGCGCCGATCAGATGCCACCAGCGCCGACGTAGCCGCCGCGCCACCCACCACCAGGGGCGCGCACGCCGTCAGCCATGGCGCAGCCACCACCGCCGCCAACAACCCCAGCCTAGCCCTAAATATTGCTTTCACACGCGCTCTCCGTTGCCTGAGTCTTCACCCAAAAGTTGCAAGTCTAGCCCATCGGCAAGG
>JAYPEA010000110.1:0-1895 GCA_038125525.1 Burkholderiaceae bacterium | reverse complement strand
CACCCATGACGGTGTGGCTACGTGGGGGCGCGGTGTTGGGGGGGCTTGCGCTGGTGCTGGTTTAGGCGGCCACCGGTGTGGCCAATACCGCCGCTGCGGCGCACGTGATGCCAAGCCCGGCAAACCAACACACGCGTAAGCCCCGGTTGGTTACGCCGGGCGCCTGTGCCGCGGTAAGGGTGGCCACCACGGCTTGTAAGGCGTAGTATGTGGCAAACGCACGCGAGGCCCAGGCAATGATGTCCAGCACGCTGCCCGACCACACCAGGGCCAGCGAGAACGCCGCCAACAGCGGGTAGGCCCACGGTGCACGCGATGCGGGCAGAGCCGCACTTTGCACAATGGCGGCGCCACCAATGGCGTCAGCCACGGCTGCCGAGAACTGTGAGGCCACGGCCGCGCCAATTAACATCAGCGGCAGCACGGTGGCCACGTGGCCAACCACGTCGATCATGGCGGCCACTTCGCCACTGGCGTATTGGCTTTGCATAAGCACGGTAACCCCGGCAAAAAACAGCATGTAAATCAGCGCGGCCATTTGCTGCGCGCTGCGCATGGTGGCAACACGCATGCCGGGCGAATAGGCTTTGCCCAAGTAGCGGGAGGTCTCAAAGCCTTGCACCACAATCAACAGGCCACCGAGCTGGCGCAGGGTGTCAACGCTGATTTGCGCCGGCAGCGCCGGTAGCTGCCAAGTGCCCTGAGCCAACTGGTTGGTGTTGTACCACAACAGCCCAACCAAAATGGCGACAATCACCGCCAATTTAAACCCGACGGCGTACACCTCGAGGTTTTCTAGGCTTTTGAGCCCGCCGCCTAATCCAATGATGCCAATGGTCACCAACAGGGCGCTGGTGACCCAGCGCCCAAGCAGCTCACCAAAGAGCCCTAACCCGCTAAGCGCAAACACCGACAACAGCGACAGGTAGTACGCCACCGAGACCATATACGCCAAGGCCAACGCAAGCTCAGACACCGACTCGGCCCCGAGCAGCAACCGATGCACCACGCCGGCTTGGGCGGGTGACTGCAACAGCGGCTCGGCAAACGTAATGTTGAAGCGAATGGCGCCGCCCAGCCAGTAGGTAAAAACCACCAACGCCAGCATGCCCCATATGGCCGAGGTGCCGAGTTGCGTGGACAGCAGCGGCACGGACACCAAAAAACCCGAGCCAATGATAGAGGCCAGCGGCGTGACCATGGCGTGCCAGTAGGTGTGGTTGCGCACGCGGGCCCCAAGTAGGCCGCGCAGGACCACCAGCGTTGTCAAAACCAGCGCGACATCAATAAGCATGGGGGTGACTGGCGTGGCGCGAGGGCATGGGTATGATGCATCTGCTCAAATTTTACGGTTCTCTGGTGGTGGTAACCCATGGCCCAAACTTTTGGTAACAACCTGATCAACCGCTTATGTACGGCTACGGTGGTGGGCCTCTCGGTGGCGATGGTGGCTGCTTGTGTTGCCTGGAACCTTGAGTTGCCATTGCGCTTGGGCTATGCGGTGCTAAAGCAGCAGTACATGGCGTTTCAGTTGGGTTTGGCACTCACGCTGTTTTATTTGTCTCAGGTCATGGCCGGGCCCCGTGCCGCCTGGCTGCAGGGGGTGCACGGGCTGGCTGCGCTGGTGGTTTTTGGCACGTTGATGTACACGGCGTGGAGTTTTGCCTGGTTGCTCAAAGAGCAGGCTTATCGCCCGTGGCAGATAGCAGCGGTTGGCTCCGTCGTGGTGATTGCGGTGATGCACGGCATTCTGCGCCTTGCTGGCAACATGCTGAGTGCAATCGTGGCTGGGTTTTTTGCTTACGCGTTTGTTGCCGACCAAGTGCCGGGGCGACTCGTAGGCAATGCGGTGTCAATTAAAGAGTTGGTGCAGTACGTTGGCTTTGATCCCAGTG
>JAYPEA010000109.1:0-1957 GCA_038125525.1 Burkholderiaceae bacterium | reverse complement strand
CCTGCGCCGCCTCAAGCCGCAACAACACGCTGCCCTCGCTCACCTTGTCCCCCACCCCAACCACAAGCTCCTTGACCACCCCAGCCGCACTCGACGGTATCTCCATCGACGCCTTGTCCGACTCCACCGTCACCAGCGACTGCTCCACCTCCACCCGGTCCCCCACCCCAACCAACACCTCTATCACCCCAACATCAGCAAAATCACCAATGTCCGGTACCTTCACCTCAATCATGGCCATGGTCGTCTCCTGATGTCACGCGTAAAGCGGATAGATTTTGTCGGGGTCAATGCCGTAGCGTGTCATCGCCTCGGCCACTTTACCCGCGTCAATGGCTCCCTCGTCGGCCAAGCTGCGCAACGCGGCCAGCACAATGTAGTGGCGGTTGATCTCAAAATGGTCGCGTAAAGCAGAGCGAAAATCGCTACGGCCAAAGCCGTCCGTACCAAGCACACGGTAACTGCGTCCCTGCGGCAAGAAGGCGCGAATTTGCTCGGGGTAGGCGCGCACGTAGTCGGTTGACGCAATCACCGGACCGGTGCTGCCGCTGAGCTGCTGCGTCACAAAGGCAACCCTCGGCGTCTCGAGCGGATGCAGCATGTTCCAGCGCTCAACGGCTTGGCCATCGCGCGCCAACTCGGTAAAGCTTGGGCAACTCCACACGTCAGCAGCAATCTTCCAGTCTTGCGCAAGCAGGCGTTGCGCCTGCAGGCTTTCACGCAAGATGCTGCCACTGCCCAACAACTGCACCCGCTGCTTACCCTTGCCACCGGGCTGCAGCAGGTACATGCCTTTGATGATCGCCTCCTCGGTGCCAGGCTGTAAGCCCGGCATGGCGTAGTTTTCGTTAAGCAGCGTGAGGTAGTAAAACACGTTTTCTTGGCGCTCAACCATGCGCTTGAGGCCGTGCTGAATGATGACACCCACTTCGTGAGCAAAACTTGGGTCGTAACTGACGCAGTTGGGAATGGTGCCCGAGAGCAAATGGCTGTGCCCGTCCTCATGCTGCAGACCTTCGCCGTTGAGCGTGGTGCGCCCGGACGTGCCGCCCAACAAAAAACCGCGCGCTTGCATATCACCCGCAGCCCAGGCCAAATCGCCAATGCGTTGAAAACCGAACATCGAGTAGTAGATGTAAAACGGCACCATGATGCGGTTGTTGGTGCTGTAAGACGTGGCCGCGGCAATCCAACTGCTCATGCCGCCAGCCTCGTTAATGCCTTCTTGCAATATCTGACCACCCACGTCTTCTTTGTAATACATCACCTGCCCTTTGTCTTGGGGGGTGTACTTTTGTCCCTCGGGGTTATAGATACCGATTTGACGAAACAGCCCTTCCATGCCAAAAGTGCGCGCCTCGTCCACCAAAATCGGTACCACCCGAGGCCCCAGCGCCTTGTCACGCAACAGCTGGGTAAGGCAGCGCACGTACGCCTGCGTGGTACTGATTTCTCGCCCCTCGGCCGTGGGCTCGAGCACAGCCTTAAACGCCTCCAGTGAGGGCACGGTAAAGCGCTCATCGCTTTGCGTGCGGCGCTTGGGCAGGTAGCCGCCCAGGGCGCGACGCCGGGCATGCAGGTATTGCATCTCCGGGGTGTCATCCGCCGGTTTGTAAAACGGAATCGCGGGCAAATCTTTGTCAGCAATGGGTATGTTGAAGCGGTCACGAAAGTACCGAATGTCTTCGTCGCTGAGCTTTTTGGCTTGGTGCGCAATGTTTCGCCCCTCGCCTGCTTTGCCCATGCCATAGCCCTTAACCGTTTTAACCAGCAACACCGTGGGCTGCCCCGTGGTGTGCGAGGCGCGATGGAATGCGGCGTACACTTTTTGTGCGTCGTGTCCACCGCGGCGCAAATTCCAAATGTCGTTGTCGCTCATTTTGGCCACCAAGGCGGCCGTGGCCGGGTCGCGGCCAAAAAAGTGCTCGCGCACAAAGGCGCCGTCGTTGGCCTTAAA
>JAYPEA010000108.1:0-1992 GCA_038125525.1 Burkholderiaceae bacterium | reverse complement strand
TGCGGTCTTGCGCCTTGCGCATCTTGGAGACGGAAATCATCTCCATGGCCTTGGTGATTTTTTTGGTACTTTGAAAGTTACCAATCTTGCCGCGTATTTCCTTGCCGGTTGGCATGCCTGTTCCTTAGTTGGGAGCGCGGGGCTTACGCAAAGCTCTTTTTAAAGGCCACAATCGCCGACTCCAACTCAGCCTCGGCGTCCTTGTCCATGGCTTGGTCGCGATCGAGCTTGTCCAGCAAGGCAGAGTGTTTGTCTTTCAGGTGCGCGTGCAGGCCGGACTCAAACGCCAATACCTGATTTACCTGTAGATCATCAAAATGGCCTTTGTTCACAGCGTACAGCGAGCTGGCCATGAGACTAATCGGCAAGGGGCTGTACTGAGCCTGCTTGAGTAGTTCGGTCACACGGGCGCCGCGGTCAAGTTGGCGCCTCGTTGCCTCGTCTAGGTCCGAGGCAAACTGCGCGAACGCCGCCAATTCACGGTACTGCGCCAAGTCGGTACGAATACCGCCCGAGAGGCTCTTGATGAGTTTGGTTTGCGCCGCACCCCCCACGCGGGAGACCGAAATACCGGCGTTAATGGCCGGACGGATGCCCGAGTTGAATAACGACGTTTCCAAAAAGATTTGACCGTCAGTGATGGAGATCACGTTGGTGGGCACAAACGCCGAGACGTCACCCGCTTGGGTCTCGATGATGGGTAACGCGGTAAGCGAGCCCGTTTGGCCTTTGACCTCACCTTTGGTGAATTGTTCAACGTAATCGGCATTAACACGCGCGGCACGCTCAAGCAGGCGGCTGTGCAAATAAAACACGTCGCCAGGAAACGCCTCGCGGCCTGGCGGGCGACGCAGCAACAACGACACCTGCCGGTAAGCCACCGCCTGCTTAGACAAGTCGTCGTAGACGATGAGGGCGTCTTGCCCGCGATCGCGGAAGTATTCGCCCATGGTGCAGCCCGAGTAAGCGGACACGTACTGCATGGCAGCAGACTCAGAGGCCGAGGCCGCCACCACAATGGTGTACTCCATGGCGCCGGCCTGCTCAAGGGCGCGCACCACGTTTTTGATGGATGAGGCCTTTTGACCAATCGCCACGTACACGCAGGTCATGTTCTGACCTTTTTGGTTGATGATGGCGTCGATGGCCACTGCCGTTTTACCTGTTTGGCGGTCACCAATAATCAACTCACGCTGACCACGCCCAATGGGCACCATGGAGTCCACCGACTTCAGGCCGGTCTGCATGGGTTGGCTCACCGATTGACGCGCAATCACGCCTGGAGCAACTTTTTCGATCACGTCGGTGAGCTTGGCGTTGATGGGGCCTTTGCCATCAATGGGGTGGCCCAAGGCGTTGACCACACGGCCAATCAGCTCGGGGCCCACAGGCACTTCAAGAATACGTCCGGTGCACTTGACGGTGTCGCCTTCGGAGATACCTTCGTAGTTACCCAGCACCACCGCGCCCACCGAGTCGCGCTCAAGGTTTAGCGCCAGGCCAAACACGTTGCCCGGGAACTCCAACATCTCGCCAGCCATCACGTCGGACAAACCGTGAATGCGGCAAATGCCATCGGTAACCGACACCACGGTGCCCTCGGTGGCCACGTTGGCGCCATCTGACAAACCTTCAATCCGACTTTTGATCAACTCGGAGATTTCGGCAGCGTTGAGTTGCATGTTTGTTTCCTATGTAAAAGCTCTTGCCTGGGCCCTTGGCATCACGCCGCCAACGACACCCGCATGTGTTCCAACCGGGACCTGACCGAGGCGTCATACACCTCGTCACCCACCACCACACGCACCCCGCCAATCAACTGCGGGTCAACGTGTACCGACAAATTCAACTGGCGCGCGAATCGTTTCTCCAGCGCCGGGCGCAACGCGTCCAGCGCCGCTTGGTCCAGCGCAAAGGCACTCCACACCTGAGCGTCTTGGGTGCCCAAGCGCGCGTTGCGCAGCGCACGAAACTGCCGCGCCACCTCTGGCA
>JAYPEA010000107.1:0-2042 GCA_038125525.1 Burkholderiaceae bacterium | reverse complement strand
TACGACTTAAGCGCCACGTACAGGTAGTCGGCGTGCTGCCCAGCCACTTTGGGGTAGCTGGGGGCCAAGGGTTTGTTGTAGTTGGCACCATGGCAGGCCACACAGCCGCCGCGGGCCAACAGCGCCTGCACCTTGGCTGGGGCGGCCGGGGCCTGCTCGGCCACGCTGCTCGCCGGCGCAAGTTGGGCATAAAAGGCCGACAAGTCGGCCATGTCCTGCGCGCTGAGCGAGCCCGCAATGCCACGCATGGTGGGGTGCTTGCGCTCGCCAGTTTGGTAGGCCAGCAGCGCGGCTTGCAGGTACCCGGCGGTTTGTCCGGCAATTTTGGGTACCTTGTGAATTTCGGGAAAAGAGCTTTGGTAGCCTGCGATACCATGGCAACCTATGCACATGGCCGCTTTGCTTTGGCCAGCCTGCACGTTGCCGGCTGGGGTTTGTGCCCAAGCGCCTGTTGCCAGCCACCCGGCGCACGTCGCCACGGCGACCACATGCGATAAAAATTTCACCATCATCAACCTCTTGGCTTCAAGATTTATTAAGCATTACCCGTTGATTATATCTTTGCCCCTTGCACCCCACTGACAATGACAGGACCTTTCCCCCATGCGTTTTGAAGGCTCATCCCATTACATTGCCACCCAAGATTTGATGCTGGCGGTTAACGCCGCCATTACCTTGCAGCGCCCCTTGCTGGTTAAGGGCGAGCCGGGCACCGGCAAAACCATGCTGGCCGAGCAGGTGGCCCAAAGCCTGGGCATGCCGCTGCTGCAGTGGCACATCAAATCCACCACCAAGGCGCAGCAAGGCTTGTACGAATACGATGCGGTCAGCCGCTTGCGCGACTCGCAATTGGGCGATGAGAAGGTGCACGACATCGCCAATTACATCGTCAAGGGCGTGCTGTGGGAGGCCTTTACCGCCGATCAACCCACGGTGCTGCTGATTGATGAAATTGACAAAGCAGACATCGAATTTCCCAACGACTTGTTGCGCGAAATCGACCGCATGGAGTTTTACTGCTACGAAACGCGCGAGTTGATTCGCGCCAAGCACAAGCCCGTGGTGCTCATTACCTCAAACAACGAAAAAGAGCTGCCCGATGCTTTTTTGCGTCGCTGCTTTTTTCACTACATTCAGTTTCCAGATGCGCGCACACTGCAGCAAATTGTGGATGTGCACTTTCCTAAGCTCAAAGACAACTTGCTCAAAGCCGCCCTCAAAACCTTTTACGACATTCGCCAACTGCCCGGGCTAAAGAAAAAGCCCAGCACTTCAGAAATGTTGGACTGGCTCAAGCTGCTCATGGCCGAGGACATTGCCGCGGAGGCTTTGCACACCGAAGAGAACCAAGTGGCGATTCCGCCACTGGTGGGCGCCTTGCTAAAAAACGAACAAGATATCACGCTGTTTGAAAAGCTCGTGGCCATGCAAAACCGCAACCGCTGACGGATCCACCACATCATGCTAATCGACTACTTTTTCACGCTACGCGCCGCGCAAGTGCCGGTGTCGGTGAAGGAGTATTTGTTGCTGCTGCAAGCCTTAGCTGAGGGCGTGATTGGCCCACAGCAGCCGGGCCACGCGAGCATGGAGGATTTTTATCATCTCAGCCGCGCCACGTTGGTCAAAGATGAGCGCCACTACGACAAATTTGACCGCGCCTTTGCCGCCTACTTCAAGGGCGTGACGCAGGTGGCTGACTTCACACGCGACATTCCAGCGCATTGGCTGCGCCAGGAATTGCAGCGATTGCTCTCAGACGAGCAAAAGGCCAACGCACCTAAGCTTGACTGGGATGCCTTACTGCGTACCCTGCAAGAGCGACTGCAAGAGCAAAAAGACCGCCACGCCGGCGGCAACAAGTGGATCGGCACGGGCGGGACCTCGCCCTTTGGCCACGGCGGCCACAACCCGCAAGGGGTGCGCATAGGCGGCCAAGGCGGCAAGCGCAGCGCCGTGAAAGTGTGGGAGCAACGCAGCTATCGCGACTACGACGACCAGCAAGAGCTGGGTACGCGCAACATTAAGGTGGCGTTGCGCCG
>JAYPEA010000106.1:0-2049 GCA_038125525.1 Burkholderiaceae bacterium | reverse complement strand
TACCACAGCCCCGAGTGGTACGCCCTGGAGATGGAGCGGATTTTTCGTGGGCCAACCTGGAATTACCTTTGCCTTGAGGCCGAACTGCCCAACCAGGGCGATTTTGTTGCCACCTACGTGGGTGATACCCCGGTGGTGGTCTCGCGCGCCGACGACGCAGCGGTGCACGCCTTTGTGAACCGGTGCTCGCACAAAGGCGCATTGATTGTGCGTCAGCCCCGTGGCAACGCGCGTGCACACACCTGCATTTACCACCGCTGGACGTATACCCGCGATGGCCGTCTCAGCGGCGTGCCGTTTCGCGTGGGTATTGAAGGCCAAGGCGGCATGCCCAAAGATTTTGACCCCGCCTGTCACGGCCCGCGCAAGCTGCGCGTGGACACGCACGGCGGCTTGGTGTTTGGCACCTTTTCCGAATCCACCGAGCCCTTGGGTGAGTACTTGGGTGAGTTCGGGCGCGACATGCTGGGCCGCTTTGGCGCGCGACCGCTGCAGGTGCTGGGCTATTCGCGGCAAAAAATTAACGGCAACTGGAAGCTCTACGCCGAGAATTTGCGTGACACCTATCACGCCAGTCTGTTGCATGAGTTTTTTGTGACCTACGGCGTGGACCGAGCCACCCAAAAAGGTGGCGTACGCATGGACGCACGGCATCGGCACAACATGAACTACGCCTTTGGCGGGTCGGATACCGAGGCCCAGGCCAAAGCCGCTTACGCCAACACCGCGGCGCGCCTAGACCGCATGCGCCTGTCAGATGAACGCTTGCTGCACTACCAAAGCGAGTTTGCCGATGGCATGAATTTGGCCACGCCCACAATATTTCCTAACGTGGTGGCGATTCAAATCAACAACTCGCTGGCGGTGCGACAACTTCGGCCGCAAGGGGTGAATCACTTCGAGATTTTTCAAACCGTGGTGGGCTACGCCGACGACACCGACGAGATGCGTCGGCACCGGCTGCTGAGTGCCAATTTGGTAGGGCCTGCGGGGTTGGTTTCCATGGAAGACGGCGAGGCCATTGAAATCATTCAGCGCGCCACCCGAGCCGAGCGCGGTGGGCAAACCAGTGTGATTGAAATGGGCGGACGCGGCCCGGTACAAGACCAGGTCCATCGTGCCACCGAGGCGCCGGTGCGTGGGTTTTGGTCGTACTGGGCCGAGTTGATGGGGGTGCAGCCCCCACAGGGTATTCAATGAGCGCGCCGCCGCTGGACGCGCTGGGCGTGAGCCAGCGCCTGGCCGATTACGGCGCCTGGCTTGACGCAATGGACTACGAGGCGTGGCTGGGCTTGTTTACCGCCGATTGCGATTACCAAATCACCACCCGCGAAAACGAGCAAGCCGGCTTGCCGCTGGCGCTGATGTGGTGCGATGGCCAAGCCATGCTGGCCGACCGCCTGGCCTCGTTGCAGCACGTCAACGAATACAACCTGCATTACCCACGTCATGTCATCGGTATGGCGCGTCGATTGGCCAAACACACAGAGGCGCCACACGCCTTTGAGGCGCCTTACGCGCTTTACCAAACCACGCTGGAAGGTGAGAGTCGCTTGTTTAGCGTGGGGCGCTACGCCATGCAATGGCGTGCGGTCAACGGCGACTGGAAGCTGCACACCATGCGCGTGATTGTGGATACGGCTCAGGTGCCCAGCTTGCTGGCCTGCCCCATTTAACCTTGCCTGCCATGAACGACACAGCCTACGCCTATCAAGACCTTGGCGGCGCGCGCTACGCCAGCACCGAGCTCACGCGCGGGCCATGGAGCCCGGACCATCAGCACGCCGGGCCACCGTCGGCGCTGGTGTGTCGTGCGGTGGAGCAGCAAGCCGGCGCGTTGGGCCTAACGCACATTAGCCGGCTCACCACCAACTTGCTGCGCCCCGTGCCGCTGGACGATCTGCAGGTCAGGTTGCACACCGACTACGCCGGCAAAAATGCGGCGCATTTTTCGGGCTCGGTGTTCGGCCGTGACAAAGAGGTGATGCGCTTTACTGCGCTGGCTCAGCGCAATGTGCCTACGCCGCTGCCCGGTGACCTGCCAGGGCA
>JAYPEA010000105.1:0-2094 GCA_038125525.1 Burkholderiaceae bacterium | reverse complement strand
AGACCGCAGCCGGTGAGGTGGGGGTAGACATTTACAACCTCATCAAATACCAGCGTTCCAACCAAAACACCAACATCGACCAACGTCCCATTGTTAAGCGCGGCGACAAAATTCGCGCCGGCGATGTGATTGCCGATGGTGCATCCACCGACTTGGGCGAACTGGCGCTGGGGCAAAACATGCTCGTGGCGTTCATGCCCTGGAACGGCTACAACTTTGAGGACTCGATTTTGATTTCCGAGCGGGTGGTGGCCGAAGACCGCTACACCTCGGTGCACATCGAAGAGCTTGTGGTTATGGCGCGCGACACCAAGTTAGGCGCCGAAGAAATTACCCGCGACATCCCCAACTTGGCCGAGCAGCAAATTAACCGCTTGGACGACTCGGGCATTATCTATGTGGGTGCTGAGGTAGAACCTGGCGATGTTTTGGTGGGTAAGGTCACGCCCAAAGGCGAGACCACGCTGACCCCTGAAGAGAAACTGCTGCGTGCCATCTTTGGTGAAAAGGCCAGCGACGTCAAAGACACCTCGTTGCGGGTTGAGCAGGGCTCGTCGGGCATTGTGATCGACGTGCAGGTCTTTACCCGTGAAGGCATCACACGTGATAAGCGGGCGCAACAAATCATTGACGACGAACTCAAGCGTTTTCGGTTAGATTTAAACGATCAATTGCGTATCGTTGAGGGTGACGCGTTTGCTCGCATTGAGAAACTGTTGGTGGGCAAGACCGCCAACGGTGGCCCAAAGAAGCTGGCCAAGGGTAGCGCCATCACGGCCGAGTATTTGGCCGATATCGATCGGCATCACTGGTTTGACATACGACCGGCTGACGAGGACGTGGCCGCACAGTTGGAGTCGGCCCAGCAATCCCTAGACCAAACGCGCCACAGTTTTGATATGGCGTTTGAGGAAAAGCGCAAAAAGCTCACCCAAGGCGACGAGTTGCCCGCCGGTGTACTCAAGATGGTCAAGGTGTACTTGGCGGTTAAGCGGCGCTTGCAGCCCGGCGACAAGATGGCCGGCCGCCACGGCAACAAGGGCGTGGTCTCCAAAATTGTGCCGGTGGAAGACATGCCGTACATGGCCGATGGCACACCGTGCGACATTGTGCTCAACCCACTGGGCGTGCCCTCGCGCATGAACGTCGGGCAGGTGTTGGAAGTGCATTTGGGTTGGGCCGCCAAGGGGCTGGGTCAGCGCGTGGGTGACATGCTGCGTCAGCAAGCCAAGGCCGCCGAGCTGCGCGCCTTTTTTGAGGAGGTGTACAACACCGCGGGTCACGCCGAGGCCATTAAGTCGCTTTCGGACACCGACCTCAAGGCCATGGCCGGCAACCTGACCGACGGCGTGCCATTTGCTACGCCGGTGTTTGACGGCGCATCCGAGGCACAAATCAACCACATGTTGTCGTTGGCCTACCCGCCGGAGGTGGCGCAGGCCAAAGGCTTGAGCGCAAGCCGCACACGTGCGCAGTTGTACGACGGGCGCACCGGTGACGCGTTTGAAAACACCACCACCGTGGGTTACATGCACGTGCTCAAGCTGCACCACTTGGTTGACGACAAGATGCACGCGCGCTCAACTGGCCCGTACAGCTTGGTGACCCAGCAGCCTTTGGGCGGCAAGGCACAGTTTGGTGGCCAACGTTTTGGCGAGATGGAGGTATGGGCGCTGGAGGCTTACGGTGCCTCGTACACGCTGCAGGAAATGCTCACCGTCAAGTCAGACGACGTGCAAGGCCGTACCAAGGTGTACGAAAACATTGTCAAGGGTGACCACGCCATCGACGCCGGCATGCCGGAGTCGTTCAATGTGTTGGTAAAGGAAATTCGTTCGCTGGGGATTGATATCGAACTCGATCGCTCCTGATCCGTCGTCAATCCAAGCACAAGGAATCAACCATGAAGTCATTGTTAGATCTGTTTAAACAGTTCACGCCCAGTGAGCATTTTGATGCCATCAAGATTAGGTTGGCCTCGCCGGAAAAAATCCGGTCTTGGTCGTTTGGTGAAGTCAAAAAGCCCGAAACCATCAACTACCGCACGTTCAAGCCCGAGCGCGATGGTTTGTTTTGCGCCAAGATTTTTGGCCC
>JAYPEA010000104.1:0-2096 GCA_038125525.1 Burkholderiaceae bacterium | reverse complement strand
CCTGCGGCAAAGACATCCGGCTGGAGGTAGACGGCGGCATCAAGCCCGAGAACATCGCTGCCGTAGCCCGCGCCGGTGCCGACACCTTCGTTGCGGGGAGCGCCATCTTTGGTCAGCCTGATTACGCCAAAGTGATCGCCGCTATGCGTGCTTCGTTGCTCGACGTTCGGTAGGGGAACCAAGGGCGACGTTTGAACTTCATTACAAGCTGAAAGACTACGATTAGATATGGCTATTTCTCCGCAAGACGCTTTGCAACGCGTAATCGAACACCGTGAAATCTTTCACGACGAAATGTTGCACCTCATGCGCCTCATCATGCGTGGTGACTTGTCTCCCGTCATGACCTCAGCGCTCATCACCGGGCTGCGAGTAAAAAAAGAGACGATAGGCGAAATCACCGCCGCTGCTCAGGTGATGCGCGAGTTCGCCACTCCAGTGCAGGTGGACGACCCTTCGTATCTCGTAGATATCGTCGGCACCGGTGGAGACGGCTCTCATACGTTCAACATCAGCACCTGCGCCATGTTAGTAGCGGCCGCCGGCGGCGCGCGCGTGAGCAAACACGGCAATCGCAGTGTCTCCAGCCGCAGCGGCAGCGCCGACTTGCTCGAGCAATTGGGTATTCGTATTCAATTGCCTCCAGAAGCAATCGCGCAAAGCATCGAGCAAGTGGGTCTGGGGTTCATGTTCGCTCCGGCGCATCACCCGGCCATGAAAAACGTGGCCCCAGTCCGCAAAGAGCTGGGGGTACGCACTATGTTCAACATCCTGGGGCCACTGACCAACCCGGCGGGGGCCCCCAATATTTTGATGGGGGTGTTTCACCCCGATTTGGTTGGGATACAGGCCCGCGCTCTCCAACGACTGGGCGCCACCCGCGCCATGGTGGTTTATGGCACCGACGGCATGGATGAAATCACGCTGGGTGGCGACACCATGGTGGCCGAGTTGCGCGAGGGTGAAGTAACGGAATACACGATACACCCTGAAGACTACGGCCTGCCCATGGTAGGCCAGCGTGCCTTTCGCGTGGATACGCCAGAGGCGTCGCAAGCGATGGTCATGGAGGTGTTGAAAGGTGAGGCCGGCCCGGCCAGCGATATCGTGGCGCTCAACGCAGGAGCCGCGTTGTATGTGGCTGGCCGCGCCGCCAGTGTTAAAGACGGTCTAACACAGGCCCAGCGTGTCATCGCCGATGGCTTGGCGCTGGCAAAACTTGAGCAGTGGCGCGCCTTTTGTAGCGCGCAGCCGGGGACCGCGTGAGCGACATTTTGCAGCGTATCGTGGCGGTGAAGCGTCAGGAGGTGGCGGCTGCCCAAGCGGTTGACTCACTGGCGGCACTGCGCGCCCGGGCCGAGTCCACCGCGCGTGTGCCGCGCGACTTTGTGCAGGCCCTGCAAGGGCGGGTCGCCGCCGGGGGCAGTGCCGTCATTGCGGAGGTCAAAAAGGCCAGCCCCTCTAAAGGCCTACTGCGCGACCCGTTTGACCCCGAAGCGATTGCCGCAAGCTACGAGCGCGGTGGTGCCGCGTGCCTATCGGTGCTTACCGATGCGCCGTTTTTTCAAGGTAGTTCAGCCTACCTGGAGCAAGCGCGAGCCGCGTGTAGCCTGCCAGTGCTGCGCAAAGACTTTATCGTTGACGCCTACCAGGTGTATCAAGCGGCGGCTATGCACGCCGACTGTATTTTGCTTATTGCGGCGTGCTTGGACGACGCCGCTATGCAAGCGCTGGAGTCGCTGGCTCACGAATTGGGGCTGGCTGTGCTGGTGGAGGTGCATGATGAGACTGAACTCGAGCGCGCTTGCGCCTTGCGCACACCGTTATTGGGTGTGAACAACCGCGACTTGCGCAACTTCGAGGTTAATCTCGAGACCAGCATCCGGTTGCGTCAGTTGTGTCCACCCGAGCGCCTGTTGGTGACTGAGTCAGGCATCGCTGGCCCAACCGACGTGCAGCGTTTGCGCGAACACGACATACACGCCTTTTTGGTTGGCGAGGCGTTCATGCGGCAGCCGGACCCTGGCGAGGCGTTACACACGCTGTTCGGGTCCTGAAGAAGGCGCCCGGCCTGCTTGCCCCCCACCTTGCTGCCC
>JAYPEA010000103.1:0-2305 GCA_038125525.1 Burkholderiaceae bacterium | reverse complement strand
GTAAATCCACGGCAAGATGTACGCCATGTGCAAAGGGCGCACCACCAAATTGGGCGCCAACCCGTACCACACCAGCCCCAGGTGCATGGCCACACCTACACCGCCCCATGCCACCCAGGGCAGCCCTAGCATGCAAGCCCCAGCGGCGGGAGGTTGACGTTAGACCGTGCCGCCGGCTTGGTCACATCTGCTCTGGCCGTAGGGGCATGCCCTGCTCTTTATAAAACCGCACCGCCCCAGGATGAATCTTGGTGCCGATGTTTTGCAACAACTCGGGGGTGACGCCGCGCCACCACGCCGCCTGCGCACTCATGGCTTGGCGCTGGGCCCAAAACGTCTTGGTCAGCGTGTAAGCCACGTCATCGGACATCGCCGAGGTGGCATAAGCAACCACCGGCAGCGTGGTGGTTTGCACCGCCGCTGTTTGCCCCGCGTACGTACCCGCCGGTATTGTCAGCGCGTTGCGCTTGGTCGCAGCAATTTGCTCAGCCGTTAAACCCACTACCACCACCGAAGTAGAGGCCGCAGCCTCCACCACATTAGGTGCTGGCCATGAACCAGCCGTGACAAAGGCGTCAATCTGCCCGTTTTTAAGTGCCGCAACGGCGTTTGACAACTCCACATCCACCAATTTGGTCTGGTCTTTTACGCCAAACAGCTCCAAATACTTGGCCCCCTCACGCGCGCCAAACGAGCCCTTGCCCAGCAACACCGACTTGCCTGCCAAATCGGCCCAGCTCGCCACGCCACGGTCGGCACGCGCCACCAAATGCATGGTCAGAGCCGGTATGGGAAACAACGCCCGAATCTCAGCAAACTTGGGGTCTGCCTTGTCTTTGAACGGGCCCTTGCCCTCTTGCGCCATACCAATGAGCGCTGGAGGCGTGGTAAACACGTAATCCCCCCCGCGCACGCGCGCCTCCATCACGTTTTGCGTTGAACCCTGGCTTTCTTCTACCGTCACTGAAATTTTGCCGGCTGTGCCTGCCTTCATGGCCTCAGCAATTTCTACGCCCATTTGGTAGTAAGACGAGCCGGCCTTGGCCGACTTGTACGTCACTCGGGTTTGTGCCTGAACCCCAAAGGCCGCCGTCATTGCCACGGCCAGCCACGTCATGCGTTTCATCAACAGCGT
The DNA here is from genome assembly GCA_038125525.1 of Burkholderiaceae bacterium. Taxonomy (GTDB): domain Bacteria; phylum Pseudomonadota; class Gammaproteobacteria; order Burkholderiales; family Burkholderiaceae_C; genus RS62. The sequence continues at coordinate 1,170 of JAYPEA010000103.1, read as the reverse complement.
CATGTCACCTGTCTCCTTTAGTGGGATGTTATGAAGCGCGGCTATGTTAACCGCCAAAGGGCAATTTGAGGCAAGCTTGCATAGACGGCCCTAACTTGGCTTAACCCGCACAGGCAAGCTGTGCATGCCGCGAAACACCAGCGAGTTGATCCACTGCGGAGGATCACCAACGGGCTCAATGTGGCGGTAACGCGCCAGCACCATTGGCAAGGCCACCTCACCCTCGGTTCGCGCCAGGGGAAAACCCAGGCAAATGTGTTGCCCAAAGCCAAAGGTTAAGTGAGGTACCCCATCACGGGTCAAGTCCAACCGGTCGGGCTCGGGGTAGGCCCGGGCATCACGGTTTGCCGCGTTGAGCATGATGAAAATGCGCTGACCCGGCATCAGTTGCTTGCCGTGCAACTCGTGCTCACGCATCACCACCCGCACTTGTGCACCCTGTGGCCCGTCGTAACGCAACAACTCCTCCACCGCCATGGCAGCCAGTCCAGGATTTTGGCGCAGACGCCGCATTTCACCAGGAAATTGCATCAGTGCATGCAACCCGTTGGCAATGTGGTTGGTCGTGGTTTCGTGCCCAGCGAACAAAAGCAACATGCAGGTGGCCACCAACTCGTCGTCGCTTAGGCAATCGTCGCCATCACGCAGGTGAACCAACTCACTTAATAAATCAGCGCTGGGATGCCGCCGCCGCAGGGCAATCAAGTCTCGAAAGTACGCCGCCATCTCTTGTGTGGCGGCTTCAGCGGTGTCGTACTTTTGTGGGTTGATACGCGAGGAGCCAACAAACAGTGCCATGTCATCCGACATACGTTTGACCTGCGCCAAATGCGCTGCCGGCACGCCCAACATGGCCATAATGACCAAACACGGCAGCGGTCCGGCGTAGTCTGCAACAAAGTCAAAGGTATCGCGCTCGCTGAGCTGGTCCAGCAACCAGCCACTAATTTGCTCAATCTGCGGTCGCATGGCCTGCATGGACTTGGCGTGAAACACTTTGCTCGTTAGGCGGCGCAGCCGGGTGTGGTCAGGTGGGTCGGTAAACACCATCCAAAGCGACAAATACCGAATGATTTGCGTAATCCGTTCCGCTTCGGGGGGCGGCATCGCCGCAAAAAAAGGTTTAAGCCTATCCGAAGACAGTAAGTCTTTGTCCAAGCACACCCGCTT
>JAYPEA010000102.1:0-2519 GCA_038125525.1 Burkholderiaceae bacterium | reverse complement strand
ATTGCCGACGAACTGGACTACGTTGCCATGCCGGACTCGGCCACCGACTACATCCAGAGCAAAGTCTGGTCACAAGTAAAGAACTAAAAAGCGCAGATCGCTTTGCAAGCCGCCCTTCGGGGCGGCTTTTTTATAGCTTAAGGTAGACCTATGAAAATTGGCATCAATGGCATGGGGCGAATTGGGCGTTTGGCGCTGCGCGCGGCAATGGGTGCGGCACACCGACCTGACGACGACCCAAGGCGAGCGAATCGGCTAGAGGTGGTTCACCTTAACGAAATAAAAGGTGGCGCCGAGGCCACGGCGCATTTGCTCACGTTTGACTCGGTGCAAGGGCGTTGGCATGCACGCATTGCGGCGCGAACCCCACAAAGCCTTTGCATCAACGACCAGGCCGTGGGTTTTTCGGCCCATGCCACGCCCGGGCAAATACCTTGGGGTGAACTGGGCGTGGACGTGGTGCTGGAGTGCACCGGCAAGTTTTTAACGCCCGAGACCCTGCAAGGCCATTTGGACCAAGGCGCCAAGCGGGTGATTGTGGCCGCCCCCGTAAAAACCGGCGACGTACTCAACGTGGTGATGGGCGTGAACCACCTGCAATACAACCCGCAGCGGGACCGCATCGTTACGGCCGCCTCGTGCACCACCAACTGCTTGGCCCCCTTGGTTAAAGTGGTGCACGAAAGCGTGGGCATCAAACACGGGCAAATCACCACCATCCACGACCCCACCAACACCAACGTGGTGGTGGACGCGCCGCACAAAGACCTACGCCGTGCCCGCAGCGCCATGTTGAGCTTGGCCCCCACCACCACCGGCAGCGCCACGGCCATTGCCCTGATTTACCCCGAGCTCAAAGGCAAGCTCAACGGCCACGCCGTGCGCGCGCCAGTGCTTAATGCCTCGCTAACCGACTGCGTGTTTGAATGCCAACGCGCCACCAGCGCAGAAGAAATGAATGCGCTTTTCGCGCAAGCCGCCGCCGGGCCGCTGGCCGGCATTTTGGGGTTCGAAACGCTGCCACTGGTTAGCGCCGACTACGCCCGCGACACGCGTAGCTCGATTGTGGATGCGCCTTCGACCATGGTAACGGACGGCACAATGCTTAAGCTCTACGCGTGGTACGACAACGAAATGGGCTACGCCTGCCGCATGGTAGACCTGGCCTGCCACTTGCAAGAAGTTGGCATTTAAGCCATCTTAAAAGGTTGACTGCATCATGCGCCACTACCTGATTGTGACGGCCGCTTATTGGGGCTTTACGCTCACCGATGGCGCCTTGCGCATGCTGGTGCTGCTGCACTTTTACCAGTTGGGGTACTCCCCGTTTACGCTGGCGTTTTTGTTTTTACTCTATGAAGCCGCCGGCGTGGTGGCCAACCTGGTTGGCGGCTGGCTGGCCACACGCTTTGGCATCACCCGCATGCTAACGGCTGGCCTATGCACCCAAATCGCTGGGTTTTTGCTGCTGTCACAGCTCGATCCAAATTGGACCGCTGCGCTGTCTGTTACATGGGTGGTGCTGGCACAAGGCATTTGCGGTGTGGCCAAAGACCTCACCAAAACGGCGAGCAAATCGGCCATCAAAATTACTCAGACCGAGGCTAAAAACGCGAGCTCAGGTCAGCTCTTTCAATGGGTGGCTTGGTTTACCGGCAGCAAAAACGCCATGAAGGGCGTGGGGTTTTTTGTAGGCGGTGTGTTGTTACAAGCGCTGGGCTTTTCAAGTGCTTTGCTGGTAATGGCCAGCTTGCTCGGCGTCGTGCTGGTTGCCGTGCTGGCCGCCCTGCCGCGCATGATGGGGCAAGCCAAAGCCTCGCGCTCGGCCAAAGAATTGTTTGCCAAAAACCCCGGCATCAACGCCTTAGCGGCGGCACGGGTGATGCTGTTTGGCGCCCGAGATGTGTGGTTTGTGGTGGGGGTGCCCGTGTACCTGTACGCATCGGGCTGGACGTTCACGATGGTGGGGGCCTTTTTGGCGTGCTGGACGATTGGCTACGGCGTGGTGCAGGCCTTGGCGCCGCAACTGGTTCGGCGCAGCGCCGACGGACTGAGCACCGAAGTGCCCGCGGCGCGCCGATGGTCGCTGATGCTCTCGGGCATTCCGCTGGTGATTGCAATCGCGTTATGGCAACACGCGCCGCATGAACTGTGGTGGGTAATTATTGGGTTGGCGGCGTTCGGGGGCGCGTTTGCGGTGAATTCGTCGGTACACAGCTACCTGGTGCTGGCCTATGCGGGCTCAGAAAAAGCCGCCGAAGATGTAGGCTTTTACTACGCCGCCAACGCGCTGGGGCGGTTTATGGGCACCTTGCTCTCGGGGCTGTTGTACCAAGCCGGCGGGCTGGCCGCCGCCCTGCTGGGCTCGGCATTGATGCTGCTTGTGTGTTGGTTGGCCACTCGGCGCCTGCCTCTGGCCAGGGCCCAGCACCATCCAACGAGGCCAGCCGCCTGAGGCGGTTGCGTGGTGCCTCGAACCGGAATCGAACCGGTACGCCCGATTAAAGGCGGCAGATTTT
>JAYPEA010000101.1:0-2687 GCA_038125525.1 Burkholderiaceae bacterium | reverse complement strand
GAATGCGAATACCCAATTGTTCGAGCAAGTCGGCGCTGCCGCTGCGGCTGGAGACGCTGCGGTTGCCGTGTTTGCTCACGCGCGCGCCACCAGCAGCGGCCACCAGCATGGCGCAGGTGCTGATGTTGAAGGTATGCGAGCCATCACCACCGGTGCCCACGATATCCACCAGATGCGAGGGGTCGTCCACCCTTACCGGGGTGGCAAACTCGCGCATCACCTGAGCCGCGGCGGTGATCTCACCTATGGTCTCTTTTTTGACGCGCAGCCCGGTGATGAGCGCTGAGGTCATGACAGGCGATAAGTCGCCGCGCATGATGAGGCGCATGAGGTGCAACATTTCGTCGTGAAAGATTTCACGGTGTTCGATGACACGCTGCAAAGCGTCTTGAGGGGTGATGGGCATGATGGACTTAGGGGGGACAGTGGTCATTGGGGCGATTCTAGGCACGCAAAAAGTTTTGCAGCAGCGCGTGCCCGTGCTGGGTCAGGATGGATTCGGGGTGAAACTGCACGCCGTGCACGTTGAATTGACGGTGTCGCACGCCCATGATTTCGCCATCGTCGCACCATGCCGTCACTTCCAAGCAGTCGGGCAAACTCGCGCGCTCCAAGGCCAAGGAATGATAACGGTTGACCTTGTAGCGCGTGGGCAAGCCAGCAAACACGCTGGCGCCTTGATGCTCGAGCACGCTGACTTTGCCGTGCATCAGGGTTTGCGCGCGCACCACACGGGCGCCGTAGGCCGCGCCTAAGCTTTGATGCCCCAAACACACCCCCAGCACCGGAATGTGTGGACCGAGCGCCGCAATCGCGGCCACCGACACGCCGGCCTCATTGGGCGTGCAAGGTCCGGGTGAGACCAACAAGCGCCGCGGACGCAGAGCCAGCAGCGACTCAAGCGAGAGCGCGTCGTTGCGATACACCTGGACCGAAGCGCCCAACTCACCGAGGTACTGCACCAGGTTGTAGGTGAAGCTGTCGTAGTTGTCGATGACGATGACATCGGTGCTCATGCGGCCTCCATGCCACGTTCGGCCAGTTCGGCTGCGCGCAATAAGGCACGGGCTTTGTGTTGCGTTTCTTGCCATTCGGCCGAGGGCACCGAGTCGGCCACCACACCGGCGGCGGCTTGCACATACAGTGTGCCGTTTTTGATGACACCGGTGCGAATGGCAATGGCCACGTCCATATCACCGGCGTAGCTTAGGTAGCCGCAGGCCCCGGCGTACACGCCGCGCTTGGTGGGCTCGAGTCGGTCGATCCACTCCATGGCGTGCACTTTGGGCGCACCCGAGAGGGTGCCGGCCGGAAAACACGCGCGCAGCACGTCCATGTTGCTCAGGCCCTCGCGTAACTGGCCTTCCACATGACTGACGATGTGCATGACGTGGCTGTAGCGCTCCACGGCAAAAGCCTCGCTCACTTTGACACTGCCCACCTTCGCGATACGCCCCACGTCGTTGCGCGCTAGGTCAATGAGCATGACGTGCTCGGCCCGCTCTTTGGGGTCGGCCAACAACGCGGCCTCGGCAGCTTGGTCTTGTTCGGGCGTGGCGCCACGCGCGGCGGTACCGGCAAGGGGGCGGATGATGACTTTTTGACCGTCGGGGGTGGCTTCTTGCCGCACCAAAATTTCGGGCGAGGCGCCCACCACGTGCATGTCACCAAGGTGGTAGTAATACATGTACGGGCTGGGGTTGAGTGAGCGCAAAGCGCGGTACAGCGCCAGCGGCGAGGCGTCAAAACGCTTGTGCACGCGCTGGCCAATCACCACCTGCATGAAGTCGCCGGCTTGAATCAACCCCTGCGCTTGGCGCACAGCCGCCTCAAAGTCGGCTTGAGTGCGCTCGTGCTGCACCGGGTGCGCCACGTGGCCACCCAGCGCGGGGCCTTGCACTGGCACGTTAAGGCGCGCCTTGAGCTCGCCAAGCCGCGCGCAGGCACGGGTATACGCATCGGCCTCGTCCGGGTTGGCGTAGACGATGAGGTGCAATTTGCCCGTGAGGTTGTCGATCACGGCCACCTCGTCGGTATGCAGCAACAAAATGTCGGGGCAGTCCAGCGGGTCGGGCGGGCACGCTTGGGCGAGCTTGGGTTCGATGTGGCGCACGGTGTCGTAGCCAAAATAGCCCGCCAAGCCGCCACAAAAACGCGGCGAATTGGGTTGCGGCGGCACGCGAAAGCGCTGTTGGTAGGCGGCGATGAAGTCCAGCGGGTTGCCCACGGCGCGCTCAACCACTTGGTCGTCGTGCCACACCTCGGTACAGGCTTGGTCGCCAAAGCCGCGGCTAATCAAGCGGGTGTGCGCCGGCAGGCCGATAAAGCTGTAGCGGCCAAAGCGCTCGCCGCCGACCACCGACTCGAGCAAAAAGCTGTGACGCCCGCCGTTTTCTGTTTGGGCGAGTTTGAGGTAAAGCGACAGTGGGGTTTCGAGGTCGGCAAAAGCCGTAGCCATCAACGCAATGCGGTTGTAACCTTGAGCAGCCTGTGCGTCAAAGTCTTGGCGCGTCAACATCATGCGCCGGCCAGCGCAGCCCGCATGGCCGAGACCACGCCGGCGTAGTCGGGCTGACCAAAGATGGCGCTACCGGCCACGAAGGTGTCAGCCCCGGCGCGGGCCACCGCGGCAATGTTCTCGGGCTTGATGCCGCCGTCTACCTCCAGCCGGATGTCTTTGCCGCAGG
>JAYPEA010000100.1:0-2851 GCA_038125525.1 Burkholderiaceae bacterium | reverse complement strand
TTTGCCCATTGAAACACCCATGAACGCTGTGGTTGACCTTGAACAAGCCCGGCTGCTGATGATTGAGCAGCAAATTCGCCCGTGGGATGTGCTTGACCCTACGGTGTTGCAAACCCTGCACGACGTGCCACGCGAACGCTACGTACCCAGACAACACAAGGGCTTGGCTTTTGTGGATTGCGAGTTGCCGCTAACGCAACCGGCACGCGCCGGGCAGTGCATGCTGGCCCCGCGGGTAGAGGCGCGCATGCTGCAAGACCTACGCGTAAAGGCCGGCGACAAGGTACTAGAAATTGGCACCGGCAGCGGCTACATGGCGGCCCTGCTGGCCAACCAAGCGCGACAAGTATTTACGCTAGAAATCGACCCGGCGCTGGCGCAACTGGCCACCCAAACCCTGGCACATGAAGCAGTGCCCAACGTTGCCGTGATCACCGGCGACGCCGCTCAGCCAGCCACCTGGCAAGCCCACGCCCCGTTTGACGTGATTGTGCTCAGCGGCTCGGTGGCCGAGGTGCCCGAAGCCTTGCTGCAAGCCCTGGCCCCGGGCGGGCGCCTAGGCGTGGTGGTGGGGCAGTTGCCCATGATGAGCTTTACGGTGTTTGAAGCCAGCGCCGGGCACGGCTGCGTGGCCTCCCCGCGCTGGGACACGGTACTGCCCCGCCTGCACGGCTTTGCCGAGCCTTCATCGTTTACCTTTTGACCCCCATGCTCCAAAGGACTCCCCCCATGACCCCAATTGTGACTGGGCGCCAACGTGCCGTATGCCTCCCGGGGCGGCGGCTACGCGGCCTACTGGCCAGCGCCTTACTGGCCACTTGCTTGCCCAGCGGCGCACAAAGCCTAGAGGCCATGGCACGCCAAGCCCAGGCCCATGACGCCACCTACCTCGCGGCCATGGCCCAAGTAAAGGCCAACGAGGCCAAAGCCAACCAAAGCAACGCCCTTGGCCTGCCCACCGTGGCCGTGGGCGCCAGCGCCAGCCAAAGCCAAACCCAGGGACGCAGCGCCACCACGCACAACCAAGCCAGCCTTAGTGCCAGCCAACCGCTGTACCGCCCCGTTAACCAAGCCACCGTGGCGCAGGGCAATGTGGCACTGGGCCTGGCCCAAGCCCAACGCCGCAACGCCGAGCAAGACTTGATGGTGCGCGTCAGCCAAGCCTACTTTGACCTGCTCACGGCGCAAAACCAACTGGCCGTGGTGCGCAGCAGCAAACAAGCCGTAAGCGAGCAGTTGGCTGCAGCCAAGCGCAACTTTGAGGTGGGCACCACCACCATCACCGACACGCGCGAAGCCCAAGCGCAGTTTGACCGCATTTCGGCCTCAGAAATTGCCGCCAGCAACGACCTGCGCATCAAGCGCCTGGCGCTGGCGCAAATTACCGGTATTGCCGACCCCCAGCCGGTCGATTTGTCCGCCGAGGCCACCCTGCCCGACCCCACACAAACCCCGGTTAACAACTATGTGGAGCAAGCCTTGGCGCAACACCCCACCATGCAGTTGGCACGCGGCGCGCTGCAAAACGCCCAACTGGAAGTGGACAAAGCCAAAGGCGGTGAGCTGCCCACCGTGGACCTTAAAGCCTCACACACCACCAAAGCCGCCAGCACCGGTAAAGCACTAACCTCGGTATCGGTGGAGCTGAACTGGCCCGTGTTTACTGGCGGCGCCACCCAAAACAAAATACTTGAAGCCCGCGCCCTTGAAGACAAAGCCAAGGCCGACTTGGACGGCGCGCAACGCGGCGTGACCCAAGCCGTACGCAATGCGTACTTTGGCGTGCAATCGGGCCTGGGCCAAGTGCGCGCGCTACAAGCCGCAGAGGCCAGCAGCCAAAGCGCCCTAGACGCCAACAAACTGGGCTACGACGTGGGCGTGCGCATCAACATTGACGTGCTCAACGCGCAAACCGCGCTGTTTCAAACCAAAGCCGATTTGGCCAAGGCCCGCTACGGCGTGGCACTGGGCGCGCTTAAGCTGCAACAAGCCGTGGGCAACCTAAGCCTAGCGACCTTACAAAAAACCTTGGGCGGAGGCTAGCCCACATGACGAGCCGCACACGCAAAGGCATGGTGCTGGCGGGCGGCTCGGGTACGCGCTTGTACCCGGCGACACAGGTGGTGTCTAAGCAATTGCTGCCGGTGTACGACAAGCCCATGGTGTACTACCCGCTGAGCACGCTGATGCTGGCCGGCATACGCGAGGTGCTGATTATTTCAACCCCGCAAGACACCCCGCGCTACCAAAGCCTGCTGGGTGACGGCAGCCAATGGGGCATGCGGCTGGAATACGTGGTGCAACCCTCGCCCGACGGGCTGGCGCAGGCCTTTGTGCTGGGGCGGCCGTTTATTAACGGCGGGCCCAGCGCGCTGGTGCTGGGCGACAACATTTTTTACGGCCACGACCTGGTGCGGCAACTGCACCAAGCCAACGCCCGCAGCCAAGGCGCCACCGTGTTTGCCTACCAGGTGCACGACCCCGAACGCTACGGCGTGGTGGCCTTTAACGCCCAAGGCCAGGCCACCAGCATTGAAGAAAAACCCGCTCAACCCAAAAGCCCCTTTGCCGTAACCGGGCTGTACTTTTACGACGAACAAGCCTGCGATATTGCCGACAGCCTAACGCCCTCGCCGCGCGGCGAGCTAGAAATTACCGACCTCAACCGCGTGTACCTTGAGCGCGGCCAACTGCACGTGGAACAAATGGGCCGCGGCTACGCCTGGCTGGACACCGGCACCCACGACAGCCTGCACGAAGCCGCTGGCTTTGTGGCCACGCTACAAAAACGCCAAGGCATGATGATTGCCTGCCCCGAAGAAATCGCCTACCGCCAGGGTTGGATTGACGC
>JAYPEA010000099.1:0-2878 GCA_038125525.1 Burkholderiaceae bacterium | reverse complement strand
GGGATCTGCAAGGCCGTGAGGGTTTGATGAACCAGGCCTTGCACCACAGTTGCTGTGGCAAGGGTGCGTAATGTGGGTTTGTAAATCTTCCCGACATTGGTCACCGGCATGTGCGCTAGCACCGTGACGGACTTGGGCTTGGCGGGCGCTTCGTCCACGCGGCTGACGGTGAAAGCCAGCAGCTCGTCCTCGCTCACATGAGCGCCTGTTTTGAGCGTGACAAACGCCACGGGCAGTTCGCCGGCATAGGCGTCTGGTGCACCCACGGCGGCGCACAGATCAACAGCAGGGTGCGAGCCCAAGGCATCTTCGATCACTTTGGGGTCGATGTTGTGGCCCCCACGAATGATCAAATCTTTGGCGCGACCCGATAGGTGCAAGCGGCCTTGCTCATCGATGAAACCCACGTCGCCGGTGATGAGCCAACCATCCGGGGTGAAGCTGCGCGCCGTTTCCGCGGCATCCAGGTAGCCCGAAAATAGATTGGGGCCTTGGTAAAGCACCATGCCTTTTTCTCCCGCAGGCAGGTCTTGACCGGTCGCTTGATCGTTACTGTTCAGACCCACAATGCGCACCTGTGCATGAGGCAATGGCCAACCGACACAGCCTGCCGGGGCGTTGAGCCCTGGCGGTGCGACGGTGCTCAAGCCCGCGGTTTCGGTCATGCCCAGACTTTCGTTGATATGCAAACCGAAAGTTTGCTCAAAGCGTTGCGCCAGCTCGGGCGGTAGGGGCGCGGCCCCGGTGCGTACCGCACGAATGCGCGAGATGTCGGCGCCGTTCAGTGGCACCCCCGCCAATGCCGCCAGCACGGTGGGTACGCCCGACATGAGTGTGCAGCGGTGGTACTCGGCCAAGCGCCAGTAGTTCTTCACCACCTCGCGATTGCGGAACAGAGCCGCGGTGGGAATGATCACGTGCATGCCAATGGCGAGAGAGCACAGTGCGCCGGGTAGCACGCCAGCTACATGGAACAGAGGGTAGCCATTGATCGTGACATCGCTGGACCGAAAGCCTTGCATGTTGGCGTTGGCCCAGGCAGTAAAAACCTGTGCGCCATGGCTGTGCCGCGCCAGTTTGGGCGCACCGGTCGTGCCGCCGGTATGAAAGTAGGCGGCGATGTCGCTCGGCTGGAACACCCGCTCGCTCAGTAGGCGGTCATCGACTTGGTGCTGACGCAGTTCATGAAAGTCGTGCGCGCCGGGTGGCAGATCGTTTGCCAAAGGCGCACCCGCTGGGTGAACCAGCAGTACGGTTTTTAAGTGGGGCAATTGGGCTTGCAGGCGCAGCGCTTTGTCACGCAATTGGCTGTCGTCTTCGACGCCATGAGCGATCAATACCTTGGCCTGACTGGCTTGCAGCAGAGACAGCAGCTTTTCTTCGCTCAGCAAAGGGTTGAGCGGCTGCACAATGCCCGCCGCCTCTCCGCCCCACAAGGCGAGGTGGTAGGCGAGCCCACCGGGCAGCAATATGGCCACCACGTCTTGTGAGCCTATGTTCAGGCTGTGCAGCAAATTAGCGGTCTGGTGGATGCCTTGTAGCAACGCACGATAGGTCCAGCAGGTGGCGGGACCACCGGGCTCGCCTGTGGCCAAGAAGGTGAGCGCGGGCTGGTTTGTATGGGCTTCGGCGCTCGCGCGAATCAAGTCGTAGGTGCTGGCCCACGGCATGGTTTGAGCCAAGGGTGTGGCCTCAATCTGGCGAATGTCAGAGAGGGATTGAACGGGCGATGAAACGGTTAAGTGCATACGTGATGTTAGCCATAGATCCGGCTGCGTTAGCCGAGGGTTCGCGTGGTTCAGCTTCCTAGAATCACGTTGCACCATCGGCGGAATTCACAATGGCGCTCTTTCCAAGTTTGCGTCAAGATGACAAGATAAACGAAAAGAGCCATTTGAGACATGTACCCTGGAATCCACGCCCTCACCACGCCTGACAAACCCGCACTGATCATGGCTGCCACTGGTAAGCAGGTCACCTACGCGGCGTTAGAGGACCGTTCACTGCGCATTGCCAACTGGTTGCGATCCCAAGGCTTCAAGCGGGGAGACGTTATTGCGTTGCTCGCCGACAATGACGCCAGAACCTTTGACGTCTATTGGGCGGCCCAACGCTGTGGCCTGTACCTGACAGCGATCAACGTTCACCTGAAGCGCGATGAGGTCCGCTACATCTTGGAGAACTCAGGTGCGCGAGCCTTGTTCTTGGGAAACACGGGCGCTGAGCTGGCTGGCGCGTGGGACGCGCTTCCCAATCTTGTACATCGTGTGTCTTTCGAAGAGGGGGTGACAGATTTTCTTCCCCTCGAGGCGCTTATCGCGAGCGCCAGTTCTGTTCGCCCGGCGCATGAACCACGCGGCGGCGACATGCTTTATTCATCAGGAACCACAGGTCGGCCCAAAGGCGTCTGCCCATCCTTGCCTGATCGCGATATTTCCCAACCCGGAGACACCGTGGTTGCCATGTTCGGGGGACATTTCGGACTCAATAATGAAACGGTGTATTTGTCCCCAGCACCGCTTTATCACGCAGCACCATTACGAACCTGTGCCGCGGTTCAAGCGTTGGGCGGGACGGCCATCGTCATGGAGAAGTTTGATGCTGAGACGTCTTTGGCATTGATTGATCGCTACCGTGTCAATGCCAGTCAATGGGTACCGACCATGTTCGTCCGGATGCTCAAGTTACCCGAAGAAATACGAGCGAAGTATGACGTACGCAGCCTTCAGGTGGCCATACACGCCGCAGCCCCCTGCCCAGTGGATGTCAAGCACGAGATGATGCGTTGGTGGGGGCCCATCCTATTCGAGTATTACTCATGCACCGAGCTCAACGGCATGACCATCATCCGACCAGAGGAATGGCTACAGAAACCCGG
>JAYPEA010000098.1:0-3084 GCA_038125525.1 Burkholderiaceae bacterium | reverse complement strand
GTCTCCAGCCGCAGCGGCAGCGCCGACTTGCTCGAACAATTGGGTATTCGCATTCAGTTGCCCCCAGCGGCCATCGCGCAAAGCATTGACCAAGTCGGCTTGGGGTTTATGTTTGCCCCGGCGCATCACCCAGCCATGAAAAACGTGGCTCCGGTGCGCAAAGAACTCGGGGTGCGCACCATGTTCAACATTTTGGGGCCGCTGACCAACCCGGCTGGTGCCCCCAACATTTTGATGGGGGTGTTTCACCCCGATTTGGTGGGCATACAGGCGCGTGCCCTGCAGCGCCTGGGCGCCAGCCGCGCCATGGTGGTTTACGGCACCGACGGCATGGACGAGATCACGCTGGGTGGCGACACCATGGTGGCCGAGTTGCGCGACGGTGAGGTCATGGAATACACCATGCACCCCGAAGATTTTGGCTTGACCATGGCCGGCCAGCGCGCCTTTCGCGTGGATACCCCTGAGGCCTCGCAAGCCATGGTCATGGCGGTGTTACAAGGTGAGGCCGGCCCGGCCAGCGACATCGTGGCGCTCAACGCTGGGGCTGCCTTGTATGTGGCAGGCCGCGCCGCCAGCGTTAAAGATGGCCTGATTCAGGCCCAGCGCCTCATTGCCGAAGGCGCGGCGCTGGCCAAACTCGAGCAGTGGCGGGCGTTTTGCAACGCACAGTCGCCAACCACATGAGCGACATTTTGCAGCGTATTGTGGCGGTCAAGCGCCAAGAGGTGGCGGCGGCCCAAGCGGCCGAGTCGCTGGCGGCGTTGCGTACCCGGGTCGAGTCCACCGCGCGTGTGCCGCGCGACTTTGTGCAGGCCCTGCAAGGGCGGGTCGCCGCCGGGGGCAGTGCGGTCATTGCCGAGGTCAAAAAGGCCAGCCCTTCCAAAGGACTGTTGCGCGACCCGTTTGACCCCGAGGCGATTGCTGCAAGCTACCAGCGCGGCGGTGCCGCGTGCCTGTCGGTGCTTACCGACGCGCCGTTTTTTCAAGGCAGCTCAGCCTACCTCGAGCAAGCCCGCGCCGCCTGCAGCCTGCCGGTGCTGCGCAAAGACTTCATGGTTGACGCCTACCAGGTGTATCAAGCCGCAGCCATGCACGCCGATTGCATTTTGCTTATTGCCGCGTGCTTGGACGACGCCACCATGCAAGCGCTGGAATCGCTCGCCCTTGAGCTTGGTTTGGCGGTGCTGGTAGAGGTGCATGACGAGGCCGAACTCGAGCGCGCGTGTGCTTTGCGCACGCCGTTGTTGGGGGTGAACAACCGCGACTTGCGCACCTTCGAAGTTAACCTGGAGACCAGCATTCGGTTGCGCCAGCTGTGCCCACCCGAGCGCTTGCTGGTGACCGAATCAGGCATTGCCGGGCCAGCTGACGTGCAGCGTTTGCGCCACCACGACATTCACGCCTTTTTGGTTGGCGAGGCCTGCATGCGCCAGCCCGATCCAGGCGCGGCGCTGCGCACGCTGTTTACGCCCTAGGCGCGGGGCCTGTCCTGACTCCCGCCTACAATCGCGGCAGGGAGTAAGCGTCATGAAATCACGCCGACACGCCTTTACGGCAGAGTCGTTGCGCCAACAAGCGGCCCACGAGCTGCGGCGCGTGTTACGTATCGCACCGCAGGATCAAGCCGCAGCGGCACTGCGCCGCTTGATCGATTGCGCCCCGTGGCGCTGGCGGCGCGGCACGCGCGCGGCGTTGTGGTTGCGTTTGGCGCGTTGCGAGGCCGCCCGCGCGCTGCGCATGCAAGACCCCGTGGTACGCGCCTTGGCCAGCCAAGCCTTCGATCAATCGGCTGCGCAATACGCCATGGCTGGCCAGCCGGTGGCCGCTTGGCGCGCGCGCTGCGCGCATACCCTGGCATGGCTTGACTGGTCGTACAACGCGGCCTTGGCCAGCCACTGGCGGCGTCTTGAGCCACCGCCATGTCCGCCCCCGGCCGGATTGGCCGCACACCCCATGGCAAGCCTATTGGGTTTTGCCGTGGCATGCCGCCTGCGGCTCCCGCTCGCTGGTACGCAGCCGGCGCGGGCGACCGCTCTGCACAGGCAAGCGCGCCAAACCCAGGGGCTGGTGCAAGCCACGCCCAGTCTTCGTCATGGTCCTTTGCATCATGCCTGGCAGCGTGCCCATGCCCTGTACCTCGCTTGGCGGGCTGGGCATCGGCCCAGCTCAGGCGGCTTCGGTTTGGCGCGGCAAGCCTTACGCCAATGGCGTTTACCGCACCACGCGCCACACACCGATTGGCAACAGGCGGTCACGCAGACCTTGCTGCTTTACCGACGGTGCCGCCGCGATGAGCATGCCCTGCGTATGGCGCAGGTTGCGCTGGCGCAGGTCGCACAGCACCCTGGGCTGACCCCGGCAGCGGTGTGGGACCTGTTGGCCACTGGTATCGACATCGCCTTACAGGCGGGCGCGGCGGGGCACGCGCAAGTTGTTGCCTGGACCAACCACTGGATGGAACGTGCCCCACGCGGCTCGCGCACCAGCGCGGTGCTGGCCTTGCAACAAGCGCACAGCGCCACTCAGCTCGCCCTGCTTGGTCAGCCCCAGCAGTGGGCGCAAGTCAAATGGGCGGCCGAGGCTGCCTTGCTTGGCGGGCTCACCGACAACCGATACCTCGAGGCCCACGCTCATCGCTGGCGGGCCGTGGCGTTGTGGGCTCTGACCAAACAAGGCCAACGCGCGGTGTCGCTCAAGTCGCTGCGCCGAAGCGCGCAGTGCGCCATGGCCGTGTTTGCCGACATGGACGACGCCGGGCACTGGGCCGAATTGTCCGTGTTGCTGCTGTTGGCTGAGGCGCACGTCCAAGCCCAGCGCGGTGCCGCGGGGCAACCCGTTGCGGCGCTGCTGCCGTTGGTTGACACCATGCAACGGCGCCTGCGCGAGCCCTCGGCCTGCTTGCCCCCCACCTTGCTGCCCCAAGCCCAACCCGCAAGCCCATGAGCACCGAGCCGGCATCTAACCCCAATGCCCGCTGGGCTTGCCATCCCAATTGGGAGCCCACGCTGCGCGCCTTTTTTGCTGGCCCCGCCGGGCAACAACTCAAGCAGCGGCTGGCCCAGCGCAAACAGGCCGGCGCCA
>JAYPEA010000097.1:0-3138 GCA_038125525.1 Burkholderiaceae bacterium | reverse complement strand
GCTGCCCAACCCACCCCGCAAATTCGCCTGTATCAAGACTGGCTGCGCACCGAGCGCGGCCTAAGCTTTGCCAGCTACGACGCGCTGTGGCAATGGTCGGTCACCGATTTGGACGCCTTTTGGCAAAGCATTTGGGATTACTTCAAGCTGCACTCACCCACCCCACACCGCGCGGTGCTGGCGCACAACCGCATGCCCGGTGCGGTGTGGTTTGAGGGGGCGCAAGCCAACTACGCCGCGCAGGTGCTGCGTCACGTTACCGCCGCGCACGCCGCGGGTATGCCGGCGCTGGTGGCCGACAACGAACACGGCCACATACGCGAGTGGACCTGGCCCGAGCTGCAACAGCGTGTGGCCTCGTGTGCGCTGGCGTTGCGCGAACTTGGCGTGGCCCGTGGTGACCGCGTGGCTGCCTACATGCCCAACGTACCCGAAACGGTGGTGGCTTTTTTGGCATGCGCCAGCATCGGTGCGGTGTGGAGCGTGTGTGCCCCCGACATGGGCGCCCAAGCCGTACTCGACCGCTTCAAACAAATCGAGCCCAAGGTATTAATTGGCTGCGACGGCGTGCACTACGCCGGCAAAACCATGGACCGACTGGCCACGCTGCAAGACATGGTCGCCGCCCTACCCACCCTGACGCACACGGTGGCCTGGCGCCAACTGGGCCAGCAACCGCTGCCCGCGGGTTGGCTCAGCCTAAACGATCTGATGCAACGCCAAGGCGAGCAAGTGGCAGCCTTCGCCCCCGAATGGCTGCCCTTCGACCACCCGCTTTGGATTGTGTACAGCAGTGGCACCACCGGCCTACCCAAGCCCATCGTGCACGGCCACGGCGGCACCGTACTGGTGGCGCTGGCGCTCAAAATTTTGCACAACGACGTGGGCTGCAGCTACCAAACAAACAACTGGGGCGAGCGCTACCACTGGTACAGCTCCACAGGCTGGGTGATGTGGAACGCACAAGTCGCCGGCCTCCTCAACGGTACCACCTGCGTCATTTTTGACGGCAGCCCCAGCGGCAGCAAAAACGCTCCCGACTGGGGTGTGTTGTGGCGCTTTGCGGCGCGTCACGGCGTGACATTTTTCGGTGCGGGCGCTGCGTTTTTCGCCAACTGTCAAAAAGCCGATCTCGCACTCGATCGTATTGAGGGTATCTCAAGCGTTCGTGCCTTGGGTAGCACCGGCTCACCCCTGAGCGAAGATACCCAGAATTGGGGCTCGGCTGCCATGGCCAAGGCTGGACGGAAAAACGTCTGGTGGTGCAACATCTCGGGGGGCACGGACTTCGCGGGGGCCTTTATTGGCGGCAACAGAGAGTTACCTGACCAGCCTGGACGTATGCAATGCCGCTTGCTGGGCTGCAGCGTCCAATCCTGGAGCGACGAGGGCCAAGCCGTAATTGATGCCGTGGGCGAACTGGTGTGCACCCAACCCATCCCCTCCATGCCCTTGTACTTTTGGGGCGACGCCGAGCACACCCGCTACCGCGCCAGCTACTTTGAACACTTTGCCCCCGGCCAAGGCCGCCAACCCGGCGGCGGGGATGGCGATCCGGCCATGGGCGCCGTGTGGCGCCACGGCGACTGGCTGCGTGTGCTGCCTGACGGCAGCTGCATTATTTACGGCCGCTCGGACGCCACCATTAACCGTCATGGACTACGCATGGGCACCAGTGAAATTTACAACGCCGTAGAATCCTTACCCGACGTGCTAGATAGCATGGTGGTAGACCTTGAATATCTTGGCCGACCCAGCTACATGCCGTTGTTTGTGGTGCTGCGGCCTGGCACTGAACTTAGCGAGGCATTGAAGAATCAACTGAGCAACGCGATAAAAACCGCGCTAAGTCCTCGTTTTGTCCCGGACGATATTTTTTCTGTTGAGCAAATTCCACGGACCCTCACAGGGAAAAAGCAAGAGTTACCTATTAAAAAGCTCATGCTAGGCCACCCCCTTCAGCAGGTGGTCAATCCCGAGACCATGGCCAATCCTGATTGCCTTCCGTGGTACCAGGAGTTCGCGCAGGCCCACCTCGCAAAGCACGGTGGGCCAGTGTCAAGCTAGCGCATGCCCACGTGAATGTCACCAAAAATACGTCCGGTACCCGGCGGCAGGCAGCGCCAGTACTGTGCGTTGGCCGTCACCTCGCCACCCAGCGCCGCCGCAGCCGCCCAACCCCAGCGCGGGTTGTACAAAAACGCGCGAGCCAGCGCCACCAAATCCGCGTCGCCATTAGCCAGCACCTGATTTGCTTGAACGGGGTCCGTAATTAACCCCACGGCAATCGTAGGCAGCCCCGACTTTTGCTTGGCCATGCGCGCAAACGGCACCTGGTAGCCTGGGCCAATGGCAATTTTTTGTTGGGGCGAGACCCCGCCTGACGAGATATGCACAAAATCGGCGCCCGCTTGCTTGAGCCTTAGCGCCAAATCGGCGGTTTCCTCGGGCGTCCAGCCACCCTCTACCCAGTCCGAAGCCGAAATGCGCATGCCCAGCACACCCGCGTATGCCTGCCGCACCGCGGCAAACACCTCAAGCGGGTAACGAATGCGCCCCTCAAAGTTGCCGCCATAGGCGTCGGTGCGGTGGTTGGACACCGGCGACAAAAACTCGTGCAACAAATACCCATGGGCGGCGTGCAGCTCAATGGCCTCAATGCCCATGTCCGCGGCTTGGCGCGCGCTGTGCACAAAAGCCTGTGCAATGCAGGCCAGCCCCGAGTTGTCAAGCGCCTGCGGCGTGGCCTCGCCCGGGGCATGGGCCAAGGCCGACGGCGCCAACGTGGGCCAACCCCCTTGCTGCGCACCGAGCAGCCCGCCACCGTTCCATGGCTCGGCGCTTGAGCCCTTGCGCCCCGCGTGCGCCAGTTGCAAGCACACCGGCACCGGCGGCGCCTGCCGGCGGGCGCGCTGCAAATGGTCATCAAGCGCGGCTGCCGTGGCGTCGTTGTACAGCCCCAAGCAGCCAGGCGTAATACGCCCCTCCTCGGTTACGGCCGTGGCCTCTAGCATCACCAGCCCGGCCCCGCCGTTAAGCAAGCCAATCCAGTGCGCCAAATGCCAGTCGTTGGCGCAGCCTTGCTGGGCCGAGTACTGGCACATCGGTGCCACCACCACGCGGTTGGGTAGCGTCAGC
>JAYPEA010000096.1:0-3195 GCA_038125525.1 Burkholderiaceae bacterium | reverse complement strand
GCCTGCGTTTGTGGGTAACCTGCCAGCACGTGCAACTGCGCCAAAATGCTGCGTAAATCGTTGGGCGCGTGCTCGCCGTCAATTAACACCCAGTCAAACCCCGCCAAGGCGCAAACCTCAGCCGAATACGGGTTGGCCAAACTCAGCCACAAGCCCATTTGCGAACGCTTGCCCAACAGGTTTTGTTTGAACCGATTTTCAGGGGTAGAAGAGGGCGTCATAAAAAATTAAAAAGGGTAAGAAGACAAAATGGTTGGCGGTTAAGCCTTGGGGTCGTAAAACTCAAGCCCCTCAATGCGTTGCGCGTCATCGGCGGATAGGCGCGCACGTAGCTCCACCACGTTGCGGTCGGGGTCGCGAACAAACACCGACACGTGACCATCGCCAAACGTGACAGGGCCTTGCGTAATGGCAATGCCGTGTTGTGCAAGTACACGCTGGGTGTGGGCCATGTCGGGCACGCGTAGCGCCACGTGCGTCACCCCCGGCCACTTGGTGGGCTCATCCATCAGTCGGTTGCCACCGTGCTCGGTGGCCACGCCGTTGCAAATAAGGTTTAGCTCCACACCGGCGGCGTTTTTCAGTATCACCACCGCGTCAAAATCCACCTCGTGTTCTACCGCAAAGCCCAGGCAAGCATAAAAATCAATCGCCGCCTGGCGATGGGTGATTCGAATGCCCACGTGGTCAATGTGTTCGATGTTCATGGCCCCACCAAGTAACCCCTACGCTGATCATGTTACACGCCCCGGGTGTGACGCAAAATACCACCCAAGGGAGAACACAACATGATCGAACCGCTGTGGGTATCAACTGGCGTGGTGGCACTGGCCGAAGTGGGCGACAAAACCCAACTGCTGGCTTTTTTGCTTGCCGCGCGCTTTAAAAAACCTTTGCCTATCGTGCTTGGCATACTGGTTGCCACTTTGATTAACCACGGCCTGGCCGGAGCCCTGGGCGCGTGGATCACGGCCAACATTGGCCCTGAAACCCTACGCTGGGTGCTGGGTGGCTCGTTTGTGGCCATGGCGGTGTGGACGCTCATACCCGACAAAATTGAAGAAGAAGAAACCCAAGTGGCGCATAAGCTCGGCGTGTTTGGCGCGACGCTGGTAACTTTTTTTGTGGCTGAAATGGGCGACAAAACCCAAATCGCCACCGTGGCCATGGCCGCGCATTACGCCACCCCCGTGCTGGTGGTGGCGGGCACCACGCTGGGCATGCTTATTGCCGACGTGCCCGCCGTGCTACTGGGCGACAAACTGGCCAACAAAATACCCACGCGTCTGGTGCACACCCTGGCCGCCGCCCTATTTGCCGCCCTGGGCGTGGCCACGTTGTTGGGGGCGGGCGCTGGCTGGGGCTTATAGCCCGCGCTGGGCGGCGCGTCAGCGTGGCCGCGGCGTGCACCTCAGGGGCTTTGCTCGGCTTAATCGGTGGCTTGGGCCATGTGACGCGCCGCGATGTAGCCAAAGGTCACTGCGGGCCCAAGCGTGATGCCGCCGCCTGGGTAGTTGCCCCCCATGATGGAGGCGGCATCGTTGCCTGCGGCGTACAGGCCGCCAATGGGTTGCCCGTTGGCATTTAGCACTTGCGCGTGTTCGTTGGTGCGCAGACCGGCAAAGGTACCCAAGTCGCCCACGTACACGCGTACGGCGTAAAACGGCGCTTGGGCCAATGGCGCCACGCAGGGGTTGGGGTGATGCGTGGGGTCTCCCAGCGACCGGTTGTAAGCGGTGGAGCCTTTGCCAAACTCGGGGTCAAGACCTTGAGCGGCGTGTTGGTTAAAGGTGGCCACGGTTTGCTCAAGTTGCTTGGCGTTGGCGCCAATTTGCTGGGCAAGGTGTTGCAGGGTTTGGCCCTGAATCAGGTAGCCCTGCCGAATCAGCCGCTGGTACGGCACCGGTGAGGGCTTGGCGTAGCCCAGGCCGTAGCGCCGAAAGGCTTTGTGGTCGGCCACAAACCACGCGGCGTGCTCGGCGTCTTCGCCGCCTTCTTGTTGGCAGCGTTGCACCATGGCTTGGCAAAAGTCGTGGTAGCTTTGCGCTTCGTTAACAAACCGCCGCCCCGAGCGCGTAATGGCAATCACGCCGGGTTTGGAGCGGTCAACAAAGTGTGGAAACGTGCCCAAGGTGCCGTCGCCACGTGGCGGGCGCGAAATGGGTACCCACGCCGCGGCGTGCGGCAGCGTGGTTTGCACCGTGCCACCCACGCGCTCGCCCAGGCGCAGCCCATCGCCCGTGTTACCCGGCGGCGCGGGCGAGATGTGCTCGTACCCCGAAGGGGCGTGTGGCATCAGCTGTTTGCGGCGCACCGGGTCTTGCGCAAAGCCGCCCGCGGCCAGCACCACGCCACGGCGCGCGCTAAGGTGTACCGGCCCGTCTGGGCGGTTGACGATGGCCCCGGTAACCACCCCTTGTGCATTGCGCACCAGCTGCTGCACGGGTGAGGACGTCCAGATTGGCACGCCTTGGTTAAAGCACGACTTGGCCAGCCGCGCCACTAGGGCGTTGCCGTTCATTAAGCGCATGGCGCGGCCGTGCAGCAGCACGTCGCGCACGTACTTGGCCACCAGGCCCACCACAAAAAAGGCCGACACGGGTGAACGCGTGATGTTAAAAAAGTGCAGCAGCTCTTTGCCCGAGCCGATCATCATGCCCAACATGGTGATTTCCCAAAGCGGCGGGCGCAAACGCTTAATTTCTTGGCCCAGTTCGCGCCCATCAAACGGACGCGCGACTATCGAGCGCCCGGCGTCCATGCCGCCCGGGGCGGTGGGGTGGTAGTCGGCAAAGGTGGGGCCAAAATCAAACACCAGCGCGGTGTGGGTTTCAAAAAACTCCACCGCCTTGGGGCCGGCCTCCAAAAAGGCCGCCACCCGCGCGGCGTCAAAATGCGCGCCCGCTTCGTGCCTAAGGTAGGTGGTGGCTTGCTCCACGCTGTCTTGAATGCCCGCGCGCTTGGCCGGGCCATTGTTGGGAATCCACAACCACCCCCCCGAGCGCGCCGTGGTGCCGCCAAACACCGGCTCTTTTTCGGCCACCACCACCTGCAGCTTG
Source organism: Burkholderiaceae bacterium (assembly GCA_038125525.1). GTDB lineage: Bacteria > Pseudomonadota > Gammaproteobacteria > Burkholderiales > Burkholderiaceae_C > RS62. Next base: position 136 of record JAYPEA010000096.1, on the reverse strand, counting down.
CGATGCGCTGCCGCCACGGCCGTGGCCAAGCCCCCAGCCCCCGAACCCACCACCAACACATCAACTTCTTGACGCTTCACCCTTGCCCCCGGTTGGGTGGCGCGCCACCGCGCCCGGGCCAAGTATCGGCCACAAC
>JAYPEA010000095.1:0-3252 GCA_038125525.1 Burkholderiaceae bacterium | reverse complement strand
ACCGCACGTTCAAGCCCGAGCGCGATGGTTTGTTTTGCGCCAAGATTTTTGGCCCGATCAAAGACTACGAATGCCTGTGCGGCAAGTACAAGCGCCTCAAGCATCGCGGCGTGATTTGTGAAAAGTGCGGCGTAGAAGTAACCCAAACCAAGGTGCGCCGCGAGCGCATGGGCCACATTGAGCTCTCGGCGCCATGCGCGCACATTTGGTTTCTTAAGTCGCTGCCCTCGCGCCTGGGGTTGGTGCTTGACATGACGCTGCGCGATATTGAGCGGGTACTGTACTTTGAGGGCTACGTGGTCACCGACCCCGGTATGACTCCACTCAAAAAATACAGCTTGCTATCAGAGGACGAGTACGACGCCAAGTTTGCCGAGTACGGCGATGAGTTTGTCGCCAAGATGGGGGCCGAGGGCATTCGTGACTTGCTCAAGGGCATGGAACTTGACGCCGAGATTGAGCGCTTGCGTGGTGACCTGACGGGTGCCGAGCTGAAGGTAAAAAAGAACGCCAAACGGCTCAAAGTGCTCGAGGCGTTTAAAAAGTCGGGCATCAAGCCCGAGTGGATGATTTTGGAGGTGTTGCCGGTGCTGCCGCCCGACCTGCGCCCCTTGGTGGCGTTGGATGGAGGCCGCTTTGCCACCTCTGACCTCAACGACTTGTATCGCCGCGTGATCAACCGAAACAGCCGTTTAAAGCGCTTGTTGGAGTTGCGCGCACCCGAGATTATTACGCGCAACGAAAAGCGTATGCTGCAAGAGTCGGTGGATTCGCTGCTGGACAACGGCCGACGCGGCAAGGCCATGACTGGGGCCAACAAGCGTGCGCTTAAGTCGTTGGCTGACATGATCAAAGGCAAGAGCGGCCGATTCCGCCAAAACTTGCTGGGCAAACGTGTCGACTACTCGGGTCGCTCGGTCATTACCGTGGGCCCCACCCTCAAGTTGCACCAGTGTGGTTTGCCCAAGCAAATGGCGCTCGAGTTGTTCAAGCCGTTTATTTTTAGTCGGCTTGAGGCCATGGGCATTGCCACCACCATCAAGGCAGCCAAAAAAGAGGTAGAGGCGGGCACGCCGGTGGTGTGGGATATTTTGGAAGAGGTCATCAAAGAGCACCCGGTGTTGCTCAACCGCGCGCCCACGCTGCACCGCTTGGGCATTCAGGCGTTTGAGCCGATTTTGATTGAGGGTAAAGCCATTCAGCTGCACCCGTTGGTGTGCGCGGCGTTTAACGCCGACTTTGACGGTGACCAGATGGCGGTCCACGTGCCGTTGTCGGTTGAGGCGCAAATGGAAGCCCGTACGCTGATGCTGGCGTCCAACAACGTGCTGTTTCCGGCCAACGGCGAGCCGTCGATTGTGCCGTCACAAGACGTGGTGCTGGGGCTTTACTACGCCACGCGCGAGCGCGTCAATGGCAAAGGCGAGGGCATGGTGCTTGCCGATGTGGCCGAGGTGCGTCGCGCGTTGGCATCGGGTGGGCTTGAGCTTACCGCGCGCATTCAGGTGCGCTTGCCTCACCACAGCATGGACGAAGCCACGGGCCAGTGGCACACCGAGCACAAGCTGGTGCAGACCACTGCGGGCCGAGCGTTGCTCTCAGAAATCCTGCCCAAGGGCTTGCCGTTTGACAACCTCAACCGCGTGCTCAAGAAAAAAGAGATTTCGCGGCTGATCAACGCGTCGTTTCGCCGGTGTGGCCTCAAAGACACCGTGGTGTTTGCCGACAAGCTGTTGCAAAACGGCTTTCAGCTGGCCACGCAAGCGGGCCTGTCGATTGCCATTGAGGACATGCTGGTACCCCAAGAAAAAACCGCCATCATCGACCGTGCTGAGACCGAAGTCAAAGAGATTGCCTCGCAGTACGCCTCCGGTTTGGTGACCGCGGGTGAGCGCTACAACAAGGTGGTGGACATTTGGGGTAAGGCGGGCGATGAGGTCTCCAAGGTGATGATGGCTCAACTGGCCAAGGAAAAAACCACTGACCGCGATGGCCAGGGTGTGGAGCAAGAGTCGTTTAACCCCATTTACATGATGGCGGACTCGGGCGCGCGTGGCTCGGCGGCGCAAATCCGGCAGTTGGCCGGCATGCGTGGCCTGATGGCCAAACCGGATGGCTCGATCATTGAGACGCCGATCACGGCCAACTTCCGCGAGGGGTTGAACGTGTTGCAGTACTTCATTTCAACCCACGGCGCGCGCAAGGGCTTGGCCGACACCGCGCTCAAGACCGCCAACTCCGGCTATCTGACGCGCCGCTTGGTGGATGTGACCCAAGACCTGGTGGTGACCGAGGAGGACTGCGGCACCACCTCAGGTACGGCCATGCGCGCTATTGTCGAGGGTGGTGAGGTCATTGAGTCGTTGCGCGAGCGGGTGCTGGGGCGTACCACAGCCGAGGAAGTGATCAACCCTGAGGACCAGAGCGTGCTGGCGGCCGCTGGTGACATGCTGGACGAAACCACCATGGACCGGATTGAGGCTGCAGGCGTGGATGAGATTCGGGTGCGTACCGCGCTGAACTGTGACACACGCTTTGGCATTTGTGCTAAGTGCTACGGCCGTGACCTGGGCCGTGGCGGGCTGATTAACACCGGCGAGGCCGTGGGTGTCATTGCCGCACAGTCGATTGGTGAGCCAGGCACGCAGCTGACGATGCGTACCTTCCACATTGGCGGGGCTGCCTCGCGTGCCGCGGTGGCCTCAAGCGTTGAGGCCCGCTCGGCGGGCTCGGTAACGTTCAACGCGGCCATGCGTTACGTGAGCAACCGCCAAGGCGATTTGGTGGTGATCTCGCGTTCGGGTGAGGTGATGGTGGCCGATGAGCACGGCCGTGAGCGTGAACGCCACAAGGTGCCGTACGGCGCGGTGCTGGCCATCAAACCCGACCAGGCGGTTAAACCGGGTACGGTGCTGGCCAACTGGGACCCGCTGACGCGCCCCATCATCACCGAGTACGCCGGTACGTTGCGTTTTGAGAATGTTGAAGAAGGGCTAACCGTGGCACGTCAAGTGGACGACATCACGGGCTTGTCCACATTGGTGGTGATTGACCCCAAGCGTCGGGGCTCTACCAAAGTGGTGCGCCCGGTGGTTAAGCTGCTGGACGAAGCGGGCACCGAAGTCAAAATCCCTGGTACCGACCACGCCGTGACCATTGGCTTTCCGATTGGCGCACTGATTCAGGTGCGCGACGGCCAAGACGTGGGCCCGGGCGAGGTGCTGGCGCGGATTCCGGTGGAGGGGCAAAAAA
>JAYPEA010000094.1:0-3300 GCA_038125525.1 Burkholderiaceae bacterium | reverse complement strand
ATGCACCATGGATACGCTTTTCAGTGGTTTGCTTTATCCGTCTTGGCGGCGGTGTGGTACGGATGGTTTTATGTCAGCACACGAAACAGGCGCGCACAACCCAAGCGATGAGCCGCTGGGCCTCACCGTGCACACCATGGCCGCGGCCTCACTCGAGTCGCCACGGCGCTGGTCGGGGCGCGTCAAAATGTTGTTGGTGCTGGCCGTTTGTGCCGCGCCGGTGCTGGCCTCTTACCTGGCCTACTACGTGGTTCGCCCCGAGGCCCGCAACAACTACGGTGCGCTCATTGCCCCGCCGCGTCCGCTGCCCGGCGTAGCGGCCACCAACCCAAGTGGCCAGCCCGTGGCTTTACCCAGCCTGCGCAACCAGTGGCTGCTGGTAAGCGTGGGCCCAAGTGCCTGCCCCGCCGCGTGCGAACGCCGCCTTTACTTGCAGCGCCAACTGCGCGAAAGCCTGGGCCGCGAAAAAGACCGCGTGGACTGGGTATGGCTGCGCACCGACGCCGCGCCGCTGCGCCCAGCCTTGGCCCAAGCGGTGCAAGCGGCCACCGTGTTGACCGTGCCACCCGCTGCATTGCAAGCCTGGCTCGAGCCCGCCCCCGGCCACACGCTGGACGACCACTTGTATTTGGTTGACCCACAGGGCAACTGGATGATGCGCTTTGCCGCTGACCTTGACGTAAAAAAAGCCCGTCGCGACATCGAGCGCCTGCTGCGCGCCTCGGCCAGCTGGGACCAGGCGGGCCGACCATGACGCCCACCACCCCCTTGTGGCACCTCGGCCCAACCGGCAGCTTGCTGCTGATGGCCGTGATTGTGGCCTTACCGCCGCTGGTGTGGGTGGCGTGGCAAAGCCGCCGCAGCGGCCAAAGCGGTCACGCCGGGTACAGCCGGTTGCTGGGCATTACGGTGTTTCTTACCTTTGACCTGATTGTGTTTGGCGCCTTTACCCGCTTAAGCGACTCGGGCCTGGGCTGCCCCGACTGGCCCGGCTGCTACGGCCACGCCTCGCCCCTGGGCGCCTCGGCCATGATTGCCCAAGCCCAAGCCGCCATGCCCACGGGGCCGGTTACGCTGTCCAAGGCGTGGATTGAAATGATTCACCGCTACCTCGCCAGCGGCGTGGGCTTTTTGGTGGTGGTGCTTACCGTGTGGGCTTGGCGCTTGCGCGCGCTGCGGCCGCACGCGTGGCTGCTGTCGGCGGCTACGCTGCTGTGGGTGATGCTGCAAGGCGCCTTTGGCGCGTGGACGGTAACCTGGCGCCTGATGCCTCTAATTGTGACCGCTCACTTACTGGGTGGGCTAACCCTGCTGGCGCTGCTGCGCTGGCAACACGTGCGTTGGTGGGTCACCCGTGCGGCCCCGGCCTTGCCCTGGCGCGGCGCCCTGCTGGCCTTGGCGGTGGCCTTGGTGGGCCAACTGGCACTGGGCGGCTGGGTAAGCACCAACTACGCCGTGCTCGCGTGCAGCGATTTTCCAACCTGCCAAGGGGCGTGGTGGCCTGCGGCCGACTGGGCCCAAGGCTTTACCCTATGGCGCGAACTGGGCCAAACCGCCCAAGGCCAAGGCCTGCCCTTTGCCGCGCTTACCGCCATTCACATGGCGCACCGCCTGTGGGCGCTGGTGGTGGTGGCCCTGGCCGTGGCCCTGGCCGTGGCGTGGTGGCGCCGTGGCCACACCGGCGCGGCTGGCGTGCTGCTGGCCTGCGTGGCCTGGCAAGTGGCCAGTGGCTTATCGAATGTGGTGCTGCAGTGGCCGCTGGTGGCCGCGCTGGCACACACCGCTGGCGCGGCGCTGTGGGTGGCCATCATGGCCGGCTGGCTGGCACGGAGGGCAGCATGACCCAAGCCACCCGCTGGCAGCAATACCACTCGCTCATGAAGCCGCGCGTGATACAACTGATTGTGTTTTGCGCCCTAATTGGCATGGTGCTGGCCGTACCCGGCGTGCCCACCATGGCGCAAATTACGCTGGCGCTTTGGGCCGCGCTGGGTATTTGGCTGGTCTCGGGTGCGGCCGCGGCCTTTAACTGCCTCATTGAGCAACACATTGACCAACGCATGAAGCGCACCGCCTGGCGCCCCACCGCCAGCGGTGAACTCACCACACCCCAAGCGCTGGCGTTTTCGGCCGTCTTGTGTGCCGCTGGCTCTGCCATTTTGTGGTGGGCGGTTAACCCGTTAACCATGGCGCTAACCTTTGCCACCTTTGTCGGTTACGCCGTGGTGTACACCGTGTGGCTCAAGCCCCGAACCCCGCAAAACATTGTGATTGGTGGCGCCTCGGGCGCCATGCCCCCGGTGCTGGGCTGGGCCGCCATGACTGGCGAGGTAAGCGCCGAGGCGCTGGTGCTGTTTTTAATTATTTTTTTGTGGACACCGCCACACTTTTGGGCGCTGGCGCTGTACCGCATTGAAGACTACCGCCAAAGCGGCTTGCCCATGATGCCGGTTACGCACGGCATGCGCTACACCCAACTGCAAATCTTGCTCTACACCGTGTGGCTTTTGGCTGCGGTGCTGCTGCCCGTGCTGCTGGGCATGAGTGGCTGGTTGTATCTGGTGGTGGCGGGTTGGGCCTCGGGTCGTTTTATTTGGTACGCCTGGCGCCTGTACCGGAGTTATTCCGATGCCCTGGCGCGCCAAACCTTTAAATTTTCGCTGTGGCATTTGTCGGTGGTGTTTGGCGCGTTGCTGCTTGACCACTACTGGCAGGTATGGCGCGCATGGTAGCCACGCCCACCCCCACGTCCAGCCCCATGCCCCGGCCACGCACCCGCTGGGTCACCTGGGCGGGCCTGCTGCTGGCCTTAGCGCTTGGTGCGTGCGGCAACCCGGCTTTTAAACTCATCGACCTAACCGGCGCCGACTACGCGCGCGGCTTTAACCTACCCGACGCCAACGGCCAACCCCGCGCCTTGCAAGACTACGCCGGGCGCGTGGTGGTGGTGTTTTTTGGCTACGTGCAATGCCCCGACGTATGCCCCACCACCTTGACCGAATGGCAGCAAGTACGCCAAGCCCTGGGGGCAGACGGTGCGCGCGTGCAAGTGGTGTTTGTAACCGTAGACCCCGCGCGCGACACCCCCGAGGTGCTGCGCGCCTACATGGCCAACTTTGACCCCAGCTTTGTGGCCCTGGTGCCCAGCGCCGAGGCGCTGCGCCAAGTGGCCAGCGAATACAAAGTGTATTACCGCCAAGTGCCAGGCCCCACGCCCACCAGTTACACCATGGAGCACAGCGCCGGTGCCTACGTGTACGACCCCAACGGCCAACTGCGCCTGTACGCGCGCTACGGCGC
>JAYPEA010000093.1:0-3370 GCA_038125525.1 Burkholderiaceae bacterium | reverse complement strand
TGTGGGACAACTGGCAGCTGTACAACGGCAAGGAGCCCACCTTTTTTGCCGCACCCAAGCCAGCCGTCACGGCCCCGACCAACACCAGCGCCATCGCTCCTGTTGCAGGTGCAGGCGCCTCTGCCCAGGGCCTGCCAGGTGCGAGCGTGGCGCCGGCTGCAGCCAGCGAACGCACCACGGTGCAAAGCGATGTGTTGAGTCTGACATTTGATAGCCAAGGCGCCAGCCTTGTGGGCGCCGTGCTCAAGCAGCACGCCACACAGCTTGGTGGGGCCAAGGGTCAGTACAAGCCTTTGCAACTGCTGCAAACCACGCCCGAATCGACGTACGTGGCCCAATCGGGGCTAACGGGCGTTGGCGGCGTGAATCACACCACGATGTTTGCGCGCCAACCCGGACCCACCACGCTGGCCGAGGGCGAGAACCAGCTGCAAGTGCGCTACACCTCGGCGCCACAAAACGGCGTGGTGCTTGAGACCACTTACACCATCACACGTGGCAGCTACGTGATCGACGTGCAGCACGTGGTGCGCAACCAAGGCACTCAGCCGGTCACGCCGCAACTTTACGAGCAGCTGGTGCGGGACGACACCCCGGCCGAATCCGAAACGCCGTTTTATCAAACCTTCACTGGGCCGGCGGTGTACACCGAAGAAAAGAAGTTTCAGAAAATTCACTTTGAAGACTTAGCCAAAAACCAAGCCGAGTTTCAAACCCAAAGCACCTCGGGCTACGTGGCCATGGTGCAGCACTACTTTGCCAGCGCTTGGTTGTTGCCCCAAGGGCTTAGCCGCACCAACTATGCCCGCCCCATTGGCGGCAGGCTCTACGCCGTGGGCACCCTGACCGATTTGCCTGCCGTGGCCCCCGGGGCCGAGCAGGCCCTGAGCTCGCGCCTGTTTGTGGGGCCCCAAGATGAGAAAAACTTGGAGCGCATCGCGCCGGGGTTGGAATTGGTTAAGGACTATGGCTGGGTCACCATTTTGGCCAAGCCGCTGTACTGGTTGCTTGAAAAAATTCACGCCCTGGTGGGTAACTGGGGTTGGTCAATTGTGTTGTTGGTGGTGGTAATTAAGGCCGCCTTTTATTGGCTTAATGCCAAGGCCTACCGCAGCATGGCCAAGATGAAGGCGTTGTCGCCGCGCATCACCGAAATGCGCGAGCGCCTCAAAGAGCAACCGCAGCAAATGCAGCAAGAAATGATGCGCATTTACCGCGAAGAGAAGGTCAACCCACTGGGCGGGTGCTTGCCCATCATGGTGCAAATACCGGTGTTTATTGCGCTCTACTGGGTGCTGCTGTCCAGCGTTGAGATGCGCAACGCGCCATGGCTGGGTTGGATTCATGACTTGTCCAGCAAAGACCCATGGTTTATTTTGCCCGTCATCATGACGGCGACCACGTTGTTTCAAACCGCCCTTAGCCCCCTGCCACCCGACCCGCTGCAGGCCAAGTTGATGTGGTTCATGCCGCTGGCGTTTTCGGTCATGTTTTTCTTCTTCCCGGCCGGGTTGGTGTTGTACTGGATCACGAACAACTCGCTGACTATCGCCCAACAGTATGTGATTAACCGCAGCATGGGGGTTAAGGTTACATTTAACTTGCCCAAATTGAGGTAGCCGCGGCCGCGGTCGTCGCGGCATGCCCCATGATGCTCACCGACCCCCACCAACCCATTGTGGCCATTGCCACCGCCCCCGGGCGTGGCGGCGTGGGGGTGGTGCGGGTCTCGGGCAAGGGCCTAGCCCCTTTGGCCGAGGCCTTGTTGGGGCATACGGCGCAGCCTCGGCGTGCCCACTTCACGCGTTTTTCCGATGAGGATGGGCAGCTTATTGACCAGGGGTTGCTGTTGTACTTTGAGGCGCCGGCCTCTTATACCGGGCAAGACGTGGTGGAACTGCAAGGCCACGGCGGTCCGGTGGTGCTGCAACTGTTGCAGGCGCGCTGTTTGCAGTGGTTACAAACCTTGGCCGATCAAGGCCAAGTGCCTGTGGCGGGTCGCTTGGCCGAGCCCGGCGAATTCACGTTGCGCGCGTTTTTGAACGACAAGATTGACTTGGCGCAGGCCGAGGCCGTGGCCGATTTAATCAACGCCAGTAGCGCCCAGGCCGCGCGCAGCGCCGTGCGAAGCTTGGACGGTGCGTTCTCTGAGCACGTGCATCGGTTGGCTGATGACGTACTGCGCCTGCGTGTGCTGGTGGAGGCCACGTTGGACTTTCCTGAAGAGGAAATCGATTTTTTGCAGCGTGCTGACGCTCAGGGTCAGTTGACACAGGCGCGCCAGCAGCTGCAGACCATAGGCCAACAGGCACGCCAGGGTGCGGCCTTACAAAACGGCCTGCGCGTGGTGTTGGCGGGTCAACCCAACACCGGCAAGAGCTCGTTGCTCAATGCGCTGGCCCAAGCCGAGGTGGCCATCGTGACCGACCTGGCAGGCACCACGCGCGATGTGTTGCAGCAAACCCTGCACATTCAAGGCGTGCCTGTGCACGTGTTGGACACGGCTGGGCTGCGCGACACCACCGACGTGGTCGAGCGCGAGGGCGTCAGTCGCGCCTGGCGTGAGGTGGGCCGAGCCGACGCGGTGTTGTGGGTGCGTGACCTCAGCCTGCGCCATCAGCTCCAAGCGCAGCAGGCCGACGCTTTGGTGCAGCAGGGGCTGCCGCCCTCGTTGCCGTGCCTAACGGTGTGGAACAAGGCCGATTTGGTGGCCCCGGCTGAGCAGCCACCGGTCAACGACACGACGCTGGTGGTCTCGGCCACCACGGGAGCGGGCTTGGAGGGGATGCGCCATGCCTTGCTGCATCTCGCCGGTGTGCAAAGCGGTGCCGAGGCACCCTTTAGCGCCAGGGCGCGGCATTTGCGCGCCTTGAAACAAACTGACGAGCACCTGCAGGCGGCTCAGGCCTTGCTAGACGACGGTGCCAGCGCGCTGGATGTGGTGGCCGAGGAACTGCGGCTGGCTCACGCGGCGCTGGGTCAGGTGACCGGGGCGGTGGACACTGAGCAGTTGCTGGGACACATCTTTGCCGATTTTTGTATTGGCAAATAAATGCCGTGCGTAACCGGCGGCAAGGGTTGCGTTTGCTCTAGTGGCCGTCGTAGTGCACCAAGGTGTGTAGCGCCAGACCATGCGCGCGCAGTTTGTCCGAGCCGCCCAAATCGGGCAGGTCAACAATGGCTGCACCCTCTACCACCGTGGCGCCGAGCTTCTCGAGCACGCGTTTGCCGGCCATCATGGTGCCGCCTGTGGCAATTAAGTCGTCAATCAGCAGCACGCGTTGGCCCGGTTGCACCGCGTCGGTATGCAGCTCCACCGCGGCGCTGCCGTATTCAAGCTCGTAGGTCTCCTCGACGGTGGTAAACGGCA
>JAYPEA010000092.1:0-3903 GCA_038125525.1 Burkholderiaceae bacterium | reverse complement strand
TTGGCGGAGAGAGCGGGATTCGAACCCGCGGTGGGCTATGAACCCACACACGCTTTCCAGGCGTGCGACTTAAACCACTCATCCATCTCTCCGGCGCATCAATTGTAGCGTTCAACCCACACCTGTTGGGCAGCCGCCACCGGGGGCTTACACTGGCGGGTTGGCTCATCCTTGGGGGGTACTGGCCCATGAAGTTTCGCTTTCCCATCGTCATCATTGATGAAGACTTTCGCTCCGAAAACACCTCGGGCTTGGGTATTCGGGCCCTGGCACAAGCCATTGAGGCCGAGGGTTTTGAGATTTTGGGGGTCACCAGTTATGGCGACTTGTCGCAGTTTGCCCAGCAGCAAAGCCGTGCCAGTGCGTTTATTTTGTCGATTGACGATGAGGAGCTTACCCTAGGCCCCGACGCCTCAGACCTTGACCCGGCGGTGGTGCAGTTGCGCGCGTTTATACAAGAGGTGCGGCGCAAAAACGCCGATGTGCCGATTTACGTGTACGGCGAAACCCGCACCTCGCGCCACATTCCCAACGATGTGTTGCGCGAGTTGCACGGGTTTATTCATATGTTTGAAGACACCCCGGAGTTTGTGGCGCGGCACATCATTCGCGAGGCCAAGAGCTACTTAGAGGGGATTCAGCCGCCGTTTTTTCGCGAGCTGCTTGATTACGCCGAAGACGGCTCGTATTCTTGGCACTGCCCAGGCCACTCGGGCGGGGTGGCGTTTTTAAAAAGTCCGGTCGGGCAAATGTTTCACCAGTTTTTTGGTGAAAACATGCTGCGTGCCGATGTGTGCAACGCCGTGGAAGAGTTGGGGCAGTTGCTTGACCACAATGGCGCCATTGGCGAGAGCGAGCGCAACGCGGCGCGCATTTTTAATGCCGACCATTGCTTTTTTGTAACCAACGGCACCAGCACCTCCAACAAAATGGTGTGGCATCACAACGTGGCCGCTGGCGATGTGGTGGTGGTGGACCGCAACTGCCACAAGTCGGTGCTGCACGCCATCATCATGACCGGGGCGATTCCGGTGTTTTTGCCGCCCACGCGTAACCACTTGGGCATTATTGGGCCGATTGCGCAAAGCGCGTTTGAGCCCGAGGCCATTCGCGCCAAAATGCGCGCCAATCCGCTGTTGGCCGGGGTGGACGTAGACGCGGTGCAGCCGCGCGTGATGACGCTAACCCAAAGCACCTACGACGGGGTGCTGTACAACACCCAAACGGTTAAGGGCATGTTGGATGGGTTTATTCCCAATTTACACTTTGACGAAGCTTGGCTGCCGCATGCGGCGTTTCACCCGTTTTACGGCGCCTACCACGCCATGGGTAAGCGGCGCGAGCGACCCAAAGAGGCGGTGGTGTACGCCACCCAGTCGGTGCATAAGTTGCTGGCCGGTATCAGCCAGGCCAGCCACGTGCTGGTGCAAGATTCGCAAACCGTAAAGCTGGATGCGCACTTGTTCAACGAGTCGTATTTGATGCATACCTCAACCTCGCCGCAGTACGCCATTTTGGCCAGCTGCGACGTGGCCGCGGCCATGATGGAGCCCCCGGGCGGCACCGCCTTGGTGGAAGAGAGCATTGCCGAGAGTTTGGATTTTCGGCGCGCCATGCGCAAAGTGGCCGCCGATTACGGCAAGGACGATTGGTGGTTTAAGGTGTGGGGCCCCGAGCGTTTGGCCAGCGACGGTGTGGGCGAACCCAGCGACTGGGTGCTGCAAGGCGGCGAGGGCACCTGGCACGGCTTTGGCGACTTGGCCGATGGCTTTACCATGCTTGACCCCATTAAGGCCACCATTGTGACCCCGGGGTTGGACATGGACGGCACCTTTGCCAGCAGCGGCATTCCGGCGGCGATTGTGACCAAGTTTTTAACCGAGCACGGCGTGGTGGTAGAAAAAACCGGGTTGTATTCGTTTTTTGTGATGTTCACCATTGGCATCACCAAAGGGCGGTGGAACACCTTACTCACCGCGTTGCAGCAGTTTAAAGACGACTACGACCGCAACCAGCCAATGTGGCGCATCTTGCCCGAGTTTTGCCAGCGCCATCGGCGTTACGAGCGCATGGGGCTGCGTGATTTGTGTGAACACGTGCACAACTTGTACGCCAAATACGACATTGCGCGTTTAACCACCGAGCTCTACACGACCGAGCTCACACCTGCCATGCGACCCACCGACGCCTTTGCCTGCATCGCACAGCGGCGCACCGAGCGCGTGCCCATTGACGCGCTTGAAGGCCGCGTCACCACCAGCCTAATCACGCCCTATCCGCCGGGTATTCCGCTGCTGGTGCCAGGCGAGGTATTTAATAAAAAAATTGTGGATTACCTGCGCTTTGCGCGCGAGTTGGGTGTGCACTGCCCCGGCTTTGAGGCCGATATTCACGGCTTGGTTAAGCAAACAGATGAGCAAGGCAACATCACGCTTTACGCAGACTGCGTAAAGGCGTAACCAAAAAAGGCGGCGCGGGGGTGCTTACGCTGCGGCCACAAACAGCCCAATGACGCACCCCAGCGCGGCCGCCCATAGCAGGCTGCGCAGGGTGGGCCAGTTTTGTATGTACGCCACGCCGTACGCCAAGCGTAGCGCCAGCCAGGTGGTGGCCAAAGCGTCAATGGTCGGCTGCGCCGCGCCCGCGGCATGCGCCACCAGCACGGCGGCGGCAAAGCCGGGCAGCGCTTCAAAACTGTTGAGCTGTGCCCAGTGTGCGCGCTTAGCCGCACCGCTTTGGTTATCCAAAAACTCGCGCGGGGCGGCGTTGTTGTAGCGGCCGTTGCCGCCACTAAACTTGGCCAAGCCAGTAAAGAGCAGGGGCAGCAAAATGGCCCCTAATATGGTCCAGTACGCCGTGGTCATGACGCCACCGTTGGGTCGGCCATGCCACCCACCACTTGGCTAAAACCCCCGTCAACGTAGGTGATTTCGCCGGTAATGCCCGAGGCCATCGGGCTGAGCAAAAACGCCGCGGCGTTGCCCACGTCGTCAATGGTTACGTTGCGCCGCAGCGGCGCGGTATCGGCTACCACTTGCAAAATTTTGCCAAAGCCCTTGATGCCACTGGCCGCTAGGGTTTTGATGGGGCCGGCGCTGATGCCGTTGACGCGCACACCGCGCGGGCCCAGCGATTCGGCCAGGTAGCGCACACTGGCCTCAAGCGAGGCTTTGGCCAAGCCCATGGTGTTGTAGTTGGGTACCACGCGCAGCGCGCCCAGGTAGCTTAGCGTCAGCAGCGCAGCTTGCGGGCTGAGCATGGGGGCGGCCGCCTTGGCCATGGCGGCAAAGCTGTAGGCGCTGATGTCGTGCGCCACTTGAAAGCCCTCGCGGCTTAGGCCTTCGAGAAAGTCGCCCGATATGGCCTCGCGGGGGGCAAAGCCAATGGCGTGTACCAACCCGTCTAGGGTAGGCCAGTGTTGCCCCAGATCGTGAAACAAGGCGTCAATTTGGGCGTCATCGGCCACGTCACAGTCAAATACCAGGGTGGAGTCAAATTCGGCTGCAAACTCGGTAATGCGTGCCTTAAAACGCTCGCCGACGTAGCTAAACGCCAACTCGGCCCCCTGTGCGTGGCACGCGCGGGCGATGCCATAGGCAATGGAGCGGTTGGACAACACGCCAGTGATGAGAAGCCGTTTGCCGGCCAAAAAACCTGAAGGGTGTGCCATGGGCTTTAAGGGTGTGAAATGCAACAGCCCCGCATTGTGGCACGCCAAGCCGGACCCAAAATTTTGCTACACTACCGGCTTTCGTCACGTCAAAACGCAGACGATGGGTCGTTAGCTCAGTTGGTAGAGCAGCGGACTTTTAATCCGTTGGTCGTAGGTTCGAATCCTACACGACCTACCAGTATTTATAAGGGTTTGGGGCCGATTGGCCCCTTTCTTTTTTTACCCGTTCC
>JAYPEA010000091.1:0-4056 GCA_038125525.1 Burkholderiaceae bacterium | reverse complement strand
GGCACGCCCGCGTAGCGTGCGCCACAGGCCCCATGCCGCTCCCATGGCTGAGGCCAACAAAAGTAGCCAGGGGACTTGCGCAATACCGAGCCAGGCACCGCCCGCGGCAGCGAGCTTAAAGTCCCCGTGCCCCATTCCTTCTTGGCCGCGCCATCGTACAAACGCGTGTGCCACCAGCCATAGGCTAACGTAGCCCAAGGCGGCGCCCCACACCGCGTCTTGCAGCGCCGCAAACCAACCCAAGCTGTTCACCAACAGCCCCATCCACATCGCACCCATGGTGAGTATGTCGGGCAGCAACATCAGCCTCGCGTCAATCGCACTGGCCAGCAACAGCATCACACACAACGCCACAACAGCCAGTGACGCCGCGCTCAGGCCCCACCGCCACGTCACGCCTGTGGCGGCGGCGGCCATCAGCCCCGCCCCAGTCCAACGGGCGACGTGGGGTATGGACGGCTCGCCGGTCTCCCAGCCCCAACGCGCTGGAAGGCGGTAGGGCAGGGCAGCCAGCCACGCACCCAAGGCGGCTGCACACAGCGTGGCCAACGAAAACAGCGCGAGGGTGGTGGCGTGGGGCATGGGAAAAAACAAAATACAGCAACGGGATGCGGGGTGGCGTGTCGTCATAATACGTTGGTTTAACCCTTTGGCCCGTTTGCTTGGCCTTACCTTTGCCCGTGTCAAAACAACCTTCGCGCTGGATTGCGTACCTTGCCATTGCCTCGGGCGTGGTGGCTGCCATGCACATTGGCAAGATGGCGCCCGCCATACCGGTGTTGCAGGCCACCCTTGACGTCACCTTGGTGCAAGCCGGTTTTTTGCTGTCGGCCATTTCATTTGCGGGCATGAGCGTGGGCATGCTGGTCGGTTTATTCGCAGACGGCATCGGTTTGAAGCGGTGTTTGATTTTGGGTCAATTGCTGCTGGCCCTCGCCGGCCTCGGTGGCGCCACTTCAAACAGTCCCGAAGCGTTGTTGGTTTGGCGGGGCATCGAAGGGGCTGGCTTTTTGATGTCGGCGCTGCCTGCGCCCAGTCTGATACGACGACTCGTGGAGCCCAGCCGTTTGTCGCTTTATCTCGGCTGGTGGGGTGCCTATATGCCCATTGGAACCGCCACTGCCATGTTGGTTGGCGCAGCGGTGCTTGCCGCCGTCAACTGGGAAGGGTTGTGGCTTGGGCTTGCCGGTGTCTCGGCGTTAATGAGTGGGCTGCTATGGCGCTTTTTACCACCCGATTCACCCACCACCGAGGCCAACGCCGCGTTTTGGTCGCTTTGGGCAGCCAAGCTGGTCACCACACTCAAGACGCCGGGTGTGCGGCGTGTGGCGTTGGCGTTTTGTTGTTATTCCACGCAGTGGATCACCGTGATTGGTTTTTTGCCTTCGGTGTATGCGCAAGCGGGTATTGGCGGCGCGCAGGCCGGCATACTCACCGGCTTGGCGTCCTTGGCCAACATGACGGGTAACGTGGCCTCAGGCCGGCTGTTGCATCGCGGCTGGCGGTACGAGACGTTGCTGTCGATGGGGTTCGTTACCATGGCCGCGGCGACGTGGGTAGCGTTTCAAGCCGGCGACCAGGTGTCGTTTGCTTGGCGTTACGGCGCGGTGGTGTGCTTCTCGGCGGTTGGCGGCTGCATACCCGGGGCTTTGTTTTCGTTGGGCGTGCGTTTGGCTCCGTCGGATGACACGGTAGCCACCTCAATGGGATTTGTTCAGCAGTGCATGGCTGCAGGACAGTTTTTGGGCCCTCCGTTGGTGGCGTGGGCGGTGGCCACGGGGGGCGGCTGGTCGGCTTCTTGGTGGGTGTTGGCTGCGGCCGCAGCCATCGGACTGTGGGCTAGCGTGCGAGGTAGCCGCTGTCTACCGGCAGCGTATGACCGGTAATGAATCGTGCCTCATTGCTTGCCAAAAACAACACAGCATGGGCGATGTCGGCTGGTTCAGGCAATCGGCCCAGCGCCGCGGTGGCCATGACCGCTTTCGTCCACGCTTCGTTGGCAAAAAGCGGCTCGGTGAGGGGCGTTTTGACGAAGGTTGGCGCCACGGCGTTGACGCGGATGTTGCGCGGTGCCCACTCAAGCGCCAAGGCCCGCGTTAAGTTGACCACGGCCCCTTTGCTCGCTTGGTACACAGCATGCGGAAAGATGCCGCCCGATAGACCCATAACCGAAGCCATGTTCACGATTGCTCCGCCTTTATCGGGCATGAGTCTTGCCGCCAAGCGGTTGCAATAGAAAACCCCATTGAGGTTGGTCTGGATAACGCGCTCGAATTCATCCACAGGGATGTCGACCGCGGGCACTCTTTTGCCGATGCCGGCGTTGGCGACCATGATGTCAAGGCCACCCAGTTGGCGGTGGGCTTGCTCTAGGGCGTGCTGCAACGCATCGTGGTCGGTGACATCCACGGCGACCGAAACGTGCGGCGTTACTGGCTGATCAGCCCAGGCCAGTGCAAGTCCGTCTGCGTCCCAATCCAGCGCCGCAACTCGCGCTTGCTCTTGCAAAAACGCCTGCGTGATGGCAAATCCTAGGCCTTTTGCTGCGCCAGTTACCACAACGCATTGGTCTTTGAAGCGGCTCATGTTCAGTCAAACACTGGCGTTTCAACGCCGAGCACTTTGTGCAATTTGGGACTGGTGGTGGTGTACTGGAGGTGAATTTTTTTCTCGGGAAAGATAAACGGCGCGGCACCAAACGCGGCCAAGGCGCATTCGTGAAATCCCGAGAGAATCAGCTTTTTCTTGCCTGGGTAGGTATTGATGTCGCCTACGGCAAAAATGCCTGGTATGTTGGTCGAGAACTTTTCGGTGTCCACCACCAATTGCTTGCGCTCAATGTCTAAGCCCCAGTGCGCAATGGGGCCAAGCTTAGGCGAGAGCCCAAAGAACACCAGCATCGCATCGAGCGGCACCACACGGGTGACGCCATCGGCGCCCGTGACCTTGGCGCCTTGTAGGGTGCCGTTGGCCACGTCCAAGCCGGTGACTTGTCCCACCAAAAACTGCATTTCCAAGGCCTCGCACAGCTCGCGCATTTTGGCCACGCTGGCCGGTGCGGCCTTAAAGCCGTCGCGGCGGTGCACCAAAATCACGCTCTCGGCGCGGTGTGCCTCAGCGGTGGCAAAGTTCAGGGCCCAGTCCAGCGCCGAGTCACCACCGCCGACCACCATGAGGTTTTTGCCAGCAAAGTCGGCTGGGTTTTTGACCCGGTAAAAAACCTGTTGGCCCTCAAAGGCCTCAATGCCTTCGACCTTAAGGGTGCGAGGCTGAAACGCGCCCACGCCTGCAGCAATAAAGATGGTGCGGGTGAGCAGCACGGTGCCTTTAGAGGTGGTGAGCAAAAACCGGCCGTCTTGTTGTGGCTCAACCTCAGTGACCTCTTGGCCCAGGTGAAACGTGGCGCCAAAAGGCTCGATTTGCTTGAGCAGCGCGTCGGTGAGTTCGCGCCCGGTGCACACCGGCACGGCCGGGATATCAAAAATCGGTTTGTCAGGGTACAGCTCAACCGGTTGCCCGCCGGGGTAAGGCAGGGTGTCAATCACGTGGGCTTTGATTTCGAGCAGGCCGAGTTCAAAAACCTGAAACAGGCCAACCGGCCCGGCGCCAATGATGACGGCGTCGGCTTCGGTGGGAGAAGGGGTGGCGAGGGTGTCGGTCATGAAGAAGAAGTGAGCCGCCGCCAAAGGCGGCGTGGGCTAGCGTTGCAGGTGCTGCAGTTTGTCGGTGACGTTTTGCCAATCGTCGGCGTCGGCCGCTGGTGCCTTGCGCCGGGTGATGCTGGGCCAGTTGGGTAAACGCGCGAGCTCGACGTTGAGCGCAATCATGTGCTGCTGGTCGGCTGGGACGTCTTCTTCGGCGTAAATAGCCGAGACCGGACACTCGGGAATGCACACGGCACAGTCAATGCATTCGTCGGGGTCAATGGTGAGGAAGTTGGGCCCCTCTCGAAAGCAGTCCACTGGGCAGACATCGACACAGTCGGTGTACTTGCAGTTGATACAGGATTCGGTGACAACGTGGGTCATGGGCGTAAACCTGGGTTGACAGTTAACA
>JAYPEA010000090.1:0-5051 GCA_038125525.1 Burkholderiaceae bacterium | reverse complement strand
TGTACGAGCTCAAGCGGCTGGCGCGCCAACACGGCAGCAACTAAACCCCGCTGGCTTGCCCCTCGTCTTGCCGCGGGTCCAACTGCAGCACCGCTGGTGAGCTGGCTGGCGTTGGCACAAAATCCACCTTCTCGCTGGCGGGCACCGCACGCGAAACCGACAACACCCGCAGCGCAAACAGCGCCAGCAGCGACGTGACCAAAGCCACGTACAGCAACAAGCTACCCGGGCCCCAGCCGTCCATCAATACCCCAGCAACCATTGGCCCCAGCGCGGCCCCAAAGCCATGCACCAACAGCAAGCCGCCGGTGAGCTCCAGGGTACGGCTGGCGTCCACCCAATCGTTGGCGTGCGCCACGCTCAGGCCATACACTGAAAACATCAAACCGCCAAGCACCACCGCCACCGGCACCAATAGCCAAGGCTGCAACCACAACACGGCGTACCCCAACACCGCAGCGGCGGCGGTACCGCTTGCCACCCAAAACAGCACATGACGGCGATCGGCCCGGTCTGACCAATGACCAACTGGCCATTGAAACGCGGCCCCACCCAAAATGGTGCAGGCCATAAACACCGCCACGCCTGAAGCTGACATACCAACACGCTGCGCAAACACCGCACCTAAGCCAAAAAATGCCCCGCTAAGCATGCCCGAGACCAATGCTCCCACCACGCCAAGGCGCGAAGCTTGCCACAAAAAAGCCATAGAAAAACGCGGCGCCTCAGTCACCGCGGGTTCGGCCAAAGGCGTAAGCGTAATGGGCAACAACGCAAACGACAAAAGAACCGAGACCATAACAAACGGCACAAAGCCCAGCGGCTCACCAAAGAGCAACAGCAACTGCCCCAGGGCCAAGGCCAAAAATGTTACGGTGAGGTAAGCGGCAAATACCTTACCGCGTTTCTCACGCGGCGCCACGGCGTTGAGCCAACTCTCCACCGCAATGTACAAGCCCACCAAACACGCGCCAGTGACAAAGCGCAACACGCCCCAAAACCATGGGTTAACCCATAGCGCGTGCAAGATGGGCATGGTAGAGGCCACCGACGCCATGGCGGCGAAGGCCCGAATGTGACCAATGCGCCGAATCAGCGCGGGGCAGCCAAACACCCCAGCGGCATAGCCCACAAAATACGCCGACATCACGGCCCCGGTGGTGATGGTGGAAAAATCGGCCAACCCAGCGCGCAAACCCAGCACCGAAAACAACAATCCCACGCCTACCACCAGCAGGCCCGCGCCACCAAACAAACTACCCAAAGGCAACAGGGTTCCCATGCGGCTTACCAGTCAATCCAGCCCATGGCACTGCTAACCAAAATTAAGGCACCAAACACAATGCGGTACCAGCCAAACGGTGCAAAACTGTGCGTGGCCACGTAGCGCAACAACCAACGAATGCACCACCAGGCGCTAAAAAACGCCGCCACCAAGCCCACCGCAAACCACGGCCAGTCGCTCCAGGCCAGCAAAGCGCGCTCTTGATACAGGCTGTACGCCCCCGCCCCCACCAAGGTTGGCATGGCCAAATAAAACGAAAACTCGGTGGCCGTTTGGCGGCTTAGGCCAAACGCCATGCCGCCAATAATGGTGGCGCCGCTGCGGCTGGTGCCCGGAATCAGCGCCAGACACTGCGCCAGCCCCACCTTAAACGCATCGCCTGCGCTCATGTCGTCCACGGCATGCACCCGGGCCACCATGGTGCGTCGTTCAGCCCACAAAATAATGACCCCGCCCACCACCAAGGCCAGCGCCACGGCCTCGGCGTTAAACAAATGCGCCTTAATGAGTTTGCCAAACGCCAGCCCCAACACCACCGCCGGAAAAAACGCCACCAGCACGTTGCGCACAAAACGCCGGGCCTGCGCCTGGCTGGGCAGCCCACGCACCACACCAACGACGCGTTGCCAGTAAACCAAAAAAACCGCACCCATGGCACCGGTTTGAATGGCAATGTCAAACACCTTGCTCTTGGCGTCGGTCATGCCCAGCAGGCTGCCGGCAACAATCAGGTGCCCAGTCGAGGAAATCGGCAAAAACTCCGTCAGTCCCTCAACCACGCCCATGACCAACGCCTTGACCAGCCCCATCGTCTCCATTTGCCGCCTTTCGCTTGCTGCGGCCGCCCGGTGCCGCTGTTGCGGCCCGATTATCGCCTCGGACTTGCCCCCTACAATTTGCACACCATGAGCACCGACGCTGCACCGGCCAATTTTTTGCGCCACATCATTGACACCGACTTGGCCCACGGCACCTACGCCACCCGTCGCTGGGCTGGCAGCCCGGGCGACGCCAGCCATCACGCCCAAGCCAACCCTGACCCGGCCAAGATACGCACCCGGTTTCCGCCCGAACCCAACGGCCACCTGCACATTGGCCACGCCAAAAGCATTTGTCTTAATTTTGGCCTGGCGCAAAGCTATGAAGGGGTGTGCCATTTGCGCCTGGACGACACCAACCCCGAGCGCGAAAACGAAGACTACGTTCGCGGTATTTTGGAGACGGTGCGCTGGTTGGGCTTTGACTGGCAACGCGGCGAGCAAAACCACTTATACCGCGCCAGCGATTACTTTGCATTCATGTACCAGGCGGCGTGCTACTTGATTGAGCAAGGCCTGGCCTACGTCGACGAGCAAAGCCCCGAGGCCATGCGCCACAACCGCGGCGACTTCTCACGCCCTGGCGTAGACAGCCCGTACCGCCAACGCAGCGTGGCTGAAAATCTGGCCCGATTTGCCGCCATGCGCGCGGGCGAACTGCCCGACGGGGCGGCGGTGCTGCGCGCGCGCATTGACATGGCCAGCCCCAACCTCAACCTGCGTGACCCCGCGCTGTACCGCATCAAGCACGCCACACACCACCAAACAGGCAACGCCTGGTGCATTTACCCCATGTACACCTTTGCGCATCCTATTGAAGACGCGCTCGAGTGCATCACGCACAGCATTTGCACGCTGGAATTTGAAGACCAGCGCCCGTTTTACGACTGGCTGTTGGCGCACTTAACCCAAGGTGGCCTGATTCAGTCACCGCCGCCGCGTCAGCACGAATTTGCTCGGCTCAATCTCAGCCATGTGGTCACCAGCAAACGCAAATTGGCACAACTGGTGCACGAAGGCCACGTGCAAGGCTGGGACGACCCACGCCTGCCGACCTTGGCCGGGTTACGCCGGCGTGGCTACAGCGCTGCGGCAATACGCCTGTTTGCCGAGCGCATTGGTGTGAGCAAGGCCGACAGCTGGATTGACCATGAGGTGCTTGAAGGCGCGCTGCGCGACACCTTAGAGGCCGAGGCCGAACGCGCCATGGCGGTACTTGACCCGCTGCCCTTGCGCCTGACCAACTGGGAAGAAGTATTTGGCGCCGGACACATCGAGCCGTGCAGCGCCCCGGTGCATCCGCAACAGCCCCAACGCGGACAACGTGCATTTGGCATGGGCGCCACCTTATGGATTGACCGCGAAGACTTTGCCCTGCAGCCGCCCAAGGGGTTTTTTCGCTTGTACCAAGGCAACATGGTGCGCCTGAAATATGGCTTTGTGGTGCGTTGCACCGGCGCGCAGCTCAACGACAAAGGCGAAGTCACCGAGGTACACGCCGAGGTGTTGCCCGAGACCAAAAGCGGCACCGCCGGGGCCAGCGCGATCAAGGTCAAAGGCGTCATCACCTGGTTGAGCCAACACGATGCGGTGCCGGCCACGGTACGCCTATACGACCGCCTGTTTGGCGCCGAGCAACCCGGCAGTGGCGGCCGCGACATGTTGCTTGACCTTAACCCCCATAGCCTGTCCACCGCCCAAGGCTACGTCGAGCCAAGCGCCGCACAAGCCGCGCCCGAGGCCCGTTTTCAGTTTGAACGACACGGCTACTTTGTGGCTGATCGGCTAGAGCACGGCGTAGGCCGCGCGGTGTTTAACCGTGCTGTCTCGCTTAAAGACACCTGGAAAAAGTAAACCCATTGCAACAAAAAAAAGGAACCTGAAATGACTCGAGAAGTGGTTGTTGTAAGCGCCGTGCGCACCGCCATTGGCACCTTTGGCGGCAGCCTCAAAGACGTACCCCCCACCACCCTGGGGGCCACCGTGGTGCGCGAGGCGCTGACGCGCGGCGGCGTTGACGGCAGCGATGTCGGGCACGTGGCCTTTGGTCATGTGGTCAACACCGAACCACGTGATATGTATTTGTCGCGCGTGGCCGCACTCGATGGCGGCTGCGCCCTGGGCACGCCGGCCTTTAACGTCAACCGTTTGTGCGGCTCGGGCTTGCAAGCCATTGTCTCGGCCAGCCAAGCCGTGATGCTGGGCGACTGCGACGTGGCCATTGGTGCCGGCGCCGAAAACATGAGCCGGGCCCCATACGCCAGCTTGGGCAGTCGCTGGGGCGTACGCATGGGCGATAGCCAGTTGGTGGACATGATGGTGGGCGCGCTGCACGACCCATTTCATGCCATTCACATGGGCGTGACTGCCGAGAACATCGCCGCGCAATGGGGTATTACGCGCCAGCAGCAAGACGAACTGGCGGTGCAAAGCCACCAGCGCGCCCAACACGCCACCGAGTCGGGCTACTTTGCCTCGCAAATCGTGCCGGTGGTGCAGCAAACGCGCAAGGGCGAGGTGGTGTTTGACCGCGACGAACACTTTCGCACCGGCTGCACCATGCAAGACATGGCCAAACTCAAACCCGTATTTTTGAAAGAAAACGGCACCGTGACCGCAGGTAACGCCTCGGGCATTAACGACGCGGCGGCCGCGGTGCTGCTGATGGAAGCTGACGCGGCCAAGGCGCGCGGCATCAAGCCCATGGCCCGCTTGGTCGGATACGCCCACGCCGGGGTGGAGCCCAAAATCATGGGCATTGGCCCGGTGCCGGCCACGCAACGCCTGCTGCAGCGCACGGGCCTAACCGTGGCCGACCTTGACGTGATCGAAGCCAACGAGGCGTTTGCCGCACAGGCATGCGCCGTGATTCGCGACCTTGAACTCGACCCAGCCAAAGTCAACCCCAACGGCTCGGGTATCTCACTGGGGCACCCCATTGGCGCCAC
>JAYPEA010000089.1:0-5063 GCA_038125525.1 Burkholderiaceae bacterium | reverse complement strand
TTGGCCGACGCAGCTTTTACCTGGGCTTTGGGTGCCGTGGCCTGCGCAGCGCGGGCGGGTTTGGGTTTTGCCGCAACGGTTTTTTTGGCAGCAGATGGGGTGGCGGCTTTGGCGGCCTTGGCTTTGCTGGCTGCTGGTGCTTTGGCTGGCGCCGGCTTTTTCCGGGTGGCGCTGGGGGCCGGGGTGCTGCGTTTTTGACTCGTGGTGGCCATGCTGGTCCTTTTTTGGCAAAAGCTTGCTGCGGCGCTGGCAGTGGCGCCGTCTGGCATGAAACTGGGAAGGCCTGAGACCCTGACAAAAGAGCCGCTCGGGGCATTCGTCTCAAGCGAGGTGGATTATACCATTAGTGGGACTGAACGGTAGGCTTTTTTAGCTCAGCGATGCGTGCGGCCAACGCCCGATATCGGGCCTGACTGGCGGGGTCTTGCGGCATCAGCGTCAACGCTTGGCGCTGCTGGGCCTGCAAGTCGTCGATGTGCATGAGCCGCAACAGCTCGCTGAGTTCGTAGCGCGCGTCCTCGGGTGTCATGCCCTCGCCCGGATCGTCGGGCTGCATCAGTTGGCTGGCGAGCTGGCCCAGTTCGCCATCGGGCAGGTTCAGGCGTCTTTGCGCCCAGCTTTGCGCGCCGTGGGTGTTCCACTGGTTTTCTAACCACTGCGCCAATTGCCCCAGGGTACCGGGCATTTGCCGCAGCAGCTGCTGCTCGGCCGGTGCCAGCCACGACCAAGCCTGCCCTTGCGTCATCAGCAGCCGCAGCGCGTGTTGCCCTCGTTTGGGCAGTTGCCCAAGCGCGCGCCTGGGGGGAGGCAGGGGTCGTTTGGCCGTTGCGGGTTGAGGCGCTACCGCACGGGGTGCGGCCCGGTCGGCCTGGTAGTGCTGCATCAGGGCATCGGCTGGGGTTTGGCTGGCTTGGGAGACCGCACGCAGCATTTGCTGACTGAACAGGGTGTGGCTGGGTATGGCTTGCCACAGTGGCTTCATTTTGGCGGCCAGCTGGCTGCGGCCTTCGGCGGTGTTTAAGTCAAGGTCGGTGGCGCTGCTTTGTAGCATCCACTCGCTCAGCGGCGTGGCTTGCGCCACTTGCTGGTCAAATGCCTCGCTGCCCTGAGCGCGGACAAAACTGTCGGGGTCATGCTCAGTGGGCAAAAACAAAAATCGAAAAGTGCGGGTGTCGTTCACCAGCGGTAACGTGGCCAGCATGGCCTTGTGCGCGGCACGTTGGCCTGCGGCGTCGCCGTCAAAAGCAAATACCACGGTGCTGGTATGGCGCAGCAGCAACTGCAGATGCTCGGCGGTGCAGGCCGTGCCCAGTGTGGCCACGGCGTGCCCCACGCCGTGCTGGGCCAGGGCCACCACGTCCATATAACCTTCCACCACCAAGGCCAGGCCTTGCTGTTGAATGGCGCGTCTGGCCTCAAACAAACCGTAAAGTGAGCGCCCTTTATGGAACACCGGGGTTTCGGGCGAGTTGAGGTACTTGGGTTCGCCCGCTCCCAGTACGCGCCCGCCAAAGCCAATCATGTTGCCGCGCGCATCACGAATCGGAAACATGATGCGGTCGCGAAAGCGGTCGTAGCGCTTGCCTTGCGCGTTGGTGGTGTCTTCGTCTTCGGCAATCACCAAGCCCGACTCCACCAGTTGTGGGGCTTGATAGTCCGGCAGCAGGCCGGCCAAGGCGCGCCATCCTGCCGGCGCATAGCCCAAACCGTAGCGCTTGGCGATGGCGCCGGTCAGGCCGCGCCCCTTCAAATACGCGATGGCCGGTGGATGATGTTTGAGTGCGTTTTGGTAGGCGCGCGCGGCGGCTTGCAGGGTTTCGTGCAACGAGAGCTGGCGCTGCCGGTTGGCCTCGGCCTGGGCGCGTTGCTCGGTGTCAAGCGGCCGGGTTTGCGGTATCTCCAAGCCCACCTCTTGGGCCAGTTCGCGCACGGCTTCGGGAAAGCTCAAGCCAGCATGTTCCATCAAAAAGCCAACCGCATCGCCGTGTTTGCCGCAACCAAAGCAATGAAAAAACTGCTTGCTGGCGCTGACGCTAAACGATGGGCTTTTTTCTCCATGAAAGGGGCATAGCCCCATGTGATTGGCGCCGCCACGCTTGAGTTTGACGTGACGTCCAATCAACTCAACGATGTCCACCCGCGACAGCAGGTCGTGCAGGAAGTCGGTTGGAATACTCACGTGAACGAGGCCGACGGGGCCACTTACCGCGGCGCCAAACGAATCGCGCCATCGAGGCGGATGACTTCGCCGTTGAGCATGTCGTTTTCAATGATGTGCTGGGCCAACGCGGCGTAATCCGAAGGGGTGCCCAGTCGACTGGGAAACGGTACGCCAGCGGCCAGCGAGTCCTGCACCTCTTGCGGCAGACCAAACAACATGGGGGTTCCAAAAATTCCAGGGGCAATGGTCATGTTGCGTATGCCGCTGCGTGCCAAGTCGCGCGCGATGGGCAAGGTCATGCCCACCACGCCGCCCTTGGAGGCACTGTAGGCGGCTTGGCCGATTTGGCCGTCGTATGCAGCCACCGAAGCGGTGTTCACTATCACGCCGCGCTCGCCCCCGGCGTTTGGGGTGTTGCCCGACATGGCGTGGGCGGCCACGCGAATCATGTTGAAGGTGCCCACCAAATTGATCATGAGGGTTCGGGTAAACAGCTCAAGCGAGTGGGGCCCCGTTTTACCCACGGTTTTCTCCGCCGTGGCAATGCCCGCGCAGTTCACCAGCCCCGCCAGGTTGCCCGCCTCGGTGGCCGCCGCCACCGCGGCTGCGGCGTCGGCCTCTTGGGTCACGTCACAGCGCACAAAGCGCCCGCCGATGGTCTGCGCCAGGGCTTGGCCTTTGTCTTCTTGTAAGTCGGCCACGATCACGGTGGCGCCCTGCTCGGCAAGGCGTTTGGCCGTGCCCTCACCCAGCCCCGAGGCCGCGCCAGTGACGATGAATACGTTGCCTTGAATTTGCACGGCGAACTCCTTTTGGTTATGGGTAGCAGCCCATACTTTAGCCTGTGGCGTGGGGCCTGGCTGGGGGGCGCCCATAAAAAAACCCGGCCTTGGGGGCCGGGCTAAGGGTTCTGGGATCGAAATCCGCTTACGAACCCGAGGAGACAACCTTTACGCCAAATTAGGCGGCCGCGCGCTTCTTCGAGGCGGTCTTGGCCGGGCTAGCGGCACGAGCGATGGTCGAAACGTTTGCGTCTACCAGCTCCGAAGCCTGCTTGACGACTTTCTGAACCGATTCTACGGCGTTGTTGGCTGCGGCAACCGTCGAGCGGAGCACGGCGACAGCCGTCTCGGAGCCAGCGGGTGCGTTTTTGGCTGCGGTTTCCACCATAGTGTTGAATTTGCTCTGCGAATCGGCAAACTGCTCCTCGGCGGCCTTGCTCAATTCCGCGCCGTAGCCTTGATAAATTTCATACACTTGGCGGGCATAGGCGGCGGTTTTCTCAGCCAGAGGCTGCAGCAGCGCAGATTGCAGGGCCACCAGTTCTTGGGCGTCTTTGACGCTCAGCACAGCGTGCGTGTTGTCGGCGCTTTCGGCCAGGGCTTCACGAGAAACTTGCAGGTTGAGGTCGACGAGTTTTTCGGCGCTTTCGAAAGTTTTTTGGCTCAAACCAAAAAGTGCTTCTACGTTAGCTTTCTGCATGGACGCGATTTGTTCAATGGTGATCATAAGAAACTCCTTCAAATCCAAATTTAAGAAAAAAGTGAAAACTCTCTGCGTCATCTTTGTGTAATTGGTGATGACGCCTTCTTTTTCTTTCCAATGCTGCACTGCAACATGGGTGTCAGTATAGGGTTTCCACCGAGGTGCGCAAGTGTTTTGCGCATTTTTTGTTGTTATTAGACTAAAAAATCTAAAAAAGGATTTGGCTGCCCGTGCAAGCGTTCTTTCCAGACCAATCGGTGCTGCCGTTGCCACCTGGGCACCGGTTTCCCATGGCCAAATATGCGGCGTTGGTGGCACAGGTGCGCCCTTTAGAGGCCCAGGGGTTGCGTTTGCAGCCAGCCGCTGCCATTGAGGATGCCGCTTTAACGCTGGTGCACGACCCGGCGTATGTCCAGGCCGTGCACACGGGGACCTTGCCGGCATCGGCGCAACGCGAAATTGGCCTGCCATGGAGCGCGGCGTTGGTGGCGCGCGCCAGGCGCTCGGTTGGGGCCACGGTGGCCGCCGCGCACGCGGCGCTGCACGATGGCATCGCCTGCAATTTGGCCGGTGGCACGCATCACGCCAAGGTTGCTGCCGGCGGCGGTTTTTGCGTGTTCAACGATGTGGCCGTGGCCACCCGCGTTTTGCAGCATGCCTGGCCCCGTCGCATTCGGCGCGTGGCGGTGGTGGATCTGGACGTACACCAAGGGAACGGCACCGCCGAGGTGTTTGACCAAGACCATTCCGTCTTCACCCTGTCGCTGCACGGCGACAAAAATTTTCCGTTTCGTAAGGCCCGTAGCTCGCGCGACGTGCCGCTGCCCGATGGCTGCGACGACGCAACGTACATAGAGGCACTGGCTCAGGCTTTGCCCGAGATAACAGCGTTTGGCCCGGATATGGTGTTTTACATCGCCGGCGCCGATGTGCTGGCCATCGACCGCCTGGGGCGGCTGGCTTTAACCACCGATGGCATGGCCCGGCGCGACGCCATGGTGCTGCACTGGGCGCAGACCTTGGGCGTGCCCTTGGTTTTGACCATGGGGGGCGGCTACGCCGAGCCCATTGAACACACGGTGCGCGCGCAGGCGCACACCGTGGCACTGGCGTTGGCGGCATGGCGCGGCGGGTGATGGGGCAACGATGACATAAACTCAGCCGTGTTTAATTTGCGTCCCGTCCAAGGTGTTGCCATGTCACGACCAGAGCCTCTGCCGCTGAGCCACTATGCGGTACAGCGCGGTATCACCACGCGCTGGGCCGACAACGACGTGTACGGCCACGTCAACAACGTGGTGTACTACAGTTGGTTTGACACCGCCGTCAACGGCTGGTTGATTGACTCGGGCGTTCTTGACATTCACGGTGGTGCGGTAATTGGCTTGGTGGTGCACACCGAGTGTCACTACTTTGC
>JAYPEA010000088.1:0-5642 GCA_038125525.1 Burkholderiaceae bacterium | reverse complement strand
GGGCGGTGTGCCACCGACACCACGACGCCGTGGTCCGCTTGCATGCGCTGCAACAACACGGCGTACAAGCGTTGTTCGGTGGCCTCGTCCAGGGCGCTGGTGGCTTCGTCCAAAAACAACCAGCGCGGGCGCTTAAGCAACGCGCGGGCCAGGGCCAGGCGTTGCTGCTCGCCCCCCGACAAGGTTTGTGACCAGTTGGCTTCTTCAGCCAGGCGCTGGGCCAACGGCCCCAGCCCCACTTCTTGCAACACCCCTTGCAGCGTGGCGTCTTCAAATTGGTCAGATGCTTGCGGGTAGCACAACGCCTCGCGCAGCGGCGCGTTGGGAAAGTACGCACGTTGCGGCAAAAACATGGCGTTGGCTTCAAAGCCATGGGTATGCCACAGCTGCCCTTGGTACCACGGCCACACGCCGGCCAAGGTGCGCAGCAGCGTGGATTTGCCGGTGCCCGATGGCCCTTGCAGCCACCAGCTCTGCCCGGGCAACAAGCGCAAACTCACCCCCTGTAGCAGCGCCTGGCCGTTTGGCAAGGCCACGTTGAGCTGCTCGGTGCACACCACGCTGGGCTCGTTGGCCTCGGCGTCTGCGCGTTGTGGCGCGTTATCCAGTGCCGCGGCACGCTCAAGCGCGGTCTCAAATAGGGTCAAGCGTTCGGTGGTGGCGTACCACTGCGCCAAGCCGCTGTAATTGTCCACAAACCAACTCAGCCCATCTTGCACCCGGCCAAAGGCCGAGGCAATTTGCATCAGCTGCCCCAGTTGAATGGCGCCACTAAAAAAGCGCGGCGCGGCCACCACAAACGGAAACACCACCGCCATTTGGTTAAAGCCCACGGTGAACCACGTTAAGCGCTTGCGCGCCAGCAGCAATTGAATGTAGTTGGTCAGCACCGCGCCAAAGCGGCGTTGCAAGCGCGACTTCTCTACCCCCTCGCCGTGGTCGAGCACCACCGCGTCGCTGTACTCACGCAGACGAATGAGCTGGTGCCTGAAGTCGGCCTCTACCCGTTGCTGCTTGAACATCAGGCCCGACAGAGGGCGCCCAATCACATGCGTAAGCCAGCTGCCCGCGGCGCAGTACAACAGCGCCATCCACACCATAAAGCCCGGAATCGTGACCGGCTGCGAGCCCACATAAAACGAAAAGCTGCCCGATAGGGCCCACAAGATGCCGACAAAACTCACCAGCGTGACCACCGCATTGAGCAGCCCCATCACCAAGCCCATGGTGTAGCTGGTGAATTGGTCCAAATCTTCGTGAATACGCTGGTCGGGGTTGTCGGTGGGTTGCCCGTTGGCTTGCTGGTAGCGCAGCAGCTCCATGCGGTAATAGGCTTGGCCGCGCAGCCAGCGTTGCACGTAGTTTTCGGTCAGCCACGTGCGCCAGCGTACGCTGAGCAATTGGGTGAGGTAAAACTGGTACACGGCAATCATGACGTAGCCCAGGGCCAGCAACAAAAAGCGCCCCAGCTGCTGCCAAAACACCTCGGCGTCGCGCGCTTGCAGCGCGTCGTAAAACACGCGGTTCCACGCGTTAATTTGCACCAGCATGTACACGCTGCCCAAATTCAGCGCCACGATGGCCACCAGCATGGCGCGCGCGCGCCATTTGTGCTCGCGGTGGTTGAAGTAGGGCAGGGCCAGCGTCCAGGCCCGGCGCAAAAACACGCGCAGCATGCGCGCTTTGTCGCGCCAGTTTGCCAGCCGGGGCGCAAGGGTGGGGGTGTTCATTGGGTGGGATGGTTGCGCACGCCGCTGGCCACATGTCCAGCGGGCACGTGGTGCGCGGCAGAGGCCACGTGGCCGGTTTGGTCGTCAAAGAAAAAATCGGGCTCGAATTCGCGTAAAAACCCGCCCTTGGGTAGGCCGCCCAAAAACAAGGCCTCGTCCACGTCAATTTGCCAGTTCATCAGGGTGCGGATGGCGCGCTCGTGTGCCGGCGCGCTGCGCGCGGTCACCAGCGCGGTGCGCAGCCTAACCGGGGCCTGGTTGGCCGCTTGTAGCGTGTGCAGCGCCGCCAGCAAGGGCTTGAAGGGGCCGTCGGGTAGCGGCTGCGTGGCGCGCTGGGTTTCGTGGTGCACAAAGGCGTCCAGCCCACCTTGGGCAAACACCTGTTCGGCCTCGTCGCCAAACAGCACCGCGTCGCCGTCAAAGGCAATGCGTACCTCGTTGGGGTGGGCGTCTGAGGCGCGCGCGGCCTGCGGGTACACCTGTGCGGCTGGCACGCCTGCTTGCAAGGCGGCGCGCACGTCGCTTAAGTGCGTGGACAAAAACAAATTGGCTTGCAGCGGTTTGAGGTAGCGCCAGGGTTCACGCCCACGCGTGAAGCTGCCGCGTTGTATTGGCAAGCCGTAATGCTTGGCTGAGCGAAACACACGCATGCCGCTGACCGGGTCGTTGCGCGACAAAATCACCACCTCCACCCGTGGTGCATCGGGCTGATTAAAAGCCAACAATTTTTTGACCAACGAAAACGCCACCCCGGGCGGTGCGGGTTGTTCCAGCCGCTCGAGTTGCAGCTGCATGTAGGCGCGGTCGTTGGTGTTTTCAAACACCAGGTTTTCTTCTTCAAAGTCAAACAGCGCACGTGACGAAATCGCCACCACCAGTTGGCCCTCGAGCGTGGTGCTCATGCCGCAGCCGTAGCAGATTTAAGAAACAGCGCGTACACCGGGTTGTCGGTCTCGTCTACGTAGGGGTAACCCAGCGATTGCAAAAAGCGCTTGTACTCGGCCTGCTGCCCGCGCGGCACCTGTAGGCCCACCAAAATCTTGCCGTAGTCCGCGCCTTGGTTGCGGTAGTTGAACAGGCTGATGTTCCAGTCGGGCTGCATGAGCGACAAAAATTTAAGCAACGCCCCGGGCCGCTCCGGAAACACAAAGCGCAGCAGCCGTTCGTTTTGTACATTGGCGCCGCCCACCATGTGGCGCAGGTGTTCCTTGGCCAGTTCGTCGTGGGTTAGGTCAAGCGTGGCAAAGCCGTGCTTAATAAAGTGCTGGGCCAACTTGGTGCTTTCGCCTTTGCGCGTGGTCACGCCCACCATCACGTGGGCGGTTTTTGCGTCTTGCATGCGGTAGTTGAACTCGGTGACGTTGCGCGCCCCACCGGGCAGCTTGCCAATGAGCTCAACAAAGCGCAAAAAGCTGCCGCGCGCCTCAGGCATGGTTACGGCAAACAAGGCCTCGCGCTCTTCGCCCACGCCGGCGCGTTCGGCCACAAAGCGCAGCCGGTCAAAGTTCATGTTGGCGCCACACAAAATGGCGGCGTAGGTTTGGCCTTTGGTTTTGTGCTGCGCCACGTATTGTTTAATGGCCGCCACCGACAAGGCGCCGGCGGGCTCCACGATGCTGCGGGTGTCGGCAAACACGTCTTTAATGGCCGCGCACACCGCGTCGGTGTCAACCGTTACGATGTCGTCCACCACCTCGCGCGCCAGGCGCAGGGTTTCTTGCCCCACTTGTTTGACGGCGGTGCCGTCCGAGAACAGCCCCACGTCGCCCAGCATGAGGCGCCTGCCGCTTTGCAGCGACTGTTGCATGGCGTTGGAGTCGGCCATTTGCACCCCCACCACCTTTACCTCGGGCCGTACGGCCTTGATGTAGCTGCCCACGCCCGCCACCAGTCCACCGCCGCCAATGGCCACAAACACCGCGTCCAGCGGGCCTTGTTGTTGCCGCAGCACCTCCATGCCAATGGTGCCTTGGCCGGCAATCACGTCCGGGTCGTCAAAGGCGTGCACAAAGGTTAGGCCCTCGGCCGCCTCGCGCTGCAAGGCGCGGTCGTAGGCGTCTGAGTAGCTCTCGCCGGCCAGCTCAACCTCGGCGCCCAGCGCGCGCACCGCGTCTACCTTGAGTTGGGGGGTGGTCTCGGGCATGACGATGACGGCGCGCACGCCCAGCTTTTGCGCCGACAAGGCCACGCCCTGCGCGTGGTTACCTGCCGATGAACACACCACCCCGTGGGCCAACTGCTCGGCGCTGAGGTGCGCCATTTTGTTGTACGCGCCGCGCAATTTAAAGCTGAACACCGGTTGCTGGTCTTCGCGCTTAAGCAGCACCTTGTTGTGCAGCTTGCGGCTAAGCAACGGCGCGGGCTCAAGTGGCGTCTCGTGCGCCACGTCGTACACCTTGGCGGTGAGAATGCGCTGCAAATAGTCGTGGCGTTTGGCGTGGGTTTTGGCCATGTTTTCCTCCGCGGCCATGATACGCGCACTGCCTTTCTACAATACGACCCTGTACACCGCAAACAGTGAGGCAGCATGGAATGCACCGTAACGTGGACCGGGGCCACCGGCACCCGATCTGGCATGGGTTTTGTGGCCGAAACCGGCAGCGGCCACGTGCTGGCCATGGACGGCGCGCCCGACGACAAGCGCCCTGAGGTTGGCGGCGCCAACCTGGCCCCACGCCCCATGGAGACGGTGCTGGCCGGCGCTGGGGGCTGCAGCGCCTACGACGTGGTGATGATTCTTAAACGCGGCCGCCACGACGTGCGTGGCTGCAGCGTCAAGCTCACCAGCGAACGCGCCGAGACCGAACCCAAGGTGTTTACCGCCATTCACATGCACTTTACGGTACGTGGCCGCGCCCTGCCTGCGGAGGCCGTGGAGCGCGCCGTGCAGTTAAGCCACGACAAGTTTTGCTCGGCCACCGTGATGCTGGGCAAAACCGCCACCCTCACGCACAGCGTGGAGGTGCTGGAAGACTAAGCCCCAGCGCCGGGGCGCTACACCCGGTGCGCCACCGTGGTCATGACCTTGGCCATGGCGCGCATGGCGCCGCGCAAGGGCGGGGGCAGTTCGGCCGCACCGGCGTGCTTGGCCTCGTTGGCGTGGCGCGCCTCGTCGGCTTGCATTTGCGCCACCACCGCCCGCGAGGCGTGGTCTTGCGCCGGTAGACGTTGCAGGTGGCTGGCCAAATGCGCCTCCACTTGACGCTCAGTTTCCACCACAAAGCCCAAACTGGCGCCGCGCCCGACCGCCGCGGCAGCCAAGCCCAGCGCAAACGCGCCCGCGTGCCACAGGGGGTTCAGCAGCGACGGCCGCGCGCCCAACGCGTCCAGCCGTTGCTGCGTCCAGGCCAGGTGGTCGGTCTCCTCGCGCCCGGCGGCCTCAAGCTGCTGCGCCAGCCGCTCGTCGCGATGAAACACCCGCGCCCCCAAGGCCTGACCGGTGTACAGCGCCTGTGCGCACACCTCACCCACGTGGTTCACCCGCATCAACGCGCCCGAGAGTTGCTTGGCCTCGGGCGAGAGTGATTCACTTACCGGCGAATCGGCACCCTCAGGCGTGGGCATGGGCCGGCTGGCGTGCGGCTTGCCCCAAAGGGTACGCAGGCTGTTGTCAATTGACGACAAAATAGAGTCTTTAAGCATTACTTTATTTGAATAAACAGTCAATTAATCAAATAAAAACAGTACCAAAATATTCTTTTATTTCGCTGTAAGTGTTTGATTTTGAACAAGTTACGTTGCACACAAGCAACAGAATAACCACAAAAGTGCCGCAAACCTTTGCTTGGCCCTGCGCCTTCTGATGGAATACACGCAGCTTCCTTTCGGGGCTGCCCGTGGGCGTTCCCTCACGGCGCATTGTTTCTCAACTTTGGAGATTCTCTAATGAAAAAAACTCTAATTGCTCTGGCT
>JAYPEA010000087.1:0-5701 GCA_038125525.1 Burkholderiaceae bacterium | reverse complement strand
CGCATGGCGCGGGTTTCGCCGGTATCGGGGTCAAACAGCACGGTGGCTTGCTCAATGGCGTGGCCGTCTTCCAGTTGCTCAATTTGCCAGCGCACCTCAAAGTCAATGGCTTGCTGCATGAAGCGAAAACTGTTGAGGTTTTTGATTTCGCGCCGCGTGCCCAGCGCTTGCCCAGGACGGCGCACTGAGACGTTGGCGTCGCAGCGAAAGCTGCCTTCTTGCATGTTGCCGTCGCAAATTCCAATCCAGCGCACCAGCCGGTGCAGCTCACGCGCGTAGGCCACGGCCTCGGCGCTGCTGCGCATGTCGGGTTCGGTGACGATTTCAAGCAGCGGCGTGCCGGCACGGTTGAGGTCAATGCCGCTCATGCCCGCAAAGTCTTCGTGCAGCGACTTGCCGGCGTCTTCTTCGAGGTGCGCGCGCACCAGCCGCACCTCGTGTGCAGCGTCTTGCCAGTCAAAGGCTACGGCCCCGCCTTGCACCACCGGAATTTCGTATTGGCTGATTTGGTAGCCCTTGGGCAGATCGGGGTAAAAGTAGTTTTTGCGCGCAAACACACTGCGCGGCGCCACTTGCGCCTGCACCGCCAAGCCAAAGCGTATGGCACAGGCCACGGCGGCGCGATTCATCACCGGCAAGGCCCCGGGCAAAGCCAAGTCAACGGCACAGGCTTGGGTGTTGGGCTCGGCACCAAAGGCGGTGCTGGCACGGCTAAAGATTTTGCTTTGGGTGGCCAACTGCACATGGGTTTCAAACCCAATCACCACCTCGTAACCTTGCACCAAGGGCGCGCTCATGCCGTGCCTCCGGGGCTTTGGGTGTGCCACGAGGTGGCTTGTTGAAACCCATGCGCCAAGGCCAGCAGGCGCGACTCTTGCATGTAGTTGCCCATGAGTTGCATGCCCACGGGCAAGCCATGGGCGTCAAAGCCCACCGGTACGCTCATGGCAGGCAAACCGGCCAAGCTCGCCGGCAGCGTGTAAATGTCGGCCAGGTAGCTGGCTACGGGGTCGTCGTCTTGCGCGCCAATGGTCCACGCCGCGGTGGGCGCCACCGGCCCAAACAACACATCGCACCGCTCAAATGCGGCTTGAAAGTCTTGCGCAATTAAGCGGCGAATTTGTTGCGCCTTAAGGTAGTAGGCGTCGTAGTAACCATGGCTGAGCACGTACGTGCCGGTGAGGATGCGGCGCTGCACCTCGGCCCCCAAGCCTTCGCTGCGCGAGCGCCCGTAGAGATCGGCCAAGTCGGCCGGGTTGCTGGCGCGATGGCCGTATCGCACGCCATCAAACCGGCTAAGGTTGCTCGATGCCTCGGCTGGGGCAATGATGTAGTACGCTGGTATCGCCAATTCCGTGCGTGGCAGGCTGATGTCCACCTGCACCGCACCCAACTCGAGCAACTGCCTCAGGGCTTGATCCAGCGCGCCGCGCACGTCGCCGGCAAGACCATCGCCAAAGAATTCGCGCGGCACGCCCACGCGCAACCCCTTAAGTGGCTGGCTGATTTCGGCGGCAAAGTCGGGCACGGGCTCGTCAAGCGACGTGGCATCGCGCAGCGGGTCGGGGCCACACATGGCGTGCAGCAACAGCGCGCAATCATGGGCGCTGCGGGCCATGACACCGGCTTGATCGAGGCTAGAGGCGTACGCAATGAGGCCGTAGCGCGAGGCACGGCCGTAGGTGGGCTTGATGCCAGTGACGCCACAAAACGCCGCGGGCTGCCGAATGGAGCCTCCGGTGTCGGTGCCGGTGGCCGCAGGGCTCAAGCGCGCAGCCACGGCCACGGCGCTGCCCCCCGATGACCCGCCCGGCACACGCTGCGGCTGCCAAGGATTACGCGCTGGCCCGTAGGCCGAGTGCTCGTTGCCCGAGCCCATGGCAAATTCGTCGCAATTGAGCTTGCCCAGATTCACCATGCCGGCTTGGTTGAGGCGTTGCACCACGGTGGCGTCAAACGGGCTTTGATAGCCCTGCAGCATGCGCGAGCCGGCGGTGCTGGGCCAGTCACGGGTGACCAGCACGTCTTTGTGCGCTACCGGTACGCCCAACAGCGGCCCGCGCTCGCCGGCGGCGCGCCGCGCGTCGGCTGCGGCGGCTTGGGCCAGCGTGGCCTCGGAGTTGATCGACAAAAAAGCCCCCAAGGCGTCGGCCTGAGCGCGCCCAAGCAGGTGCTGGGCCAACTCAACCGCCGAGATGGCACCGGCGTCGAGCTGGGCGGCACATTCGGCTACACCCCAGGCGTGGGGCTGGTCGGATGCGGCACTCATTCAACCACCCGCGGCACTAAGTACAGGCCGTTTTGCACGGCTGGGGCACTGCGTTGATTGGCTTGGCGGTCAACCTGCTCGGTTGCGGCGTCTTGGGCCAAGCGCAAGGCCACCTCGCGCACCACGCTGGTGGGGTGTGCCAGGGGCACCACGCCTTGGGTGTCCACGGCTTGCATGCGCTGCACCAGGTCAAAAAATGCATTGAGCTCACCCACCAAACGCTCGGTTTGCTCGGGGGAGGGGCGAAGGCGGGCCAGTTGGGCCAGCCGAGCGATGTCTTGGGCGGTTAGCGTCATGGGTGCAATGATATTATCCGCTGGTTCACGTCTCACCTTACCCATTGCGGCGCATCTGATTTATGTTTGAAAACCTACGGCGGCATTTTTCTACCGACTTGGCGATTGACCTGGGCACCGCCAACACGCTTATTTACGTGCGCGACAAAGGGGTGGTGCTGGACGAGCCCTCGGTGGTGGCCATTAAGCACGAAACCGGCCCGCAGGGGCGCAAAACGTTGCAAGCCGTGGGGCACGCGGCCAAGTCCATGCTGGGCAAGGTGCCAGGCAACATTGAGGCCATTCGGCCCATGAAAGACGGCGTGATTGCCGACTTCACCGTGACCGAGCAAATGCTCAAGCAGTTCATCAAAATGGTGCACCCGCGCTCCATGCTCAGGCCCAGTCCACGCATCATTATTTGCGTGCCGTGCGGCTCCACACAGGTTGAGCGGCGCGCCATTCGCGAATCGGCCTTGGGGGCCGGCGCCTCTGAGGTGTACCTAATTGAAGAGCCCATGGCTGCGGCCATTGGCGCGGGCATGCCCGTTTCGGAGGCCTCGGGCTCCATGGTGATTGACATTGGCGGGGGCACCACCGAGGTGGGCGTGATTTCTCTGGGCGGCATGGTGTACAAAGGCAGCGTGCGCGTGGGGGGTGACCGCTTTGACGAGGCCATCATCAACTACATTCGGCGCAACTACGGCATGCTCATTGGCGAGCCCACGGCCGAATACATCAAAAAAACCATAGGCTCGGCGTTTCCGGGCGGTGAAATCAAAGAACTCGACGTACGTGGGCGCAACCTAGCCGAGGGGGTGCCGCGTTCGTTTTTGGTGTCGTCCAACGAAATTTTGGAAGCGCTCACCGAGCCGCTGAACCAAATCGTCTCGGCGGTAAAAAACGCACTGGAGCAAACCCCACCCGAGTTAGGGGCAGACATTTCTGAGCGCGGCATGATGCTCACCGGTGGCGGCGCCTTGCTCAACGACCTAGACCGCCTGCTGGCAGAGGAAACCGGGTTGCCGGTGTTGGTGGCCGAAGACCCCCTGACGTGTGTGGTGCGCGGCTGCGGCATTGCACTTGAGCGCATCAGCACCTTGGGTACGGTGTTTACCGACGAATAACCCCCCGCTGCCGCATGTCCATTGCCACGCTGGAGCGCACGCCCCCGGCATTTTTTAAACAGGGAACATCGGCCTTTACCAAGCTGGTGCTGCTCATGGTGCTGAGCGTGCTGCTGATGGTGGCCGACCGGCAATGGACGTGGGGACCGCAGTTGCGCAACGCCGCTGCAATCGTGCTGCAGCCGCTGCAAGTGGCCTTGGCCCAACCCGTGCAAGGCGCGCGCTGGCTGGCGGGCTACCTACAAGGCCTGCACCAAGCGCAACAAAACATTGCCCGGCTTGAGCAAGGGCTGCTGCAAACCAGTGGCCGCACGTTAAGCTTAGAGTCGCTGCAAGAGGAAAACCAGGCGCTGCGCGCGTTGTTGGGCTTGCAACAAAACCTTAGTGAATCCGGCCTCGGCGCGCAGGTGGTGTACCAGGTCGCTGACCCACTGCGTCGGCAATGGGTGATCAACCGCGGCGCCAGGCACGGCGTGACGCTGGGTGCTGCCGTGGTGGACGCCTACGGCGTGGCTGGGCAAATTACCCAAGTCCAGCCGTGGTCGGCCACGGCCACGCTGGTGATTGATGGGCAGCAAGTTACCCCCGTACGCAACGCCCGCACCGGACAGTACGGCGTGTTGTATGGCTTGGGTGAGGCCAACACGCTGGCACTGCGTTACACGCCCAACGGCAGCGACGTGCAGCCCGGCGACGTGCTGGTAACCAGCGGCATCGACGGCGTTTATCCGGTGGGGCTGCGTGTTGCCTCGGTGGTTTACGTTAGGCCGCAAGCCGATGCCAGCTTTGCCGACATCGGCGCCAAGCCGCTGTCGGCGGTGGATGCCACACAGTTTTTGTTGGTGATGCCGCGCCAAGACGAGACCGAGCCCGAGGTCAAGCCATGATGCACGCCGGGCAAGCGCTGCTGCTGCCAGCCTCACCCCGCTTTGTTTGGGGCACGCTGCTGGGCGCGTTGGTGGCCAACATGGCAATTGACCAATGGAGCGGCGGCCAACAATGGTGGCTGCCCGATGTGCTGGCTGTGACGCTGGTATTTTGGGCCATTCACCAACCAAGGCGCGTGGGGGTGGGGGTGGCATTTGTGTTGGGTTTTTTGATGGACGTGCACCAATCGTCGCTGCTGGGCCAGCACGCCGCAGCGTACGCCATCATGGCGTACGTGGCCACCTCCATGCATCGCCGCATTACTTGGTTTAGCCTCAGCAGCCAGGCCATGCAGCTGGGCATTTTGTTTTTTGCTGGGCACTGCGTGCAGTGGGTGGTGCGGCTGCTTGCCGGCGATGGGCTGATGCCGCCGGCGGTGTTGCTTGCGCCGCTGCTCGAAGGCCTGCTGTGGCCGGTGGCGGTGTTGCTGCTGTTGGCGCCACAGCGCCGTCCGCATGACGTGGACGAAAACCGGCCGCTCTAGCCATGGCGCTGTACTCGTCCGAACTGGCCACCCTGCGCGACGTCGAGGCCGAGCTGGAGCGTTTTCGCCAACGGCTGCTGGTGGCCGCCGCCGTCACCGTGCTGCTGCTGCTGGTGTTGGGTTTGCGCCTAACCTATTTGCAGGTCTGGCAGTACCAAGACATGCTGGCGCGCGCCGAGGCCAATCGCACCGCGGTGATTCCGGTGGTGCCCAAGCGGGGCGAAATACGCGACCGCAACGGTGTGGTGCTGGCCACCAACTTCACGTCGTATGCGCTACACGTCACGCCCTCTAAGGTGGCCGATATGCAGGCCACGCTGGCCGAAGTGGGCAAACTGGTTGAGCTCTCACCAGGCACGCTGCGCCGCTTTGCGCAACGGCGTAAAGAAAGCCGAAACTTTGACGCCATCACGCTGCGTAACCAGCTCAGCGACGAGGAAGTGGCGCGCTTTGCCGCACAGCAACACCGGTTTAACGGCGTTGAGCTGGCTGCGGGGCTGTTTCGGGTGTATCCGCTGGGGGCATCGGCCAGTCACTTGGTGGGTTACATCGGGCGCATCAGCCCGCGCGACAACGCCGCAATGGAGAAATGGAGCGAAGCCGAGCAAGCCAACTACCG
>JAYPEA010000086.1:0-5779 GCA_038125525.1 Burkholderiaceae bacterium | reverse complement strand
CTCTCCGTTGCCTGAGTCTTCACCCAAAAGTTGCAAGTCTAGCCCATCGGCAAGGGCCTGCAGCACCATCATCAGCAACAAATGCGCCGACCCGGGGCGCACCGCCGGCAGCGCCGTGCACCAATCGGTATCCAGCAGCGCCTCAAGCAACCGGGGGGCGTCGCCGGCCACCAGCAACGCCAACTGCAGCTCTTGCTCGTGCGCCACCTCCACGGCCCGCACCAACGACTCATCGTTGTTGCCGGTGCTCAACAGCAGCAGCATGTCCTCAGCGGTTCTCAAGGCCTGCATGGTGACAGCCAGTCGGGTGCCGTCACGGTCTACCTCATGTAGCCCCTGCACCGCCAAACCCGGACGGCGCCGCTCAAAGCCGTGGCG
The DNA here is from genome assembly GCA_038125525.1 of Burkholderiaceae bacterium. Classification (GTDB taxonomy): domain Bacteria; phylum Pseudomonadota; class Gammaproteobacteria; order Burkholderiales; family Burkholderiaceae_C; genus RS62. Next base: position 5,401 of record JAYPEA010000086.1, on the reverse strand, counting down.
CAAAATGTCGGCTCCATACCCTGCCAGCGACGCCGCCGGCCCATCCCCCAGCAACCACAGCCGCCCACCGGATGTAATTACCCTGCACACCATGTGCACCAGTTCGGGCAAGCGCTGGGCAATGGCAGGGGCTTGCTGGTAGAGCAAGTCGGCGTGATCCACCACCCGTTGTTGCGCGCGTTGAGTCAGCATGGGCACATGATAGGGCGATTTGCCCAACCGCATGGCAACGGCGGCTGCCTAGCCAGCGTCAAACGCCGCGTGTATCCAGTGTGGCGGGGGAGCGTGTGCGGCCTGCCAGTGGCCATCAAACGCCACCACATCTAAGCGACACGGCGGCAGCTGCCTCAGCCTCGCCAGGTAGTGCCGCGCGGCCCACACAATGCGGGCTTGCTTGCGCGCGTCCACCGAGGCCGCGGCACCGCCTTGGCGCATCTGGCGACGGTGCCTAACCTCGACAAACACCAGCGTGCCGTCAGGCTCAAGCATAATCAAGTCAATTTCGCCTCCGCCGCGACCTGGCGTTTTAAAGTTGCGCCGCAGCAAACGCAACCCGGCATCTTGCAACATCGCCAGTGCGGCGTCTTCGGCTTGGCGACCACGTTGCGTTGCGGGCTGTCCACCGTTGCATGCATTCACCATGTCTCACCCCCCTGATCTTTTTTTGGCCATCGCTCCACTGACGGCAGCCCAAGATTATCCCGCGCCGGCCTTGTATACGGTGGCCACACCCATTGGCAATTTGGCCGACATCACCCTGCGCGCCCTGCATGTGCTGCAGCTGGCCGACACCGTGGCGTGCGAGGACACGCGCCATGGCGCGGCTTTGCTACGCGCCTATGGGCTGCACAAGCCGCTGCTGGCGCTGCATCAGCACAACGAGCACGAGGCCACGGGGATGGTGCGTCAACGCCTGCAAGCCGGGCAGCGGGTGGCCTACGTCAGCGACGCCGGCACCCCCGGCATCAGCGACCCTGGCGCACGCCTGTGCGCCACCGTCTTGCACGAGGGTTGGCGCGTGGTGCCGATTCCTGGCCCCAGCAGCGTCACGGCCCTGCTCGGGGCTTGCGGCGCCTTGGCGCAAGACGCTGGGTTCGTCTTTGTGGGCTTTTTGCCAACCAAGGCCACCGCGCGCGCACAAGCCATTGAGGCCTTGGCCCAAGACACACGCGGCGGCGTGATACTGGAAGCCCCGCACCGCATGGCCGCGCTGGCTCAGGCCTTGCAACCACTGGGCAGCCGCCCGATCAGCGTGGGCCGCGAGCTGACCAAACGATTTGAAACCCTTGCCACCATGGCCTGCCAAGACCTCGCCACGTGGCTGGCGCAAAGCCAACCCAGCCGGGGCGAATGGGTGCTGGCGCTGCACGCCATGCCGGCGGGTGAGGCACCCGCCGCTGCCGCGTGGCCGCCGCAGGCCACGCGTCTGATGGACGCGTTACACAACCAACTGGGGCCCTCAGACGTGGCACGCGTGGTGGCGCAGGTGTACGAGGTGCCCCGCGCTCAGGCCTACGACGCGGTACGCCAGCGCCGCGCGCGCGACTAGCCCGGCAACGCCACGGTGCCGGGCTCGCCTGGGCGGGTGCTGTAGCGTTGGTGTGCGTCCATGCGCTCAAACTGCAACTGCGCCCGACGCGTCCCGTAAACCTGCGCGCGCAGCCACGCCAGCTCGTCGGGCAGTTCGGCCTCGTGGCGCAGGCGGCACCACCAAGCGCGACGCTCGGCGTCCCAGCGGTAGCCTCGGGCCTTAAGCAAATCTTTGCTCTCAAATGGCGAGCCCGTGGCGTAGAGCTTAAAGCTGGGGGCATGCACCGCCACGGCCAACTGCTGCCAGCCGGTTCGCCCGTGCACCCCGGGTTGAGACAACACGTGCATTAGGGCGTACACATCGGTGAGCGCCCGATGCGCGTCATAAAACACCCCTGTGGCAGCGGCCAACGCCTCGAGCTTGGCACTGCCGCTAATGGCATGCCAATCCACGTCTTGCCACGAACACGCCCAAGCATGGTGAGCCAAGGCCGGGCAGCAGGCTTCGGCAAACGGCCGATCAAAACCCGCGTTGTGCGCCACCACCCAATCGGCGTGGTCTATCAAAGCGGCAATGCGCCCTTGGTCCAGCGACTTGCCCTGCACCATGGCGTCGGTGATACCCGTAAGCGCCGTAACTTCGGGCGGTATGGGCCCGCGCGGCTGTTGCAGCCCGTTGTAGCTTGCCACTGGGCCCACCGGCAGGCCGGTATCTGGGTTAACCGTGATGCGCGCCAACGCCAGTTCAATCACCTCGGCGTGGTTCGAGTCTAGGCCGGTGGTTTCGGTATCCAACACCACCACGCGCCAGGCATTGGGCGGGGCCACACCGCCAAAATCGCTGGGCTCAGGCAAGCGTCGCAAAATACGGTAGTCGGGGTGCTGCTGCAGCTCGTGTGCCAAGCGCTGGGCTTGGGCATCGGTGGGTACGGTCATATCAAATGGCGCGGCTGGCGGGGATCGAACCCACGACCCTCGGCTTCGGAGGCCGATACTCTATCCACTGAGCTACAGCCGCAATCCCCTACGGGGCGTGTCAAAAGCAAGACCGCAGTGTACCAGTGGTGGCCTGCCTTCGATTCGTCGGCAGATATAATTGAACGCTTCTGTTGATAACCCTCACATGCAGCCCTCTGCACACGCCTCATGAGCGATACGCATCACACTGGCCCCATCAAAACCCCTGGGCAACTTTTTTGGGTTTCGGTGGCCTCTTTTGTCATACCGGTTTTTGTCATCATCGGTTTGGTCACTTACGTCACCTCCAGCCCCAAGCCCGCGGCCGGTGCCACTGATGTGCAAACGGCCACTTTGGCCCGTATTGCGCCGTTGGGCTCGGTGCAGGTTCGCGACGCCAACCGACCGCTCACCGAGGGTTCGGTGGTTTACGCCAACCAGTGCGCGGCCTGCCACGCCGCGGGGGTGGCCGGCGCGCCCAAGTTTGCCGACAAAGCCGCCTGGGCGCCGCGTTTAACCCAAGGCTACGAGGCGTTGCTCACCTCAGTGCTCAAGGGCAAGGGCGCCATGGCGGCGCAGGGCGGCGGCGAATACAACGACCTCGAGCTTGGTCGCGCTGTGGTTCACATGGCCAATGCCGCGGGCGCCAAGTTTGCGGTGCCGCAAAAGCCGGCCAAGTAAAACCTCTACCGGCCGCCTAGCCCTTGGCCGCGCGCTGCGCCCAGGGGCTTTTTTTGTAGCCAAAGTACCGTTCCCAGTCGGTACTGGGTAGCGGCTTAACCTGCCATTGGCCGCTTTGCACGCGCTGCGCGGCATGCCACATGTCGGCGGTGTGAACCAAAGCCGGCCCCTGCGCGGTTTGCAACACCAATTGGCCCGAATCGTCCAGCCAAACCTGCTGCACCTCAAGCGGGATGCCGGTGTGGCTGAGCACTGGGGCCTCATCGCTTGCTGGTACCCGCGCCACCCAAGGGGTGGCCTCAAGCTCCACGTACACCCGCTGCGGGCCGTTTTGAAAATACCACTGCCCGGCGCCGTCTGCGGCGTAATTGCGTGCCACAAATGCCAGTAGCTTGTCGTGCGTCAGCCGTGCGCCCTTTTGGGCGCGGCGCTGCGTCTCACTTACCTCAGGCCCGGCAACAAAGGGCCCCAGTGCCTGCACGCGGTCGTCGCGCATGTACCAGTGGCCACGCGCGTCCAGCCCCAGCCAGCCATAGCACGCCGCCACGTTGGGCCACTTGGCCATGGCTTGTTTGACCAAATCATCCATACGCGTGCTGCCTTAGCCAACGCAACAAATCCTCGCACCAGCCCCAAAGCTGCCCACGCCAGGGGGCGCCCTGGGCACGCAAGTAACCGGCATGGCCACCGTGACGCGGGGTAACCCACTGTACGCCAGGCGGCATGCGTTGCTGCACGGGCAACGACTGGTAGGGCACAAACGGGTCGTTTTGGGCGTGTGCCAACCATGCTGGTACCGCCAGTGCCCCCAGATGCGGGGCCGCCGAGGCACGGGCCCAGTAGTCGTGCACCCCACGATAGCCGTGCAACGGGGCGGTAAATGCGTCGTCAAATTGGGCAATGGTGTGCGCTGCGCGCACCCGGGCGCCATCGAGTCGGTTGGGAAACGCCCGCCATTTGGCCAGTGCTTTTGGCTTCATGGTGCGTAAAAACATGGGCGTGTACAGCCACCGGTTGGCCCCTTGTTCGATGGCACGCCCTGCTGCGGCCAGGTCAAACGGTGCCGACACGCTGGCCACCGCGTTCACGACGCGCGCCGCCGCCGTGCCTTGCTGGGCTGCCCACAGCATTAAAGCGTTGCCGCCGAGCGACACACCCAGCGCAGCGCGCGGACGTTGCGGCGCCAACGCGGCCACGCGCGCGAGCATCCAGTCGATTTCGGCACTGTCGCCAGCGTGGTAGGCGCGCGGCAGTCGGTTACTCAATCCACCGCAGCCGCGAAAGTGCACCACCCACAGCAACACGCCAGCGCGTGCGCAAGCCGCGGCCAAGGCTTGCGCGTAATGGCTGTAAGCGCTGCCCTCCAAGCCATGAAACAACACCAACAGGGGTGTGTCGTGGTTAAGCAAATCGGCAGGGGGGGTGAACTGCGCCACGGCCACCACATCGCCATCGGGGGTGTCCCAGGTTTGCCACTGCGCGTGGGGCACCTTGCCCAAGGTGTGGCAACGCCGAGCCAGCAGCGCAGAGGCAAGCGTTTGGGCATGACCACCCACACACCATACGGGGGGGCTCGCTGGCGTCACGCTAGTGCAGCACGTTGGTGTTGGGCTCGAGGCGGCTGGCGCCCTGGCCCCTGTGCATGCCGCCTGGGCTGGCGTGATGCGTAAGTAAACGCCAACCCGCTGGTGTTTTTACATAGACATTGGTGGCAAATACCACGGCCACTGCGGCCCCTTGCTCGCTTTGCACCTGCACGTGTTCGGTGACCCAGTGCACTGCATAGTCCAAGCCCTGGCTGCGGCGGCTCTGCACCACCTGCACCCGCACGCCACCGGCGGCAAACAGCTCGGCAAACAAACCGCGTATGGCGGCCAAGCCGCGCAGGGGCTTCGCTCCCGGCGGCACGCAAATGGCGTCGTCGTCGTCCACCCAGCATGCCATCAGGCGTTGCAAATCGCCTTGCTGCAGGGCTTGGTAAAAGTCTTGCTCCACCTGCTCGGTGGATACGGGAGGCGCAACCGGCTTGACCATGGCGGTCAGGCCAATGGCTACTTCTTGGCCTGCAGGTGCCGCAACATGGCCAACTGCGCCGCAGCCACAGCCAACTCGGCCTGCGCCTCGGCCAACGCCTGCTCGGAGCTGGCCTGACGCAACGCCTGTTCGGCCGAGGCCTTGGCCGCGCGGGCTTTTTCTTCGTCTAGGTCTTCGCCGCGAATCGCGGTATCGGCCA
>JAYPEA010000085.1:0-5792 GCA_038125525.1 Burkholderiaceae bacterium | reverse complement strand
CGTTTACCACCGGGGCGTTTTTTAACGTAGACGGCGGCATGGTCATTTAACATGCGCGGGGCGAACCAACGCCCACCTTGCTCACCCCACACATCTCACCGATTTATCATGAAACTGGCACGCTTACTGATTGACGGCAACGTGGTACCTGCGGCGGTTGACCCTGAGGGCCGCTTACGCGATTTGCGCGCTCACATCACCGACATTGGTTGCGAACAACTTCACGACGCGAGCATAAAGCAGTTGCAAGCGGTGGAGCTTGCGCAACTGCCCTTGCTGCCGGCCAATGGCGGTCTACTGCCGCCGTGGCAAACCTGTGGCAAGTTCGTCGGCATCGGGCTGAACTACGCCGATCACGCCGCCGAAGCCGGCATGGCCGTGCCCACTGAGCCGATTGTGTTTCACAAACCCGTTCAGGTGCGGGTGGGACCAAACCACGACGTGGTGCTGCCGCAAGGCTCGAACAAAACCGATTGGGAGGTTGAGCTTGGCGTGGTAATCGGCCAGCGCGCCCGCTACGTGAGCGAGACGCAAGCGCTGGAACACGTGGCCGGGTACTGCGTGGTCAACGATGTGTCGGAGCGCGAATATCAAATGGAGCGCGGCGGCACTTGGGACAAGGGCAAGGGCTGCGACACTTTTGGCCCGGTCGGGCCGTGGTTGGTAACACGTGACGAGGTGCCCGACCCCCAAGACCTTGGCATGTGGCTGGAGGTCAATGGCAAGCGTTACCAAAACGGATCGACCCAAACCATGGTGTTTGGCGTGGCGGCACTGGTGGCTTACCTGAGCCGTTTCATGACGCTTAACCCAGGTGACCTCATTGCCACGGGCACGCCACCTGGCGTGGGCATGGGGATCAAGCCCAACCCAGTTTTTTTGCGTCCAGGTGATGTGATGCGATTGGGCATTGACGGGCTGGGCAATCAAACGCAGCACGTGCACGCGTACAACCAAGCGCGCATTGACGCCCCGGTGTAAGGACTCACACATGAAAAAAATATTGATCACGGGGGCCGGTGGGTTTTTGGGCGCCCGCTTGGCGCGCACCCTGCTTGCCAACCCACCGAGCGAATTTGCCAGCGATTTTTCACTCACGCTTACCGATCAATACCCGTTGCCGCCCGATTTGAGCGAGCATCCACGCGTGACGGCTGCCGTGGGACCCATGCTGCAGCAAGGCGAGTTGTTTGCCTCGGGGTTTGACGGCGTGTTTCACCTGGCCTCAGCGGTATCGGGCGAATGCGAGCTGGACTTTGAATTGGGCCTGCGCTCTAACCTAGACAGCACGCGCTTGCTGCTGGAGGGCCTGCGCCGCGCGGGTAATGTGCCGCGTGTGTTTTTTAGCAGCTCGGTAGCGGTGTACGGGCCCGACCCGGCGTTGGCGCTGCCCTCGCCGGTTTCAGACAACACGCTGCCGGCACCGCAAACCTCGTATGGCACACACAAGTTAATGTGCGAATACTTAATTGCCGACTACACCCGCAAGGGCTTTGTTGACGGGCGCAGCGCGCGCTTGATGACGGTGACGGTACGCCCAGGCCAACCCAACGGCGCGGCGTCGTCGTTTTTTAGCGGCATCTTGCGCGAGCCGCTGGCCGGGCAGCCGGCGGTCTGCCCGGTAGAGACCAGCGTGGCGCACCCGGTTTCTTCGCCTGGCACCACGGTAGCCAGCATCATTGGCGTGTTTGGCGCACCGCGGGCAGTGCTCAAGCGGCGCCTGGCCATTAACTTGCCAGCCCTCAACGTCACCGTGGCACAAATGCTCAATGCCTTAGAAGAAGTGGCGGGTAAGGCGGTACGCCAGCGTGTGGTGTTTGAACACGACGCGCGCATCGCCAGCATCGTGGCCAACTGGCCGCAGGCCGCAGCCCCCGGCGTGGCCACCGAGGTGCTGGGGTTGCAGCCCGATGCCAACTTTGCCTCGGTGATTGAGCAATACATCAGCGACATGCGCGCCCATGACAACCCCCATGCACTGAAAGGACTCGCATGAACACCATCGACTTGGAGGGCCGCACGGCCATCGTCACCGGGGCAGCCCAGGGCATTGGGCTGGCCATTGCCCAACGCTTTGTGGCCTCAGGGGCCAAGGTGGCGCTGTGGGACGTGAACCTAGACGGCGCGCGCGAAGCGGCCAAAGCCTTGGGCAAGCACGCCGAAGCTTTTGCCGTGCAACTCACCGATGAGGCATCGGTTCGTGCCGCGTTTGATGCCACGCTGCAAACCCTTGGCCCGGTGGATGTGCTGGTAAACAACGCCGGCATCACCGGTGGCAACGCCGCCACGTGGGAGCTTGACACCGAGGTGTGGCGCCAGGTGGTGGAGGTGAATTTGATTGCGCCGTTTTTGGTGTGCAAGGTGGTGGTACCGCACCTCATGACCCGAGGCAGTGGGCGCATTGTGAACATTGCCTCGATTGCGGGCAAAGAGGGCAACCCCAACGCCTCGCACTACAGCGCGTCCAAGGCCGGGTTAATTGCACTCACCAAGTCGCTGGGCAAAGAGCTTGCGGGGCACGGCGTACTGGTTAACGCCATTACGCCTGCGGCGGCACAAACGCCGATTTTTGACTCCATGACGCAACAGCACATCGACTACATGCTGAGCAAAATTCCCATGGGCCGGTTTGTGCAAGTTGAAGAAATCGCCGCCATGGCCGCCTGGCTGGCCAGCCCCGACTGCTCGTTTAGCACCGGCGCGGTGTTTGACATTTCGGGCGGGCGCGGCACCTATTAAGCGCGGGTGGCGGCGCACTCGGGCACCGGCGTCAGCAAGCCGTTGCCCGACAAAAACGACACCAAATTACGCGCCGCCAATTCGGCCATGGCTTGGCGCGTGGTGGGCGTGGCGCTGCCCACGTGCGGGGTAAGCACCACGTTATCGAGCATGGTCAAACCGGCCAGCGGATAAGGTTCGTTTTCGTACACGTCAAGCCCCGCCCCGGCGATCACACCTTGCTGCAGGGCCTCGAGCAAAGCCGCCTCGTCCACCACCGAACCACGCGCCACGTTAATCAGCACGCCTTGCGGCCCCAGCGCTTGCAACACCTCAGCGTTAATTAGGTGGCGTGTCTCGATACCGCCGGGGGTAATCACAACCAGCACATCCACCGCCCGCGCCAACGCGACCGCGTTGGATGCGTAGGCATAGGGCAGCGCGGGTTTGGGTGCGCGCGCGGTGTACGTCACGGGCATGTCAAACGCCGCCGCGCGCCGCGCAATGGCCTGCCCGATACGGCCCATGCCAAGCACGCCCAGGCGCTGGCCGGTCAGGCGCACGCCCGTCGGCGTGGGGCGCTGGCCCCATTCGCCAGCGCGTACCATGCGGTCGGCCAACACCACGCGGCGCGTTACGGCCAGCATCAGCGCAAAGGCCAAGTCGGCCACGTCGTCGTTGAGCACGTCGGGGGTGTGGCTTACCTGCACCCCACGCGCCAGTGCCGCGGGTACGTCCACACCGTCGTACCCCACCCCCATGATGCTCACCAGCTTGAGTGCCGGCAACGCGTCCATAAGGCTGGCGGGCACCTTGGCGTCTCCCATGCCAGCCACGGCCACCACCTCGCGTAGCGCGGTGGCGTGCTGGGCCAGTTGATGGGGCTCAAACGGCCCCACCCACTGCACGCGCTCACCCAGCGCCTTGGCGTACAGCGGCGGCGGGGTGGACGGGGCGTACACGCGCCAGGGCGTCATGCGGCAGGCGGGTACTTGCGCGCAGCCCAAAACACTGCGCCTTGCGGGCCATAGCGTTCGGCGTGGGGCACCTCGGCGTCCAGCTCAAAGCGCTGGCCCGGCAAAAGGTGCTGGGTGCGGCCGTTGCAGGTGAGCCAAAACTCGCCCTCAACCACCAGCGCGCGTACGGCAAACGGGTGCGTGTGGGTAGCGACCTCTTCGTTGGCTTGCCATACCCGCTCGAGTACCTCGCCGTAGCCCCGTGCCTGCGATTCTTGTTCAAAGCTGGCAAAGTCTTGCATTACGCACTCCGCCGGCGAGGTTTACCACGTTTGCTCGGCGCGCGACGAGGCGCCGGGGCCAAATGGTGGCCACTCATGGTGGCCAGCACGTGGTACACCGCACCGGTGTCGTGCTTGGCGTGGCCCAAACCAATCGCCGCTTGGTATACCGGTTGGGTGGCAGCAAAAGTGGGCGCGGCCACGTTGGCTTGGGCCAACGCTTGGCCAATCAGTGTCATGTCTTTGTGCCACACGTCCAGCTTCATGGTGGCTTGGCGCCAAGCGCGCTGGGCCATCATGGGACCACGCACTTGCAGCATGCGTGAGCCCCCAGCGCCGCCTTGCAGCACCTGCACGGCCAGCGCGGGGTCAATGCCCAGGGCCTCACCCAGCAGCAGCGCCTCGGCTGCGGCTACGTTGTGCACCGCCACAAGCAAGTTGGCCATGAGCTTCATGCGCATGCCGTTGCCAAAGGCACCCAAGTCAAATTGGGTGTGGCTTAGGCCTTGCAACACCGGGCGCACACGGCGCAGCGCGCGGGTGTCGCCACTACCATATACGGTGAGGTCTTTGTTGATTGCCTGCGCCCCAGTGCCCGACAGCGGGCAGTCCAGCAACACCACGCCGGCCTCGGCCAGTGTGTCGTGCGCAAGCTGTTTGTCGGGCAGGGCCAAGGTGCTGGTTTCAATCACCACGGTACCGCGCTTGGCGTACTGCGCCAAGGTTTGCGCCACGTTGTGCAGCGCCTGTGGCGAGGGCAGCGAGGTCAGCACCACCGGGCACGATTGCGCCAACTCGGCGGCTGTGTCCGGTGCGTACCCACCAGCGCGCTGCAGCCGCTGGCGCGCCGCGCGCCGTGGGTCGTGCCCATGCACCGCAAAACCGGCTTTGACCAAATTGGCGGCCATGGCCGAGCCCATGATGCCCAGCCCCAGCACACCCACGCGGGTGGGCCGACGCGACCGTGTTGAAGCAGCAGACGATTGAACAGGCATAAACGCAGCAAAGCCCCACGCAACACAACGGCTTGAGTTTAGCCCGATGCGGCCTGCCGCGCTGACGCCTAGGCAACGCGCATTTGTTGCATGGCCTCGTGGGTGGACAACGCCGTGCGCGCACGCAGACGCTGACCGAGCTCGCTGCGCGCCAGACGGTCGGCCACGGGGCCCTTAACCTCGGCCAGCCATAGGGCTTGGCCGCGGCTGGCCAGTTGTTGGTCAAACGCGTCAAGCATCTCCAGCGCGGTGCTGTCAATGCGGTTCACGGCCGACATGATGAGCAACACCCGCTGTACCGGCTCGTCCTGCTCGGCGCACAGTTGCTGCAGCTGGGTTTCTACCTCGTGCGCGTTGGCAAAAAACAAATTCTCATCAATGCGCACAGCCAGCACGCCCGGCGTGGTTTGTACCTGATGGCGCGACACATTACGAAAATGCTCGGTACCGGGCACCCGCCCCACCACTGCCATGTGCGGGTGGCTGCTACGCCACACCACCACGCCCAGCGACAACGCCACGCCCAGCAACACCCCGGCCTCCACGCCCAGCAACAACACGCCGGCAGCCGTGGCCAGCAAGGCGGCGGCGTCGGCGCGGTCGTAGCGCCATGCACGGCGCAGCGTGCCAAGGTCAATCAGGCTGGTTACAGCCACCACAATGGTGGCGGCCAGCACCGCCTGCGGCAGCAGCGCAAACCAATCGGTCAGCCCCACCAGCACCACGGCCATGAGCAGTGCCGAAATCACGCCAGCCAACGGCGTTTGTGCGCCTGCGGCAAAGTTCACCACCGAGCGCGCCATTCAAACGCACACCACCGTTAAGGCGCAGCGCGAGGGCAA
>JAYPEA010000084.1:0-5921 GCA_038125525.1 Burkholderiaceae bacterium | reverse complement strand
TGGTGGCCTGGGACAGAATCGAACTGTCGACACAAGGATTTTCAGTCCTCTGCTCTACCAACTGAGCTACCGGGCCGTTTTTATCAGGCGCTGAGTATATCAGCCTCTGAGCTAGGCGCTGGGGTCCTCCGAGCCGTCGTCTCGCCCGCCGCGCAGTTGCTTGAGCTTGCGATACAGATGGGTACGCTCCAACCCAGTGGTTTCGGCCACGCGGGTCATGGAGCCGCCAGCCAACGCCAAGTGGTGCTCAAAATACGCCAATTCAAAGGCGTCCCGGGCTTCTCGCAGTGGCCGCTGCAGCCCAACCAAGGCAAAGCCTGCGGGCACGCCAACGGTATCCATGGCCGGCGGGCTTAACCCAGCGTCGGCAGCACCCACACCCGAGACGGCATGGGTCACCGGTGCAGCAGTTGCCCCGGCCAGCCGACCGCTGGTTGTGAGTGAGGCTCGGCGTAGGCCTTTGGTGAGGGCCTCTTTAACGGTGGACAGCAGCTTTTGCAAGGTAATGGGTTTTTCCAAAAATGCCACCGCGCCGATGCGCGTGGCTTCTACCGCGGTGTCGATGGTGGCGTGGCCACTCATCATCACCACGGGCATGCTCAGTAGGCCTTGTCCGGCCCACTCTTTGAGCAGCGTCACGCCATCGGTGTCGGGCATCCAAATGTCCAGCAGCACCAGGTCAGGCGCGCGACGCTGGCGCGACGCGCGCGCTTGCGCGGCGTTTTCAGCCAGCTCCACCTGGTGGCCTTCATCGTCCAAAATCTCGAGCAACAAGTCGCGAATCCCCAACTCGTCGTCTACCACCAAAATATTCGCCATGCCTGAGGCTCTCCGTTACGCCACTTGCGTCTGCACTGTTGAAAATGATACCGATACCTGCGCACCACTGACTACCCCGGCCTGCGTCAGGTTTCGCAAACGTACATCGGCGTGGTGCTCATCGGCAATTTTTTTAACCACCGCCAAGCCCAAGCCTGTGCCCTTGGGTTTGGTGGTGACGTACGGCTCAAACGCCCGGGCCAACAGGTTCTCGCCAAACCCTGCGCCATTGTCTTGTACGCTTAGGTGCACGCGCTGGCCTTGCGCGCCCGTGCGCAGGCTCACCGTCACGCAAGGGGTGGCTGAAGCCTCGGCGCTGGCGTCTTGAGCGTTTTGCACCAGGTTATGCAGCACCTGGCGCAGTTGTTCGGCGTCTGCCATCACCAGCGGTACGTCTTGCAAGTCCCACACAGTGGGCACCTCGGTTTGCTCATACAACGCGGCCACGTCTTGCACCAAGGCCCGCATGTCAATGGGCTCAAGCACCGCCGTGGGTAGGCGAGCGTAGTCCCTAAATTCGTTAACCAGGCGCTTCATGGCCTCTACCTGCTCCACAATGGTCTGCACCGACTTGTGCAACAACGCTTGGGCATCGGCGGGCACGCGCTCGGTTAGTTTTTGCTCAAGCCGCTCGGCCGAGAGTTGAATGGGGGTGAGCGGGTTTTTGATTTCGTGCGCCAAGCGTCGGGCCACGTCAGCCCACGCCTGCGCCCGCTGCGCCGAAACCAGCGTGGTGATGTCGTCCAGCACCAGCAGCCGCGCACCATCGGGCAACCACGCGCCGCGCGCCATCAATGTGCGCTCGGCTGGGGCCACGCCCCCGGCAGGTTGGTGTTTGGGGTGCAGGCTGACGCTGCGCTGCCAGGGTGCGGTCTCACCGTCGTGCGCATGCCGAACAAACTCACGCAGCATCGGCTCCACCCATGACTGCGCCGCCGCATGCTGCGCCAGCGCTTGCGGCAACACCGCGTCAGCCGGCCACTCAAGCAGCTGGGCGGCGCGCGGGTTAAGCTGCAGCACCTGGTTCTCAGTGTTGAGCACCACCACCCCAGCGCTCAGGTTATCGAGCAGGGTTTGCAAGTTGGCCCGGGTTTGATCAAGGTGATGCAAACTGTTTTGCGCGTCGGCCCGTGCGTCGGCCAGCTGCTGCGTCATGTCGGCAAAGTCTCGCGTCAGTTCGCCAATCTCGTCTTGGGTCTCCACCGACAGTTTGGGGGTTAGGTCACCGCGGGCCACGTCGCGCACCCCTTCGGCCAGCAGCAGCAAAGGGCGGGCCAGTTGGTTGGCCAACAAAGCCGCCATGAGCATGGCGCCAAACACCGTTAAGAACAGCGCCAGCGTCAACGTGCCAATGTACATGCGGCGCAGCCCATCGCGCGCGAGGGCGCGCTCTTGGTACTCTTGGTTGGCCACCTGCACCCGGCGTGCGTCCTCAGTGAGCGAAGTGGGCAACAACACCGTGACTTGCATGTACTGCCCTTGTGGTCGCAACGACAGCGATGGCATGACCACCCACGCCATGGCATGGATGGTCGCCTCTTGGTAAGTATTACCGTCAGGCTCGGCGTCCAAGCCTTCAACCCAAACCGACATGCCGCGCGAGCGCGCGGCGTCGTAAGCCCAGCTCGGTGGCGGCTTGCCCCGAGTAAAGCCGATGGCTTGCGTGCCCACACTGCCCAGCAGTCGCCCATCATCACTCCACACTTGCAGTCTGCGCGCATCAAGCTGCTCGCGCATACGCTCTAGCGTGATGGGCAGCAACAACGACGAACTGGTGAGGTTTTGTGCTGCCGCTCGGGTGCGCGCAGCCAGTTGGACGCTGAGCAAATCGACTGTGTTGCGCCCCAAGTTCAGGCCTGCAGCCAACGCGCCTTCTACCTTCACGTCGAACCAATTTTGAATGGAGCGGTTAACGAATTGGTAAGACACCACGTACACCAGTGCCCCTGGCAGCACGCCCACCAACGCAAAAATCGCCGCCAGCTTGACCAGCAAACGCCGCCCAAAACGCCCGGCACGCCAACTTTGCCACAGGCGCCAGAGCAACCAAGCAATCACCGCACCCAGTGCCAGCGCCACCGAGACGTTTAAGCCCAATAGCCACACAAAGTAATCTTCGTAGCGTTGGCGGTTGTCGGTGGCCAAAATCAACAAAAACAGCAACACCAAACCCAGCGCAAACGCCACGGTGGCCAACACACCCACGCGCCACCGGCGGCGCCCTGTGCGCACGCCAGCGCTGGTTTGGCGGCTGGCCTGGCTCAACGCGCAACCTCCGTCGGCGTGCGCGCGCGCAGCGACAAGGGCCTAACGGCCTCGAGTCGCACCGACCATTCGGCGCTTGACCCTTGCCCGATTTGAAATGGACCTGGCAGCTCCGAGGTGTCAAGATAAAACCGATACACCAGTTGCGGCGCCTCGCCCACCTCAGGCCATTCGGGCAGCGGCAGCACCAACCACTGGCTTACCTTGCCAATCAGCGCCAAGGCCGCAGAGACGCTGGGCACCGTGAACGACAGCGTTTGCCCGCTACCGCCGTCCGCCGTGCCGGTGGGCTCGTCCAGCACCGCCACCCGCCACTGTCGGGTTAAGGCCTGCTGGGCCAAACGAAGGCGGCGCTTGTGGTCGCTCACCACGCGGTCACGCCACCACCAGCGCGGTTGCACCACCTGCACCTGGTGCACAAAGTACAAGGGCACGCCACGCTCAAGTGCCTGCTGCACCTGTGCCGTAAGATTGACCTGCACCGCGGCCGACAGGCGCAAGCCCTCGGCGCTTTGGGTGGTTTGAATACTTTGCAACGTGGTGGCATGCAACGCACCGGCCCATGCCAGGGCCAGCAGCGCAACCCAGCCGCGCCTACACCACCGGTTGCGGCTTACGCCATGCGGCATAAAAGAATCCATCAAACGCCATGATGGGATTGTCCCCCAAACCGGGGGCACCAACACCAACGCCGGGCAACACGCGCCCGGGCGCGGCCAATGGCTGCGCCTCGGGGTGCTGGCGTGCAAACCAGTCGGCCTGCGCCGGGCCCTCGGCGTCAAACACCGAACACACCGCATACACCAAGCAGCCACCGGGTTTGAGCAGTGGCCACAGCGTTCGCAACAACTGGCGCTGGCGTTGCGCCAAGCCATCAATGTCCTGCGGGCACCTCAGCCACGGAATATCCGGGTGGCGCCGCACAATGCCCGACGCGCTGCACGGGGCGTCGAGCAAAATCCCGTCAAAGGGCACGCCGTCGTGCCAGGCGCGGGGCTGCGCGGCATCGGCTGCCCGCAGCGTGGCACCCAAACCCAGGCGCTGTAGACTCGATTGCACGCGTTTGAGACGCTCGGCGTCTAAATCAAGGGCCAACACGTCCACATCGCCACGCTCGAGCAAGTGGGCGGTTTTCCCGCCTGGTGCAGCGCAAGCGTCGAGTACACGGGGCCGCGCCGGCGTCTTCGGTAACGCCCCCAGCATCAAAGGAGCAGCCAGCTGGGCCGCCCCGTCTTGCACCGACACCCAGCCCTGCGCCCAACCGGGCAGCTGATGCACCGGCACCGCGTGCTCTAGCATCACACCATCGTCCCCCACGGCCCGTGCGCTTAGGCCACTGGCCGCCAGGGCCTGAATGTAGGCCTTGACCTGGCAGCGACGACGATTCACCCGCAGCACCATGGGGGGGTGTTCTCGGCTGGCCGACATCACGGCTTGGGCATGCGCGCCCAGCTCGGCGCGCCAGCGCTGCGCCCACCAACTGGGGAGGTTGTCCCGTGCCTCGTCGGTTTGGGCTGCAGTGGCTTCTAAGGCTTGGGTTTCTCGCAAGTAGCGCCGCAAACACGCATTAACCCAACCCGCGGCATGGGCCTGCGCGTCTTGCGCACGACAGGCTGAAACCGCTTGGTTAACCACCGTGTGCCGCGCGTAGGCCATGGCATCTTGGGCGCGCAGCAGCACCAGCGCGAGCTTGAGCAAGGCCCCCGGCCACGGCGCGGGCGCACGCGAGGCAAGCAAACCCAGCATGGTGCGCGCCCAACCCTCATGCCGCATGGCATGAAACGATAACGCCTGCACCGCGGGTCGCAGTGCAGGCACCACCCGCGCCATGGCGCCGTCCCAGCGCTGCCCCTTGGCCACAGCGGCCAGCACACTGGCGGTGTGCTGTAACTGTGCCGCCAGGCCAACGCCAGACGTCACCAACGCGCGCCTTACTCGCCGTCGGGGCTGGCTACTGACTCATCAACCGCAGCGTCGCCCTCGACCTCGGCTTGCGCCTTGGCCAATTCCTCGGCTTCGGCATCGGCAATGGCGCGACGCTCTTGCTCGTCCATGGCTTCGCGCACGCGGCGCGCGTCGTGGTAAGCCATACCCGTGCCGGCAGGAATCAGTCGTCCCACGATCACGTTTTCCTTCAAGCCGCGCAGCTCGTCGCGCTTGCCCATGATGGCCGCCTCGGTGAGCACGCGGGTGGTCTCTTGGAACGACGCGGCGCTGATGAAGCTGTCGGTAGACAACGAGGCCTTGGTGATGCCCAGCAACACGTTGTTGTAGGTGGCCACGGTTTTGCCCTCGGCCCGCAACGCGTCGTTGGTGTTCAAGATTTCAGAGCGCTCCACCTGCTCACCGGCGATGTACGACGATTCACCCGGGTCGGCCACCACCACGCGACGCAGCATTTGACGAACAATCACCTCAATGTGCTTGTCGTTAATCTTCACGCCTTGCAAGCGGTACACGTCCTGCACCTCATCCACCACGTAGCGCGCCAACTCTTCAATACCCAGCAGGCGCAAAATATCTTGCGGGTCGGCCGGACCGTCCACAATCAATTCGCCCTTGTTCACCACTTGGCCTTCATGCACCAGCAGGCTCTTTTCTTTGGGCACCAGTTCTTCCCAAATGGCGCCATCGGGATCGGTGATTTGCAAGCGAATCTTGCCCTTGGTTTCTTTACCAAACGACACCGTGCCGGTCATTTCGGCCAACACGCCGCGGTCTTTGGGTGAGCGTGCTTCGAACAGCTCGGCCACACGCGGCAAACCGCCCGTGATGTCGCGGGTTTTTTGCCCCTCCACCGGAATCCGCGCCAGCACCTCGCCCGGGCCCACGTCTTG
>JAYPEA010000083.1:0-6063 GCA_038125525.1 Burkholderiaceae bacterium | reverse complement strand
GCGAAGGCGGCCGTACCGTCGGCGCCGGCGTGGTCGCAAAAATTATTGCTTAAGGCGTGACGTAGGGGTATAGCTCAACTGGCAGAGCGTCGGTCTCCAAAACCGAAGGTTGGGGGTTCGATTCCCTCTGCCCCTGCCATCTGCTGCATGCAGTCGATGGCAACCGTATTTGTGTTCTAACCAAGGCATCAACAACATCCATGGCCACCGCCGACGTCACCACCGTTAACTCCACCCTTGAGCGCGTCAAACTGGCGCTGGTCTTGGCGTTGGTGGTGGCGGGCTTTTTTGGCTATTACGCCATGGCCACGCAGGCGCTTTGGCTGCGTGGCGTGTTGCTTGGCGGTTGCGTGTTGGCCGCGTTGCTGGTGTTTTTGGTATCCGATGCGGGGCGCCGCTTTGTGGCGTACGTGCGTGACTCGGCGCGGGAATTGCAAAAGGTGGTGTGGCCCACGCGCCGCGAAACCTTTCAAATGACGCTGTACGTGTTTGGCTTTGCTGTGGTGATGGCCATTTTCTTGTGGTTGATAGACAAACTGCTTGAGTGGCTACTCTACGGTGTGGTGTTAGGCTGGAGAGGGTAATGAGCGAGACCATCGCAGAAAGTACGGATGGCATGCGTTGGTATGTCGTCCATGCCTACTCCGGCATGGAGAAGGCCGTGGAGCGCAACATTGTTGAGCGTGTCGCCAACGCGGGCATGCAAGACAAGTTTGGACAAATTTTGGTGCCTACCGAAGAGGTGGTGGAACTCAAAAATGGTCAGCGCCGTACCGCCGAACGTAAGTTTTTTCCCGGCTATGTGCTGGTGCAAATGGTGATGGATGATGACACCTGGCATCTGGTCAAGCACACCAACAAGGTGACGGGGTTTGTGGGTGGTGCGCGCAACCGTCCCGTGCCCATCTCGGACGACGAGGTGGCCAAAATTCTTGGTCAAATGCAAGAAGGCAGCGACAAACCGCGGCACCGGGTCGAATTTACTGTGGGTGAGTACATCCGCGTCAAAGATGGCCCTTTCACCGATTTCAACGGCACGGTCGAAGAAGTCAACTACGAAAAAAACAAATTGCGTGTATCGGTCACCATTTTTGGCCGTTCCACGCCGGTTGAATTGGAATTCGGTCAGGTCGAAAAGGCCTGAACCCACGCGCCGCGTCAGCGGCGGCCTTGGGCGGGTGGCACCCCGTCGTCTAAGGTCCATCAACATGGGGTCCACAACGAGGAGGCGGTCGCATGGCCGCCGATTGAACTCGAAGGAGCACGAGCATGGCGAAGAAAATCGTCGGCTTTATTAAGCTGCAGGTGCCGGCTGGCAAAGCCAACCCGTCGCCCCCCATCGGGCCGGCGTTGGGTCAGCGCGGCCTCAACATCATGGAATTCTGTAAGGCGTTTAACGCCCAAACTCAAGGCGTCGAGCCAGGCTTGCCGTTGCCTGTGGTGATTACCGCGTTTGCCGATAAGAGCTTCACGTTCATCATCAAAACGCCGCCGGCAACCACGCTGATCAAAAAAGCCATTAAATTGGACAAGGGTTCGGCCACGCCGCATAGCGCCAAAGTGGGCAAAATCACCCGCGCTCAGCTTGAGGAAATTGCCCAAGCCAAAATGGCCGACTTGAACGCCGCCGACTTGGATGCGGCAGTCAAAATCATTGCTGGCTCGGCCCGTAGCATGGGCGTGCTGGTCGAGGGGGCATAACATGGCACGCCTAACCAAAAATCAAAAAGCCCGTGCTGACAAAGTCGACAGCACCAAGTTGTACCCCATCATCGATGCCATCGAGTTGGTCAAGTCACTGGCTACGGCTAAGTTTGACGAATCCATCGACGTGGCGGTGCAACTTGGGGTGGACGCCAAAAAATCTGACCAAGTGGTGCGTGGCGCCGTGGTGCTGCCCAACGGCACCGGTAAAACCACACGCGTGGCTGTGTTTGCCCAAGGTGCACAAGCCGAAGAAGCCAAGGCCGCAGGCGCGGACATCGTTGGTATGGACGATTTGGCCGCCGAGGTTAAGGCCGGCAACATGCCGTTTGACGTGGTGATTGCCGCCCCCGACGCCATGCGTGTGGTGGGCGCGCTGGGCCAAATCCTTGGCCCGCGCGGCTTGATGCCTAACCCCAAGGTGGGCACCGTTACGCCCGACGTCGCCACTGCTGTAAAAAACGCCAAGGCCGGGCAGGTGCAGTTTCGCGTGGACAAAGCCGGCATCGTGCACAGCACCATTGGCCGCCGCTCGTTTGGGCCTGACCAGTTGCGTCAAAACCTCGCGGCGTTGCTCGAGGCCTTAAACAAGGCCAAACCCGCCACGTCCAAGGGTTTGTACTTGCGCAAGGTGGCCTTGTCCTCAACCATGGGAGCGGGGGTGCGGGTTGATACCCACACCTTAGCTTCGTAAGTCACAACCGAACACGGCCGGCACCTTGGTGTGGGCCGCGTGGTGGGTCTGCCGGCAACAGCCGGCAGGGCCATCCAAGACCGCTGGCGCCGCAAGGCTTAATCAACCAGCCAGCGCAGATGGCGACCCGCCTACATGATGAAGCCCCAAAGGCCCCATCAAACCGTTGGTCGCTGCAACCGGAGCCAAACGCCGCAAGCGTTTGGCATGTAAGGAGAGCAACTTGAGTTTGAACCGTAGTGAAAAGGAAGCGGTCATCGCCGATGTCACCGCCCTTGCTGCCAAGGCTCAAACCCTTGTGTTAGCCGAGTACCGTGGTTTAACGGTGGCTGACATGACCGCGTTGCGCAATCAGGCCCGAGCCGCTGGCGTGTCAATCAGTGTGTTGAAAAACACCTTGGCACGACGTGCGCTGGCCGAGAGCGGCTTTGCGGTGGTGTCGGAGCACATGGTTGGGCCGCTGTTGTACGGCTTTTCTGAAGACGCCGTGGCCGCCGCCAAAGTGGTGGCCGATTTTGCCAAGACCAACGACAAATTGGTCATTCGCGCCGGCGTTTATTCGGGTAAGGCACTGGATACGCAAGAGGTCAAGGCATTGGCCAGCATCCCCTCCAAAGAGGTGCTGCTGTCGCAACTGTTGGGTTTGATGCAATCGCCCGTGGCGCGCACCGCGCGTGTGCTGGCGGCATTGGCCGAAAAGAAAACCGCCGAAGCCTAAGGTTATCGGCGAACCCTAAAGATAAGGATATTCATCATGGCATTCGATAAAGACGCATTTTTGACCGCGCTGGACAGCATGACGGTCATGGAACTCAACGACCTGGTTAAGGCCATTGAGGAAAAATTTGGTGTAAGTGCTGCGGCCATGGCTGCCCCAGCTGCTGGCGGTGGCGGTGGCGGTGCAGCCGCTGCTGAAGAGAAGACCGAGTTCAATGTGATGCTGACCGAAGCTGGCGCCAACAAGGTGTCGGTGATTAAGGCGGTGCGCGAAATCACCGGCTTGGGCTTGAAAGAGGCCAAAGATCTGGTGGACGGTGCCCCCAAGGCCGTCAAAGAGGGTGTCTCCAAGGAGGAGGCCGAAGCCGCTCAAAAGAAACTCGAAGAAGCCGGCGCCAAGGTCGAGCTCAAGTAAATTGCTCGCGCCCACACCCTTGGTTGCCAAGGGTTTGGGCGCGTGTCATGTGTGCAGTGCACACATGCAAGCCGCCGTCTCGCGGTTTGCATGTGTCTTCTGAACCCGACTCCAGAAGACGGCTTGGTACGGGCCGCGTGCAACGCGTGGCCGTCCGCCAACGCTGGTAGTGGCCAGCCCCAAGTCGGTTGCCTTGTTGCAACCCCCGTGTGCAGTCGACCACGCCCGGAGAGAACATGGCCTATTCTTTCACCGAACGCAAACGCATCCGCAAGAGTTTCGGCAGCCGCGAGAACGTCCTCGCCATTCCGTACTTGTTGCAAATGCAGCGTGACGCCTACACCGCTTTTTTGCAGGCGGAGACGGCACCGCGCAAGCGTCAGCCGACTGGTTTGCAAGCCGCCTTTGAAGCGGCGTTCCCCATTGTTTCGCACAATGGTTTTGTCGAGATGAAGTTCATCGAGTACACGCTAGGCAAGCCCGCCTTCGATGTGCGCGAGTGTCAAACACGCGGCCTCACCTACGCCTCGGCTGTGCGGGCGCGGGTGCAGCTCATCATCTATGACCGCGAGTCCTCAACGCCGTCGTCCAAAGTGGTCAAAGAGGTCAAAGAGCAAGAGGTTTACATGGGCGAGGTGCCCTTGATGACCGATAAAGGCTCGTTTGTCATCAACGGCACCGAGCGCGTCATTGTTTCTCAATTGCACCGCTCGCCTGGCGTATTTTTTGAGCACGACAAAGGTAAGACGCACAGCTCGGGCAAGTTGTTGTTCTCAGCGCGCATCATCCCTTACCGTGGCTCGTGGTTGGATTTTGAGTTCGACCCGAAAGACTTTTTGTATTTCCGCGTGGACCGTCGTCGCAAGATGCCGGTGACGATCTTGCTCAAGGCCATTGGCATGACGCCAGAGGCTATTTTGGCCACATTCTTTGAAAACGATCGTTTCCGTTTGATGGACAGCGGCGCACAAATGGAGTTTGTGCCCGATCGTTTGCGTGGTGAAGTGGCCCGTTTTGACTTGACGGACAAAGACGGCAAGGTGGTGGTGGCCAAAGACAAGCGCATCACCGCGCGTCACGTGCGCGAACTCGAGCAGGCGGGGGCCACGCATGTGTCGGTGCCCGAGGAGTTTTTGATTGGGCGCGTGGTGGCCAGTGACATGGTGGACGCCGAGACTGGCGAGGTCTTACTTAAGGCCAACGACGAGCTGACCGAAGCGGCGCTGAAAAAATTGCGCAGCGCCGGCGTACAAGATTTGGCGTGCATCTACACCAACGAGCTGGACCACGGCGCTTACATCTCGCAAACGTTGCGCACCGATGAGACCGCCGACGAGTTTGCTGCTCGGGTGGCGATTTATCGCATGATGCGGCCCGGCGAGCCGCCAACAGAAGACGCCGTGCAAACGTTGTTCCAACGTTTGTTCTACAACCCCGACACCTACGACTTGTCGCGTGTGGGGCGCATGAAGTTCAACGCCCGCGTGGGTCGCGAAACGTCCGACGGTGCCATGGTGCTGGACAACGACGACATCTTGGCTGTGGTTCGCATTTTGGTGGACTTGCGCAACGGCAACGGCGAAGTGGACGACATTGACCACTTGGGTAACCGCCGCGTGCGCTGTGTGGGTGAATTGGCCGAAAACCAATTCCGTACCGGATTGGCGCGAATTGAAAAGGCGGTGAAAGAGCGCTTGGGTCAGGCCGAGATGGAGCCCTTGATGCCGCACGACCTGATTAACTCCAAGCCTATTTCGGCCGCGCTAAAGGAGTTTTTTGGCGCCTCGCAGTTGTCGCAGTTCATGGACCAAACCAACCCGCTGTCCGAAATCACGCACAAGCGTCGCGTCTCGGCCTTGGGCCCGGGCGGCTTAACGCGTGAGCGCGCCGGCTTTGAGGTGCGTGACGTGCACGTGACCCATTACGGCCGGGTCTGCCCCATTGAGACGCCGGAAGGGCCAAACATTGGCCTGATCAACTCGCTGGCTCTGTACGCCCGACTCAACGAGTATGGCTTTATCGAAACGCCGTACCGTCGTGTAGAGGCCGGTCGGGTAACCAACCAAATCGATTATCTTTCAGCCATTGAAGAGGGTAAGTATGTGATTGCTCAGGCCAACGCCCCGCTCAATGAGCAAGGCGAGTTGGTGGGCGATCTGATCTCTGCGCGTGAGAAGGGCGAATCGGTACTGGTGTCCTCGGAGGTTATTCAGTACATGGACGTCTCGCCGGCGCAGATTGTGTCGGTGGCCGCATCGTTGGTGCCGTTTTTGGAGCACGACGACGCCAACCGCGCGCTCATGGGCGCCAACATGCAGCGCCAAGCGGTGCCCACGCTGCGCCCTGAAAAAGCACTGGTCGGCACCGGCATCGAGCGCGTGGCAGCAGTGGATTCGGGCACCGTGGTGGCGGCCAAGCGCGGCGGCGTGGTCGATTTGGTCGACGCCACGCGCATCGTGGTGCGTGTGAACGACAACGAGACCGCAGCCGGTGAGGTGGGGGTAGACATTTACAACCTCATCAAATACCAGCG
>JAYPEA010000082.1:0-6182 GCA_038125525.1 Burkholderiaceae bacterium | reverse complement strand
CGCGCAGCAATACCAAATAGGCTAACACGTGGCGGGTTACCGCCACACCGCGTGGCTCCGCGCGGCGTTAGCGGGTAGGTAGCACCGAGCCGGGTGGGCGACCCCCGGCCCAGAGGAATGGCGGTCACGGCGCGGGTAACCGTGCCGCACAAAATCCGGCGTATCGGCTGGCTTCACACTTCTTTTTCGGCCGTTGCCAGGCGTTGTAGGCGCTGCACGTGTGCCAGCAGCGAGTGGCGTGCCACGGGCCACAGCGCCTCAGGGGTGTCATCGTAAGCCAGCGCCAGCCAGTCGTCTGGCCCGCCAGCGGGGTGGCGGCGCATGGCTTGCGCCACCTTGGCCTCGCGCGCCAGGCGGTGCGCGCGCAAGCCGGCAATCACCGCCAGTGGTTGGTGCAGCACGTGGCCGTGCGCGGGCAAAATAAACTGCACCGCGTGCGTTTGGCAGGCCTGCGCCAAGCGCTGCAGCGAGTCCAAGTAGTCGTCCATGTTGCCATCGGGTGGGGCAATCACGGTGGTGCTGCCGTTAAGTATGTGGTCGCCCGAGAACAGCAGCCCATCTTCTTCGAGCAACAGGCATACATGGTTGGCCGCGTGCCCCGGGGTGTGCAGCGCGCGCAGCGTGTGCGTGTTGTCCGGCGTGGTGCCCAGCGTCAGCACGGCGCCGTCCGGCAGCGCCTCGTCGGGGCTCCATTGGCTGTCGGCGCGCGCGTGTGGGCCACTGGGTAGGCCAAGCACGGGTGCTGGCTTGCCCAGCGCGGCTTGCAGCGGGCGCGCGCCCGGGCTGTGGTCGGGGTGCGAATGGGTGCACACAATGGCCCGAATGTCGCCTTGCGTGGCCTGCAGCAGCCGGCTGCGGTGCGCCGCGTCGTCGGGGCCGGGGTCGATGACCACGTAGCCCGTGTCCGGCTCACCCACCACGTAGGTGTTGGTGCCGGGGCCCGTCATCATCCCGGCATTGGCCACCGTCAGCCGTTGCACGTGGCGCAGCAGCGCCACGGGCCGTTGGTGTTGCCAGTCCAGGTGATGCACGATTTGCCCATCGGGGCACACCAGTGCCAACTCGCCGTACGGCGGTTCATGCTCCATGAACCGGGCTTCTTTACCCTGTTGCAGCCCAGCGCGCGGGCAACTCACAAACAGCGGTTGCTCGCCGCCGCATGCTTGCAGCACATCCTCGACGTTGGCGTGCAGCTGCAGCCGCTGCAAGGTACGCACCGTAGGAAAAACCATACTGAACGCGCCTTGTGCATGGCGTTGCAACGCGTCGGCCGGGCTGACCCACACCGGCTCAAACTGCTCTTGCTCGTCGGCCACCGGTTCTTGGCTGGCCGGCATGCGCGCCACCCAAAACGGTACGTCAAAGCGTTTGGGTAGGTCGCGGTCCGTCATCCAGTGTGCCAGCAGCCACACCGCATCGGCCGCTGGCCTCAGGCCAAGGGCCTGACATTGAGCATAAAACGGCGCCTCGCGCCGCAGCCGCGCGACGTCACTGGCCTGCGCCGGTTGTCCATCGGCTCGGTAAGCCAGCAAGATGCCCAACTCTTCGTAGCATTCACGTATAGCCGCCAGCGCCGCGGCCTTCCAGTGCGGGGCATGCTCCCGACGAAAGCCGGCGGTGGTTGCGGCTTCGTGGTCTTGCGGGTCAACCGCACCGCCCGGGAACACATAGGCCCCGGGCGCAAACGAGGCTTGCATCGAGCGCCGCGTCATGAGCACCTGCAAGCCGTGGCTGCCGTCGCGCAGCAGCAACACAGTGGCCGCCGGACGCAAGGTGGCCGGGGTTTGGTTCGGGTGGAGCTGGGTGTGAGGTCGGACCATGGGGGGCACTTTACCTGCTTGACGCTCGCGCGGGGGATAATGCTGCCATGAGGGTTCGGGTAAGCAAAATGCACGGCGCGGGCAACGATTTCATCGTGCTCGACGAAACCCGTGGCAGCCTGAACCTCAGCGCGGCCCAGCGGCGCTGGTTGGCCGACCGGCACGTGGGTATTGGGGCCGACCAGCTGCTTACCGTGCGCCCGCCCTCGGCGCCCGAGGCCGATTTTGACTACATCATTCACAACGCCGACGGCCAAGAGGTGGAGCAGTGCGGCAACGGCGCGCGCTGCTTTGTGCGCTACGTTCGCGGCAAAGGCCTCACCCACCAGCGCGTGGTGCGCGCCCGGGTGCGCCATACCACGTTGGTGCTTGAGGAACTGGGCGATGGTCTGGTGCAAGTGGACATGGGTGCGCCGCTGTTTGAGCCGCAACGGGTGCCCTTTGATGCGTTGGGGCTTAACCCCGAACCCACCGGGGGCTGGTTGCGCTGGCGGCTGGACGGCGAGCCGCCAAGCCCCTGCGGTCCTTGGGCGGTTTTGTCCATGGGCAACCCGCACGCCGTGCAGTGGGTAGACGACGCGCAGCACGCGCCCGTGACCACCATTGGCCGGTGGGTGCAGGCGCATCGACGGTTTGGTCAAGGTGTTAACGTGGGTTTTATGCAGCGCGTGGCGGCCCAGCACATCGCCCTTCGGGTGTACGAGCGCGGTGTAGGCGAAACCCTCTCTTGCGGCACCGGTGCGTGTGCCGCGGCGGTGGCTGGCATCCGCTGGGGCCAGTTGCAAAGCCCGGTGCAGGTTGATACCCGTGGTGGACGGCTGCAAATTGCGTGGGACGGCGGGCAAAGCCCGGTGCGCATGGCTGGGCCGGCCGCGTTTGTGTTTGACGCCGATATCGACATTCCCGATGACGCTCACCTTCCCGTTGCTTTTCGCACCCCCACATCATCCCCATGAGTACCGCCAACCACCGCCCTCTGACCGAAGACGACATTGCCGCTTACCTGTTGGGTAACCCGGATTTTTTTGAGCGCCATGCCGACGTACTGGCCACGGTGCAACTCACCAGTCCACACAGCCATCGCGCCATCAGCTTGCAAGAAAGGCAAGCCGAAATGTTGCGCGCGCGCATACGCGAACTCGAACTGCGCGGCGCGCAGCTGGTGCGCCACGGCCAACACAACGCGCAGGTGTTGGCGCAGCTTGATGCGCTAACCCTGCAGTGGTTGGCGCAGTCCGAGGCGCGCGCTTTGCCCGAGCAAATCGAGCAAGGCCTTGAGCGCGCGTTGCAATTGCAGGCGGTGGCGCTGCGGGTGTGGGATTTGCCCGGGGCGGTGGACTCGCCCCACGCGCTGGTGCCCGATGAAGCCTTGCGCCAGCACGTGGCCGACATGACCGAGCCCTACTGCGGCGCACGTCGCGACGACCCCACGCTGGGCTGGCTTGCGCCAGACCTGAGCGTGGCCTCCATGGCGTGCGTGCCTTTGCGCCAAGACGACTCGGGCCAGACGCTTGGTGTAATGGTGCTGGCCTCGGACGACAGTCAGCGCTTCACCGCCGACATGGGCACGGCGCTGCTGCAGCGCTTGGGCGCGTTGGTGGCCGCGGCCCTGCAGCGTTTGACGTGACCCAGGCGTGGCCCGCTGCCTTGGTGGCAAGTACCGACCCACATGGCTGGGTTGAGACGTACTTGGGTCACATTACCTGGGTTAAGCGGCTGGCGCCGCGCACCTGTGCCCTTTACCGGGCCGATTTACTCAAGTTAATGCGCCACGCTCAGCAACTGGGTCTAACCTTGGAGCAGCTGCAAAGTAGCCACGTGCGACAAGGCGTGGCGCGCCTGCACGCCGGCGGTCACAGCCCGCGCGGTGTGGCCCTGGTGTTGTCGGGCTGGCGCGGGCTGTTCAAATGGCTGGCCCAGCAAGGCCGGCTGGGCCACGACCCCACCCAGGGCGTGCGCGCGCCCAAGGTGCCGCGCCCGTTGCCCAAGGCCTTGCCCGTGGACGAGGCCGTGCGCCTGACCTCGCACACCCAAGGCGCACCGCATCCTGTGCGTGAAGCCCGCGATGCCGCCATGGTTGAATTGCTGTACGGCTGCGGGTTGCGCTTGGGCGAGTTGCTCGGCTTGGACGTGGCCGCCGGTGGCCCGGGCTGGCTAGACCTAGCCGATGGCACCGCCCACGTCACCGGCAAAGGCAGCAAGCGCCGCAGCGTGCCACTGGGGCAGGCCGCGCGTGTGGCCGTACAGCACTGGCTGGCGCTTAGGCCACAGTGGGCGCAGCCCAACGAGCCGGCGTTGTTCATTAACGCCGGCGGGCAGCGCCTCTCGCCCCAACAAACCCGCAACCGCTTGCGCCAGCGCGCGCTGGCTGCCGGGCTTGAGGGGCACGTGCACCCGCACATGCTGCGCCACTCGTTTGCCTCGCACCTGCTGCAAAGCAGCGGCGACTTGCGCGGCGTGCAAGAACTGCTGGGGCACGCCAGCATTCAAAGCACCCAAATCTATACCCGGCTCGATGCGCAGCATTTGGCGGCCGTATACGACGCGGCGCACCCCCGAGCAAAAAAAAAGCCGGCGTCCTGATGGGTTGTTGCTAACATGAAACCACCAAAAATCCTTCGGAGACCACTTATGAAACGTACCCTGCAACTCATCGTGGCCGCCCTGGCCATGCTTGTGGCCACGGCCCATGCCGACGGTGTGAAAGCCGCCTACCACTTCAACATGGGCGTGGCGCAGGCTGCCGCGGGCTTGCGCAACATCAACAACCACCTTAACGCCGACGCCAGCGCCAAGATTGTGGTGGTTGCGCACGGTAAGGGCATTGACTTTTTGCTCCCGGGTGCCAAAACCCCTCAAGGCGGTGAATTCACTGGCACCATTTCGGCCCTGGCGGCCAAAGGGGTTGAGTTTCGGGTGTGCAACAACACCTTGCGCAACCGCAAAATCGACCCGGCCACGCTGCCCCTGGAAGCCAAGGTTGTCCCCTCGGGGGTGGCCGAAATCGCCAACCTGCAAGCCAAGGCGGGTTACGTTTACGTCAAACCCTAAATTCGGTTTTTTGTTTTTTTAATTAGCGAGACGACATGGCGCTCATTCCAGTCACGATACTCACGGGTTTTTTGGGCTCGGGCAAAACCACGCTGTTGCGGCGGGTGCTCACCGAAGCTCACGGGCAAAAGATTGCCGTGATCGAAAACGAGTTCGGTGCCGAGAACATCGACAACGACATTTTGGTCAACGACACCCAAGAGAACATCGTGCAGATGAGCAACGGTTGTGTTTGCTGCACCATTCGCGAAGACCTGCGTGCCACCCTGGCCGATTTGGCGCAGCGGCGGCGCAAGGGCGAACTGGACTTCGAGCGCGTGGTGATTGAAACCACCGGCCTGGCAGACCCCGGGCCGGTGGCGCAAACCTTTTTTATGGACGATGAGGTGGCCGAGCAGTACCTGCTTGATGCGGTGCTTACCCTGGTTGACGCCAAGCACGCTTCGCAACAACTCAACGATCGTCAAGAGGCCAGGCGCCAAGTGGGTTTTGCCGACCAGTTGTTTGTCAGTAAGGCCGATTTGGTCTCGGCCGAGGCGCTGGAGGCGCTGCAGCATCGGCTCAAGCACATGAACCCGCGTGCGCCGCAGCGGGCGGTGCATTTTGGCGAGGTTGACCTATCTGAGGTATTCGACCTCAAAGGCTTTAACCTCAACGCCAAGCTCGATGTCGACCCTGAGTTTTTGCAAAGCCAGCACGACCACGATCACGACCACCACGGTGAGGCCTGCGACCACCCCTCGCATCAGCACGACCACGCGCACGGCCATCACCACCATCACGACGACGACGTCAAGAGCTTTGTGTACCGCGCCAGCCGCCCCTTTGACCCGGCCAAGCTGGAGGACTTTTTGGGCGCCGTGGTGCAGATATATGGCCCGCGTATGCTGCGCTACAAAGGCGTGCTCGACATGAAAGGGACACCGCGCAAGGTGATTTTTCAGGGTGTGCACCAACTCATGGGCAGCGACCTGGGCTCGCCATGGCGCAAAGACGAGGCACGCGAGAGCCGCATGGTGTTTATTGGCATTGATTTACCCCGCGATATTCTGGAGCAAGGGCTCGAGCAGTGCCTAACCTAACCGCCCCATCCGCGGCGCTGGGTTGGTTGGTTTGGTGGGGGTTGCCCAGGGCTTGGTGGCAGGTTTGGCGCGAGCCTACGGGTTTGCCCTTGGAGGTGGCATCGCCACAGGGTATAACATCGCCGGCTGCTCCAATTCAAACCCGCGGGAGAAACTGTTCAGTGAATGCCACCGCCAAGAAAAAAACCAGTCCGCCGGCCACTGCGAAGTCGGCTAAAAAAACCGCGCC
>JAYPEA010000081.1:0-6223 GCA_038125525.1 Burkholderiaceae bacterium | reverse complement strand
ACAGGATTCGGTGACAACGTGGGTCATGGGCGTAAACCTGGGTTGACAGTTAACATGAAGATGGTATCAGGGTTATTTTAATTTTGAAATAACCCACTCGTTGGGCTTCATTGTAGTGGCATGTGCCGCTTGGCCCCGCCAAGTGCGGGGTACAGGCGCGCGTACTTTGGCACTAAACCACTTGACCAACCAACAGTGCCCCTGCGCTGGCGTGACTGGCCGGGTCAACCAGCAGCAGGCTGCCTAGGGTGCGGTCGGTCGCGTAGGGCTGTAAGGGCAGCGCTTGTTGCAGCTGCACCGTCACCTCACCGATGGCGTTCATGCCCAGGGTGTCGGTGGGCTGTGGCTGCAAGTTGTTTAGGTTGCGCTGGTGGTGCACCGCGCTGACCCGGGCTTTGACCCAGCGATGGCCGTGGCGCGCCCAGTACGCGTGTCCCACACGAAGCGGTTCGTCGTCCAGCCAGGCCAGGGTGGCACGCGCTTGGCGGCTGTCGGCGGGGGGCTGGCCCAGCAGCCAGTCGCCGCGTGAGACATCGAGCTCGCGATCCAGCACCACGCCGCCGTCGCTTGCGCCTGGCAATTGGCTAACGAGGGCTTGTGTGGGGTCAAGCACCTGGGCCACCGTGGCTTGTTGGCCGCTGGGCCAGGTGCTGACCCGATCACCCAAAGCCAACGGATACGCCCGATTGGTACCCCAAAGCACCCGGCGTGCCATGTGGGTGTGCGTGGCGTGGCCATGGGCTTGCACCCATTGCACGCTGAAATGTGCGCCCAGCGCTTCGGCCACGGTTGGGGCCGGCGCGTCGGTTGTAACGGACAGCGAGGTGAGCCACTCAAGCAAGCTAGGCCCTTGGTAGCCAGCCCAACCAGCGGCGCGGTGGACGACGTTTTGCCCGCACAAGGCCGACACAGGTAGCACCGTATGCCGTGGCAGGTCGGCTTGCTTGGCCAAAGCGCGCACAGCCTGACCGATGGCGGCAAAGGCTTGGGCTGGGTCGGGCACGGCGTCAAGTTTGTTCACCACAAATACCACCTCGGGCACCCGCAGCAGCTGCAGTAGCAGGGTGTGGCGCCGGGTTTGTGGCAGCAGGTGCACGTTATTGTGGGTGGGCTCGAGTTTGGTGGCGTCAACCAGCACCAACGCGGCTTCGGCCTGAGACGCGGCGGTAACCATGTTACGCGTGTATTGTTCATGGCCAGGGCAGTCACCCACGATAAAGGTGCGCCCGGGCGCGTGAAAGTAGCGCCAGGCCACGTCAATGGTGATGCCTTGCTCGCGTTCGGCTTGCAAGCCGTCGGTGAGCGCGGCCAAGTTGGGGTGGCCGTCTGCGTTCACGCGTGCGCGCAGGTCGTGTGGCAGGGCGTTGCTGTCCCAAAGCATGCGGCCAATCAGGGTGCTTTTGCCGTCGTCTACCGAACCGCAGGTGATTAAACGCAGGGCACGCATCAAAAGTATCCTTCTTTTTTTCGTAGTTCCATTGAAACGTCTGAGGTTTGGTCGTCTATTCGGGTGGCCCCGCGCTCGCTGATGTTGGCGTGCAGGGTTTCGTGCAGCACTTCGGTGGCATTGGCCGCGGTGCTGGGCACAGGGCAGGTGCAGCTGATGTCGCCCACGGTGCGAAAGCGTACGGCCAAGCGTTGCACGCTTTCATTGGGGCCAGCGGGGGTCAGTGGCGTCACCGGCATCCACAGGTCACCGCGCGAGACCACCTCACGTTCGTGGCTGTAGTAAAGGCTGGGTAGCGCCACGTTTTCTCGGGCGATGTAGGCCCACACGTCGCGTTCGGTCCAGTTAGAGATAGGAAAGACGCGAAAGTGCTCGCCTGGGTGCAGCCGGGTGTTAAACAGGCGCCACAGCTCGGGGCGCTGCGCCTTGGGTTGCCACTGGCCAAACGCATCACGGTGTGAAAACAGCCGCTCTTTGGCCCGGGCCTTTTCTTCGTCGCGTCTGGCGCCACCCATGAGGGCGTCGAGGCGCAGTTCTTCAATCGCCTCGAGCAGCGTGACCGATTGACTGGCATTACGCGAGGCCTGGGGGTGGGGCAGGCGCACGGTGCCGCGATCGATCGAGTCTTGAACGTGACGCACCAGCAGTTCGGCGCCGGCGGCTCGGGCGCGTTGGTCGCGAAAAGCAATGACTTCGTCAAAGTTGTGGCCGGTGTCGATCATGAGCAGACGAAAGGGCAGACGCCCGCGTCCAAAGGCTTTTTCCGCGCAGTGCAGCATCACGGCGGAGTCTTTGCCGCCAGAAAAAAGCATCACGGGTCGCTCAAAGCAGGCGGCCACTTCGCGCATTAAGTAAATGGCCTCGGCCTCGAGCGCGTTGAGGTGTTCGGCGTGTGGATCGGCGGTGTGCCGCCATTCGGTCGGGGCGTTCATGGGCGTGATGGGGTGAGGGGGGATGAGACAGCGGGGCTTGCGTGCAGGCCGCATTCTTTGGCTTGGTCTTGTTCCCACCACCAGCGTCCGGCGCGAAAGGGCTCGCCAGCGCTGATGGCGCGGGTGCACGGCTGGCACCCGATGCTGGGGTAGTGCGCGTCGTGCAAGGGGTGGTACGCCAAGTGGTGTTGGGTGATGTGTTGCCACACATCACCCCACGTCCAATCCGCAAGCGGGGAGAGTTTGTGCCGTTGGCCGTCCCAATCGGCCTCGGGTGTGTGGTGGCGTTGTTCGGATTGTTCGCGCCGCATGCCAGTAATCCATCCCACGCTGCCCTGCAGCGCGGCTTGCAGCGGGCGGATTTTGCGCAGAGCGCAGCAGGCTTGCCGCGTTGCCAGGCTTTGCCGCACGTCGGACAGCGTATGTTGCGCTTGCCAAGCAGCCAGTGCCAGTGGCTCGGGCCTCTGGCGCTGTACGGTGATGCCGTAGGCCTGTTCAACTTGTTCGGCCATGGCCAGCGTATCGGGGTGCAGGGCGCCGGTGTCTAGCAGCACCAAGCGCACACGCGGCAGCAAGTTGGTCTGGCGCAGCAGGTGGGTAACAACCACGTCTTCGGCGCCCATGCTGTGCGCTTGCACCCAGTCGCCCGCGTGGCGTGGCACGTGGGTTTGCAGCATGGCTAGGCTATGCGCCAGCTTGTCGGCGAAATTGGCCGAGGCGGGTGGGCGGTGCGCGCTCATGCGGCAAGCGCTTGGGTGGTACGGCGCGGGTAAGTGGGCACGGGGCGCGCCAAGATGCGCTGCGCCACCTGCAGGCTTTGGCCCGGGGCGAGTTGGGCATGGCTAAAGCCGCAGCGTTGCATGGCCGGCAGTTGGTCAACGAGCACCTCACCCGTGGCGCGCAGCACACCCTGCCACTGCCGCTGCTGGCGCAGCCAAATGGCCTGGCTGTAGGCGCGGCCATCGGTGAAGCGCGGAAAGTTGAGTTCAATTTCGTCGATTTGGTCCAAGGGCACGTGGCGCACGTCGGCGTCGTTGGGCAGGCGTAGCACCCGAGCACCGGGTGTGGCCACTGTGGTGGGGCTTTGAAGTTTCATGAGGCGGCTGAGTTGGGTTGGCGAGCGGCATCGGTGGCTTGCCGAAACGGCCCCACGCCGATGCGCTGCAGGGTTTGCAAAAAGGTTTCGTTGTTTTGGCGATGCGCCAGGTAAGCATCGATCACGGCGTGCAGCGCCGCAGGGGCGTCTTGCGCGGCAAACGCTGGCCCCAGTACCTTGCCCGCAGCCGCCGGGCCATGAGCCAAGCGACCGTCCGAGCCGCCCAGCGTGATTTGGTACCACTCTTGTCCGTCCTTGTCTACGCCTAAAACACCGATGTGGCCGCTGTGATGGTGGCCGCAAGAGTTCATGCAGCCGCTGATGTGAATGGCAAGGGGGCCGAGGTCGTGGATTTCGTCTAAATCTTGGTAACGCGCCAGCAACGCCTGCGCCAACGGCAGACTGCGCGCGTTGGCTAGGCTGCAAAAATCGCCGCCAGGGCAGGCAATGATGTCCGTCACGCCGCCGGCCATGCCCTGTGCCAGCCCGAGTTGGCGCGCCGCCTGCCACAACGCGGGCAACTTGCTCATGGGCACATGAGGCAGCAACAGGTTTTGTCGGTGGGTGATGCGCGCCTCGGCGGCACCAAAACGTTCTGCCAATTCGGCGCTGGCTTGCAGTTGGTCGGCGGTGGCATCGCCCGGTCCTTGGCCAGCGCGTTTGAAGTCGAGTGTGACAGCAGCCAAACCGGCTTGCGCTTGCGGCACCACGTGGTGGTGCAGCCACCGGGCGTAGTCGGGATGGGTGCCCGCCGGTGCGCCAGGTACCCAGGTTTGCCAAAGCTGCACATCGGCAGCAGATGCCTCGGGCGCCGGGGCAAAGCGTGTGGCCACTTCGTCCCAGTCGGTTGGGGTGAGGGTGTAGGCCGCCGCGTCCGATTGGCTGACGCGTACAAACTCGTCGTCCACCTCTTGAATGAAGCGTTGGGTTTCGGCGCGCACCAAGATTTTGAGGCGTGCTTTGTATAAGTTGTCGCGCCGGCCCCAAAGGTTGTATACGCGTAGCACCGCCTCGAGGTAGTTGAGGGTTTGGGTCCAGGGCAGGTTTTCACGAATCACGGTGGCCACAATGGGTGTGCGGCCCATGCCCCCGCCGGCGGCCACCCGCACCACCAACTCGCCGTTTGCCAGGCGTTGCAGGCGCAGCCCCACGTCATGCCAGTCGGTGACGGCGCGGTCGTCGGTGCCAGCGGAGACCGCGACTTTAAATTTTCGCGGCAGATAGGCGAATTCGGGATGTTGCACGCTCCACTGGCGAATCAGTTCGCACAGCGGGCGCGGGTCGGCACACTCGTCTTGGGCCAGACCCGCTAGGGCGTCACAGGTGATGTTGCGTACGCAATTGCCGCTGGTTTGAATGCCGTGCATGTTGGCCTGCGCCAAGGTGTCCATTACGTCGGCGGCTTCTGATAGCGGTATCCAGTTGAACTGCACGTTTTGCCGTGTGGTGAAGTGGGCGCAGTGGTCAGGCAGCGAGCCCACCCGGCACAAGCCAGCGTTGGCTTGCTGTAGGGTGTGGGCCGATTTGCGGTCGTGCGTTCGGGCAATACCAGCCAACGCGCGCAGTTGGGTCGCGCTGATGGCGCCATACGGCACGGCCACGCGCAGCATAGGCGCAAAGCGTTGGACGTACCAACCGTTTTGCAAACGCAGGGGTTTAAAGTGCTCGTCGCTGAGCTCGCCCGACTGCCAGCGTGCGAGCTGATCGCGAAACTGCTGAGCGCGGGCGGTAACCACTTGGTGGTCGTAAGCGGTGTATTGGTACATTAGGCAAATACCAGTTTGATGCCAGCCAGCGCCAGCAAGGTAGCCAGGGCGGCGCGCAGGCCACGCGCGGGGGTGCGGTGTTGAAGTTTGAGGCCAAGCCAGATGCCAGGCAGTGAGCCCATCAGCAGGGTGCCCAGCAGCGTCCAGTTCACATGACCCAGTTGGTAATGTCCTAAGCCGGCCATGGCCGTGAGGGGAACGGCGTAGGCGATGTCGGTGGCCACCAGTCGGCTCAAGGGCAGGTGGGGAAACAGCAGCATCAGCACCATCATGCCCACAGCGCCAGCGCCCACCGAGGTTAGCGTGACCAGCGCGCCAATGGCCAAACCCAGCGCGAGTAACACCAAGCGGTGTGGAGCCTGGGTTGGTACGTGGGATGCGGGGATGGGTTGCGGTTGCACCAAACGCCACACGCTTGCCACCGCAGTGAGCACCAGCGCCAGCCCCAAGCCTGTTGTGATGACCCGCTGCAGTTGCGCCGGGCTTTGTCCCATGGCTTCTATCGCGCGCAGGGTGAGCCATGCTGCGGGCACGCTACCGGCGCTTAGCCAGGCCACAATCGACCACGGCACCACCGCCTGACGCAGCGTGCCAAGCAGCCCCGCGCTTTTGGTGATCGCGGCAAATAAAAGGTCGGTGCCCACGGCAATTGGAGCGGGCACACCATGCCAAAACAGCAGCGCGGGCGTCATGAGCGAACCCCCGCCGATGCCGGTCAGGCCAATGGCCACGCCAACGAGCAAGCCGGTGAGGGTGATGGAGATGTCCCACATGGGCGGCAACTGTAGCCACAGCGCCGCCAAATGCAAACGATAGTTTTGCTATTTACTTATGCGGTCACCGCATAAGCCCGTGGGCGTGCCGCGTCGAAGCTGTTTGAGCCAGGCACGCCCCGGGTCGAGTGCGCGGGCTACTTGGGGCGGCACCGGACAAGGGCGAGCACCGAGGTGCGCGGCAATCATGTCTGCGGCCAGTGCATGGG
>JAYPEA010000080.1:0-6246 GCA_038125525.1 Burkholderiaceae bacterium | reverse complement strand
CGCTGCTGCGGGTACCACGCCAGCACCAAGGCCACCGCCAACACCAGCAGCGCCAGCGTCAACCACACCACACGCGTACCCGCGCGCGTAGCCTTAGGCGGAGCCTCGGGCAAATCGGGCGCTGGGTCGGTGACCTCGGTCAACGCCCCCACCGCCTCCTGCGCCGGCGACAAGGCCTGCACATCGGGCGCCCCCAAGCGCTCGAGCAAGGCCTGCACATCGGCCTCAAAACCCATCAATCGCCCCACGTGGCGCATGGCCTCGGCCTCGGTATCAGTGGGCGGTTTCACCGACCAACGCAACATGCGCCGCCCCGTTTCGGGCTGGGTTGCCGCCGCGCCGCCCAGCAGCAGCACCAAACGCACATTGGCCCCAGGAAAATCATGCACCAGTCGCAGCAACAGCTGCAGCTCGTCGCTGCGCGCGAGTTTGGCGTCGTGCAACACCCACACGCTGGCCGGCACGCTGGGGCCGTCCACCCGCCGCGCCTGCTCAACCGATATCGGCGCCAAGGCGTCGTTGAATCGCTGCAGCAACGCCTCGGTGTTGGACGGGTAGTACACCTCCACCTTCATTTGGGGCGTTTGCCGCAAGCGCCGTACCAATACCCTGCCGTAGTGCGCCAGCACCTCGTCGTTGTCGCAAGCCAGCGTCACGCTTTGCTTGTCCTCGCTCAGCACGCGCACGGCCTGGTCCATGCGGGCGCGATCGTCGTCGCGAAAAAATAAATCCTCAGCGGCCATCACCGAGGGCTGCCAGTTGGGGTCGTGTCGGGCGGGTGGTTCCATGAGCAATCAGGTTACGCGGGTCTGTACATTGTCTCAGCCCCGCTGCCCGGTCGCGTCAAAGCGCATCTCAGGCGGCACCTGGGGGGTTGGCTTGGCCATGGCCGCTCGCCCTGGGCGCACGGCGGCCAAGCTAAACACATACGCAATCACCTGCGCCACGGCCAGGTACAAGGCCTCGGGTATGGGCCGCTCCACCTCGGTGGTAAAGAACAAGGCACGCGCCAAGGGCGGCGCCTCAAAAATCGGTACGCCATGCTGGTTGGCTTCTTCTCGAATACGCTGCGCGATCAAATCAGCCCCTTTGGCCACCAACATGGGCGCGCCGTCACCTGCGGGGTCATACGCCAAGGCAACGGCAAAGTGCTCCGGGTTGGTAATCACCACATCAGCATCTTTAACTTTTTGCATCATCCGCGCGTTGGACATCTCGCGCTGGCGCCGACGAATTTGCGCCTTCACCTCGGGGCGTCCTTCAATGTCCTTGAGCTCGTCTTTAACCTCTTGCTTGGTCATGCGCATGCGCTTGAGAAAGTCATACTTCTGCCAAGGCACATCAATGGCGGCAATCAACACCAAGCTCAGTGTCACGTACAGCGCCGACTCCACAATCAACTCGCCAGCTCGGCGCATGGCAGGCTCAAGCGGCATGTTGCCCAGCCGCACCAAGTCGCCCAGGTTCACCTGCACCATCACCACCAGCACGCCAGCCACCAAGGCAAACTTAAGCAAAGCCTTAATCAACTCCACCACGGCTTTGGGGCCAAACATACGCTTGAGTCCATTGAGCGGGTTGAGCTTGCTGCCCTTGGGCAGCAGCGCCTTCACCGAAAACAAGTACCCACCGGTCATTCCCGAGGCCACGATGGCCACCACCGCCGTCAGCAGCAAAATCGGCGCAATCACCGCAAAAGCATTCAGCAATTGCTCACCCACCATCGCTGGCAACAAATCGGGGCTGAGCAAGGTGGTGCGGTCAATCACAAACCCCGCCTTAAAACCCTCGGCCAGTTTCAGCAGCAACCAACTGCCGCCCAAAAACAACAGCGTCACCGCTGAAATCATGACCGCCGCGGCCGGCAACTCGACCGAGCGGGCCACTTGCCCGTCTTCGCGCGCCTTGCTCAGCCGCCTTGCGGTGGGGGCTTCGGTGCGTTCTTGGGTACTCTGTTCAGCCATCAGTCAAGCCCCGTCCACCGCCTAACCACAAAAAACCCTTGCGACCACATCCACTGCATCCGCCCACCCATGCTGTCCAGCGACATCATCAGCACCACAAAGCCGGCCACAATCATGGCTGGAAAACCCACGGCAAAAATATTTAGGCTCGGCGCCGCGCGCGTCACCACGCCCAAGCCTACGTTAATAAACAGCAACGTCACCAACACCGGCAAGGCCAGTAATACCGCCCCGGTGAACATCATGCCGCTCCAGGCCAACAACTGGCCCCAGTGGTCTTGGTCAAGCACAGACGCGCCGATGGGCAACACCTCAAAGCTTTGCAACACCAGCGCAAACAGCAAGGCATGCCCGCCGGCACCCAAAAAAATCAGCGTGGCCATGATGATGAGCACCTGAGCCACCACCGGCACGTTACCCACATTGGGGTCAATCATGTTGGCCATGGCCAGTCCCATCGAGGCCGAAATCGCTTGCCCCGCCACCACCAGTGCGGCCACGATGACTTGCAGCATCAGCCCCATGGTCGCGCCAATCAGCACCTGATTGGCCACTTCAAGCAGACCCACGGCACTGGTGGGGTCTAGCCTAGGCCACTCGTACAAAGGAAAAATCAGCCACGTCAATATCACCGCCAGCAACACCCTAAGGCGCACGTTCATGGCGTTTTGGCTAAGTACCGGGGCCACCAACATCATGGCCGAGATGCGCAACATGGGCCACAAAAAGCCGTAGAAACGTTCCACCACTTCGGCCACCAGCAGTTCCACGGCGCGGCTCCAAACCCTAGTTAATGGTGGCGATGCGCTCAAACACGTTGCGCGCGAAGTCCACCAAAGTAGAGATTTGCCAACTGCCTGCCAAGGCCAGCGTCAGGCCCAAAGCCAACAGCTTAGGGATAAAACTCAACGTCATTTCATTGATTGAGGTGGCCGCTTGCAACATACCAATCACCAAACCCACCGCCAAACCCACCAGTAGTAACGGTCCGGCAATCAGGACCGTCATCCACAACGCGTAACGCGCCAAATCAACGACAGCACCGGCGTCCATTGGCTCTCCCCTTATGGCATGGCAAAGCTGGCCGCCAGCGAACTCATGATGAGCCCCCAACCGTCAACCAGCACAAACAACATCAACTTAAACGGCAGCGAGATCATCATGGGCGAGAGCATCATCATGCCCATGGACATCAACACACTGGCCACAATCAAGTCCAACACCACAAACGGGATGTAAATCAAAAACCCAATGGTGAAGGCGCTTTTGAGCTCGGACGTGAGATACGCCGGCACCAAGGTGGTAAACGGCACGTCGGCCGGACTGGCCAATTGGCCCAGCCCGGCGATGCCGGCAAACAGGCCGATGTCGTCCTCTCGGGTGTTGTTTAGCATAAACGCCCGCAGCGGCGCCTCAGCGGTTGCCAGCGCGCGGTCAAACGGCAGCGTGCCGTCCATATACGGCAACAGCGCATTGGTATAAATGTCTTGCAGCACCGGCTGCATCACAAACAGCGTTAAAAATAAAGCCAGGCCAACCAACACCAAGTTGGGCGGTGTTTGCGCCGTGCCCAGCGCTTGGCGCAACAGCGACAACACGATCACAAATCGTACAAAGGTGGTGAGCATCAGCAGCAAAGACGGCAGCAAAGTCAGCGTTGTCATCAACGCCAATAGCTGCAACGTAAGGCTGTACTGCGTGCCCCCGGCAGTGTTGGTGGCCTGAATCAGCGGCACGCCAGCCTGCGCCCATGCGCCGCTGGCGCTTACCAAGGCCGCCGCCAGCAGCCCCCATTTGAGCCACGGCTTCACTTGGGCTCCTCGGGGGGCGTTTGTGTTGCGGGCCAGCTGTGCAGCGCGGTAATGGCCTGCGGGGTAGCCCCCAGCAGCACCTCGTGGCCGCGCACGCGCACCAACACCAGTTTTTGCCGTGTGCCGATGGTCTGGGTTTGTACGATCTCCATGGCACGGTCTTGACCGCGCAGCGTAATGCCAT
Organism: Burkholderiaceae bacterium; assembly: GCA_038125525.1. Lineage (GTDB taxonomy): Bacteria > Pseudomonadota > Gammaproteobacteria > Burkholderiales > Burkholderiaceae_C > RS62. Next base: position 2,287 of record JAYPEA010000080.1, on the reverse strand, counting down.
GGCCCTGCTGCAAGCGGCGCAGCAACCAAAGCATGGCACCAAGCAGCACCAAGACCAATGCGAAACTGGCTGCCATGTGCAGCCAGTCAAGAGCGGGCGCCGAGGCGTTCATGGCTTACAAGTTTTTCATGCGTTCTGAGGCGGGCACCACGCGCGTGAGGCGAATACCGTAGCGCTCGTTGACCAGCACCACCTCGCCTTGTGCCACCACGGTGTTGTTCACCAGCAAGTCCAAGGGCTCACCGGCAATGCGGTCCAGCTCCACCACGCTACCCTGCGTCAGGCGCATCAAGTCGCGAATTTTGATGGAGGCGCGTCCCACCTCAATCGACAACGTCACCGGGATGTTTTGCAACACGTCGGGGTTGATGGAGCCGGCGTCCTGGCCTTCGGCCTCGGGTTGGGTTGGGGTATCGGAGTCACTCATGGCTGAATCACTTATGCGTTGGGTTGCGGGGCAACGGGGTCAACAATCTTGATGGCGACCTGCGCACCTAGGTTGCCAAGCTCCACATCAAAGGCGGGCAAGTCGCAAAACAAGGCGCGTCCGTAGTCGGGCTTTTTAAAGTGCAGCACCTGTCCCTCTTGCAGCTGCTCCAACTGGCGCAGCGTAATCGGCACATGCCCAAGCAGCACTTGCATCTCTACCTCAGCGTCGTGCACCGCTTGGGCCAATTCGTCGCGCCACTGTTTGTCGCTTTCCTCATCGCCATCGCCCGAGGTCACGCGGCTGCGCAGCAAGTCGCGTATGGGCTTGAGTGACGCGTACGGGTAGACCATGTCTACAAAGCCCTTGCCGGAGCCCGTGTGGTCAGCCTCGAAACGGCTAAGCACCACCAAGTCATTTTCATCAGCAATTTGGGCAAACTGCGGGTTGATTTCCGACCCAACGTGCTCGAGCTCAATCGGCAAGAGTGGAGACCACGCCTCGCGTAACGAACGAAAGAACACCTCAAGCATTAGCTTAATGATGCGCGTCTCGGTGGGCGTAAACAAACGCCCAGAGGGCAGCTGCCCTACGCCACTGCCAAAGCCACCAAAAAAGCTATCAAGCGCGCTAAAAATCAGCGTCGGCTCAATCACCACCATCGAGTAGCCGCGCAGCGGGTTAATACGCACCGTGTTCACCGACAACGGCGCCCTGAGCTCTTTTAAGTAATCACCAAAGCGAACAATCTGGACCCGCGTGGGGTTAATGCGCGGGCTGGTGCGCAACACCTCAAGCAAACCAAGCCGAAACAGGCGAATGCAACGCTCGTTGATCATGTCGATCGACGAGACGTTCATCCCGAGGCTGCTGTCCTCGCTGGCGAGGTCATGCTTGCGCACCCGGGCTTGCATATTAAATCCGGTATCCACCGAGATCGAGCCGTCGCCGACGCCCTGCGCCAACGCGGCCATCTCTTCGGGGGTTAACAACGATTGGTCGGCCATGGTGTGTTGTGGCGTAGGTACGTAGATTGGGTTACTGCACCACGAAGGTGGTGAAGTACACCTCTTCGATGCCACCAAAGTCCTCGTACTTCTCCAGCACGGCGTTGACTTCGGTGCGTATGCTTGCGGCCAAGTCGCGCCTGAAGTCGGGCTTGGTCAAATCGGCTTCGGTCAGCTGGCGCATCAAATCCAACACCACCGAGCGAATGGCAAACTCGTGTTTGTCCACGTTTTTAAACACACGGTCGTCGTAATTGGTCATAAACGCCAACTGCACCTGAATCACCTTACGCGAATTGCTGATGTTGGCCAACAGCTCGCGCTCAAGCTCTTTGTAGTGGTACTCGAACTTTTGCGCCTCAGGGGTCGATTTGGTGGTTCGCGACGGCACATCTTTGGCCGGGTCTTTGGCGGCCTCGGCCTCGGCCTCTAGGGCCTTAACTTGCTCCTCGGCAGCCACCTCGGCTTTTTGGTCAAAAAACCCGGTAAAAAACAGCGTCCCCACCACGGCGCCAACCAACAGCAGCAGCACCACCACGATCAACAAAATAATCTTCAGCAGGCCTCCGCCCTTTTTGCCTTCTTCTTCGGTGTCGTTTTCGTCTGCCATCTCAGCACCTTCGTTTGGTTAAGTCATGCCCACACGTCCACGGCGTCATCGTCCAGGGTCGCTGACCGCAAGGACCCCGCCATGTTCGCAGGTGACGAATCGTCTGACGATGCCGGCCCCGCAGCCAGTGGTTGCGGTGTCGGTTTTCGGTCGCTTTCGCCTCGCGATTCGCCTTGCACGTCCAGACTAGCAACTTGCGTGCCTGACTGTTGCAAGGCCTCGCGCAGACGCGGGAAACTGTCC
>JAYPEA010000079.1:0-6251 GCA_038125525.1 Burkholderiaceae bacterium | reverse complement strand
TTCGCTGTATTCGTCGGGTTCTCGGCTTTTCAAATGATTCGTCAATCCAAACCCAAGGCGGCGCGTAGCATGCCCAAGCCAAGCGGCCAATGGCTTGCTGGTGGCGTGATTGGTTTTCTCTCGGGCATGGTGGGCGCCGGTGGGGGCTTTGTTAGTGTGCCGTTTTTGGTGTGGTGTAACGTGGCAATGCACCAAGCCGTGGCCACCAGTGCGGCCCTGGGTCTGCCGATTGCGCTGTTTAACGTCATGGGCTATGTGGTGAGCGGATCGCAACAAAGCGGTCTGCCCGAGGGTTCGGTGGGCTACATTTACCTACCGGCCATGGCCATCATTGCCTTGGCCAGTGTGTTTTTGGCCCCGCTGGGTGTGCGCGCTTCGCACGCGTTGCCTGTGGCTCAACTTAAAAAAGTGTTCGCCAGCGTGCTGTTTGTGTTAGCGGGTTACATGCTCATCAAGGGCTTAAGCGGTAACTAAAGGGGTACACCCCGGTAAAAAAACACGATATTTGGAGCAAACTAAGGAAAATCCCCATGTCAACCCCCTTTGGCGCAACAACCATCGGGTGCGTTCTCATGTAGTATCAACCCCTCGTGTGGCAACACGCGAGCGTACATTCATCGATATTTTGCGTAAAGGAAGACCTATGGCCACCACCGGCAAACGAGCCCCTAACCCAGCTTTTATGAAAGCCATGACCCCAAGCCCCGCGTTGGCCGAGGTAGTGGGTAGCACGCCCTTGCCGCGTACCGAGGTTACCAAGCGGATGTGGGATTACATCAAGCAACACAACCTGCAAGACCCGGCGAACAAACGCAACATCAACGCCGACGCCAAACTCAAACCAATTTTCGGTAAAGACCAGGTCACGATGTTTGAAATGACCAAGCTGGTCAATCAACACCTTTCATGAACCCGAGGTCGCGGTGTGTTGGCCCACAGCCAATGCCGCGACCACAGCCAAAAGCAAGGTAAGGGCCGCACCGGCCAGCGTGGCCTGGTACCAGCCCTGATCCATCATCAGGCCAAACAACGCAGGCGAAACGGCAAAGCCTGCATCCAAACCCGAGTACACGGTGCCGTAAACGCGCCCCGTGGCTCCCTTGGGGGTGGCTTGTTTGATCATCAAGTCGCGGCTTGGGCCGCCTACCCCCACGGCAAACCCGGTTGCAGCCAAGGCGACCATCGCGCCCAAGCCACCGCCCAAACCCGAGGCCGCGGCCACCATCAACAACGCCCCCATCACCAACGCCGCGGCTACCACATGGTTGCTGCGGTAACTGGCACGGGCGGCGACCACACCACCCAACAACATGCCCACGGCGCCGCACAGCATGTAAGCCGTGAGCGTGGCCGATGCCGCCTGCAAACCCACGCCATGCACCGACTGCAAAATAGACGGGGCAAAACTTTGCACCACAGCCAGGGTCATGGTTGATAAAAAGAAAAAGGCAAAACACCACCACACAACGGGCAAACGCATGAACGCCATCGACGACGCTGGCGCCATGCCCGCTGGGGCGCGTTTGCCACTGACGGCATGGGTATGCAACAGATGCCGATAACGCCACAGCACCACGAGCACCAAGGCGTACAGCAACACCGCAGCCGCCATGGCCACCCGCCAGTGAAACACGGTGGCTAGGGTAACCAAACCCACTGGGGCCAACGCCCAACCCAAATTACCCGCCAAGCCATGTGCACTAAAGGCATACCCCAACCTCGGCCCGGAGACACGTTGGTTAAGAATCGAGAAGTCAACCGGGTGAAACGGTGCGTTACCCAGCCCAGCCAACAGGGCCGAGAGCATCAACATGACATAGCCATTGGCCAAAGCCGCCACCCCAGCGGCCAGGGCAAAAAGCAAAATCGATAAAAACAAAATCGGCCGAGCGCCCACCCGGTCAACCAAAAAGCCCGACAACGCCTGCCCTACCCCGGAGACCACAAAAAACGTAGTGACCAAGGCCCCCAGCTGGGCGTAGCTTAGGGCAAAGTCTGCCATGAGCAACGGAAACAACGGCGGCAGCAACAAATGCGAAAAATGGCTGCTGGCATGCGCCAAACCCACCAACCCAATAATGGAGGCATCTTGACGCCAAGGCACCGCGGTTGGCTCAAGGCCAGCGGCAGGATGGGTGGAAGCGGTCGCTGTCATGGGCGACATCGTAAGGGCTTTTGACGGTCGGTGCTGTCAAGTGGCAGCACCGACCCCAACGGCTTAACCCATGTGCAAGCCGCCGTTGACCGAAAAGTCCGCTCCCGTTGAATAACCACTCTCAGGGCCAGCCAGCCAAGCCACGATAGAGGCAATTTCTGAGGGCTCACCCAGCCGCTTCACCGGCACCGTGGCTACGATTTTTTCGAGCACATCGGCCCGAATGGCCTTTACCATGTCGGTGCCGATGTAGCCCGGGCTAACGGTGTTAACGGTCACGCCCTTGTTTGCCATTTCCTGCGCCAACGCCATGGTAAAGCCGTGCATGCCAGCCTTGGCTGCCGAATAGTTGGTTTGTCCGGCTTGACCTTTTTCGCCGTTCACCGACGAGATGTTGATGATGCGCCCCCAACCCCGCTCCACCATGTCGGGCACCACTTGCTTGGTGACGTTGAACATGCTGGTGAGGTTGGTGGAGATCACCGCATCCCAATCTTCACGGGTCATCTTAACGAACATGCGGTCGCGCGTGATGCCCGCGTTGTTGACCAGCACGTCAATCGGGCCATGCGCTTTTTTGCTCTGCGCAAAGGCTTCTTCGGTGCTGGCCCACTCGGCCACGTTGCCCACCGAGGCGTAAAACGTAAAGCCCAAGGCTTTTTGTTCGCTCAACCACTTGTCGTAGTCGCGGCTGGGACCACAACCGGCAATTACCTTAAAGCCGTCCTGATGCAAGCGCTGACAAATGGCGGTTCCAATGCCTCCCATGCCACCGGTAACGTAGGCTACTTTTTGATCCATGATGTTTGATTCCTTAAAAATGAAATAAAACCCTAGCGCTCAACCGCCAACGACACGCCCATGCCACCCCCGATACACAAGGCAGCAACGCCGCGCTTGGCGCCACGGCGTTGCATCTCGTGCAGCAGCGTCACCAGCACGCGGCAACCACTCGCACCGATGGGGTGGCCTATGGCAATCGCCCCGCCGTTGACGTTGACCTTTTGCGGGTCAATATCGAGCGCCTGATTGACCGCACAGGCCTGCGCGGCAAATGCCTCGTTGAGCTCAAACAAATCCACGTCAGCCGTTTTCCACCCGGTACGCTGCAGCACTTTTTGCGTGGCAGGCACGGGCCCCATGCCCATGGTGGCAGGGTCTAAGCCGGCGGTGCCGTAGCCCGCAACGCGAGCCAACGGGGTTAAACCAAGTTGCTGCGCACGCGCGGCCTCCATCACCATAACCGCGGCGGCGCCGTCGTTGATGCCCGAGGCGTTACCCGCAGTGACGCTGCCGGCTTTATCAAAGGCCGGGCGTAACCCCGCCAACGCCTCAGCACCGGTCTTGCGGTTGATGAATTCATCCGCGTCAAAGCGTAAGGGGTCTCCCTTACGCTGCGGAATGCTGACGGGCGTGATTTCGTCAACAAAGCGCCCGGCGTCTTGTGCTGCTGCGGCTTTTTGCTGACTCGCCAGCGCCAAGGCATCTTGCATGTCACGCGTGATGCCGTGTGCTTTGGCCACGTTCTCGGCCGTGATGCCCATGTGGTACTGGTGGTATACGTCCCACAAGCCGTCCACAATCATGGTGTCGAGCATCTTCCAGTCACCCATGCGCTGGCCATCGCGTGAGCCCGCCAGCACGTGGGGCGAAGCACTCATGTTCTCTTGGCCGCCAGCAATCACGATGTCACTGTCCCCGGCTGCCACGGCCTGCGCGGCTAGCATCACGGCTTTGAGGCCGGAGCCGCATACCGCATTGATGGTCAGCCCGGGAACCTCTTTTGGCAAGCCGGCTTTCATTAACGCCTGGCGCGCGGGGTTTTGCCCCGCCCCGGCAGCCAGCACTTGGCCCATGATCACCTCGCCAATGCGCTCGGGCTCAACGCCGGTTTGTGCCAACAGCGCGGCCACCACCTGGGCACCGAGCTCGGTGGCCGGCATTTTGGCCAAACTGCCACCAAACTTACCCACGGCGGTGCGGGTGGCGGCCACAATTACGATGTCTTTCATTTTTCGTCTCCTCCTTAGGTTGAATTCACGTAACCACTAGGTTGCTCTTACCTTAACCAAACTTCCAGGTGCTGCCTCGCGCACGCGGTAGGGGCCTTTGCTGCCCTTGCCCAGTGTCTTGGGTGCGGCCACCTGTTTGCCCGAACGCGACGCCAACCACTCATGCCACACTGGCCACCAGCTGCCTGGCGCTTGGGTTGCCTGGGCTTGCCACGCATCCAAGGGGGCACCGAGGTCGGCTTGCGCGGCCGTCCAATGGCAACGCTTGTTTTTGGCCGGTGGGTTGATCACACCGGCAATGTGCCCAGAAGCCCCCATCACGAATTGTTTGGGCCCACCCCACAGTTGCATGCTTTTATACGCACCCGCGATGGGCACAATATGGTCTTCTTGAGAGCCATAGAAAAACGCCGGTGTGGGCACCGCACCCAGGTTAATGCGCTGGCCTGCAACCAGGCATTGCCCCGGTTTGGCCATGCGGTTTTCAAGGTACAAATTACGCAGGTACCAGGCGTAGTAGGGCCCGGGCAAGTTGGTGCTGTCACCGTTCCAGTACAGCAAATCAAAGGGTCGAGGCTCTTCGCCCTTGAGGTAGTTACCTGTGACGTAGTTCCACACCAAGTCGTTGGGGCGCAGAAACGAAAACGTGTTAGCCAATTCGCGCGCAGGTAACACGCCGCCGTTGGCAAACTGGCGCTCGCGGTACTGCACAAAAGCCTCGTCAATAAACACATCCAACACGCCGGTGTGCGCAAAATCAAGCAGCGTGGTGAGAAACGTGACGTTTGCCACCGGATGCTCGCCACGCTCGTGTAGCACCGACAGCGCCGCCCCCAACATGGTGCCGCCCACGCAAAAGCCCAGCGCATTGATGGTTGGTGCGCCGGTGATGGCCTGTACCGCCTCAATCGCTTGGATGGGGCCGTTTTCGATGTAGTGATCCCAGGTGGCGTCGCGCAGCGACTCGTCGGGGTTACGCCAGCTCACCATGAACACACGGTGGCCTTGGTCTAGGGCGGCTCGAACAAAGGAATTGTCTGGCTGCAAATCGAGAATGTAGTATTTGTTGATGCACGGCGGCACCATGAGCAACGGTCGCTCAAAGACTTTGGGCGTGGTGGGTGCGTAGGCAATCAACTCAAACAAGTCGTTTTGGTACACCACCGAACCCGGGGTAACGGCCAGATTACGCCCCACCTCAAAAGCCGATTCGTCGGTCATGCTGATGCGGCCGCGCTGCATGTCTTGCATGAAATGCTGCAAACCTTGCGCCAAGCTTTGCCCTTGGGTGTCGATGGCTTTTTGCAAGGCCTCGGGGTTAAAGGCCAAAAAGTTTGAGGGCGCCGCGGCGTCCACCCACTGCTCCACGGCAAACGCCACACGCTCTTTTTGCTTGCCACTGCCTTGTACCGCTTCGGCCATGGCTTTAAGCGTATCGGCGTTGAGCAGGTACATTGCGGCGGTGCCAAGCGCCATGGGGTTGCCCAGCCAAGCCGGGCTGTTAAAGCGTGCGTCCTTGGCCACGCGGTCTTGCCCCGCGCCAGTCCACAAGGCGCCGAGTTGCTCAAGGTAGGCTGTTTGTATGCGTTGCAACTTGGCCGGGTCAAAGGTCACCGGCTCTTGCACAATGGCTTCAAACCACTGCGACAAATCGGGGGTGGACTGCCCCCAGTTGAACCCGGTGAGCGGGGCAAACGGCATGGGTGAAGGCATAACCAACGGGTAACTCCTGTATGGAACGCGCCAATGGCCCGAGCGGCACACAAAACGAAGACATTAGCACTATAAAACCCTATTGTCGCGCATTTGACTTCCGCTTACCTGACAAGTCGCTGCCACCGCCCTATCGAAGCCAGACGCAGGCCAGCATCCGCCCTGTACCACCATGGGGGGTGCCCTCGCGTCGGTGCGAGAAATACCGCGCGCCGTTGCTCAGCGTGCACCAGGGGTCTGAGCCGTCGTTGCCTAGCGGCTGGCCCACACCCAGATGCTGCAAACGTTGGCGTGCCAGAGCTGGCAAGTTGAGCAGCCACTTATTTGGGCGTGTGGCATGCGGCCTGCATGTCAACGGCGTCATGGGTTGC
>JAYPEA010000078.1:0-6480 GCA_038125525.1 Burkholderiaceae bacterium | reverse complement strand
GGGAAAAGCGCCAAGTACGGAATGCCTAACGATTCGCAGGTTTTGGCCACCGGTAACAGCAAGTCCACGCTCAAGCGCTCCACACCCGGCATGGACGGCACGGCTTGGCGCAGGTTGTGGCCTTCGTGCACAAACACCGGGTAAATCAAATCATTGACCGACAACGCGTTTTCTTGAACCAAACGGCGTGTGAAGTCGTCGCGGCGCAAACGACGTGGGCGACTCACGGGAAACGGCGGGGGGGTAAAGGTGGGGCGACGCATGGCTGGCATTGTGGCGCAAAAAAGACGATTTGCACGCACCGGGCAGAACTGCTTATACTAGAAACCGAGCGCTGTTGAGAGACGGCACTCCCCGCTTTTCCTCCCTGAGCGGGAGCCTTTTCTGTGTGACAACGGTAAGGCTTTGCCGCCCGGCCTTTTGGCCGGGCTTTTTTTTGTCTGTTGCCGCCTTACACTTTGCCCATGCTGTGGCTTAAGTCCTTTCATATTTTGTTTGTGGCCAGTTGGTTTGCAGGCTTGTTTTACTTGCCGCGTATCTACGTCAACTTGGCCATGGTTGACCCCGCCAGCCACGCCGAGCGCCAGCGCTTGTTGCTCATGGCGCGCAAGTTGCTGCGCTTCATGCACATCTTGGCGGCCCCGGCGTTGGCCACGGGTGTGGCGTTGTGGTGGGGCTACGGCATTGGTCAAGGCGCGGGTTGGATGCACGCCAAGCTTGCCGTGGTGGCCTTGGCCGTGATTTATCACGGTCAGTGCGCGCGGCTGTGCGCGGCCTTTGAGCAAAACCGGGTGCAGCGCAGCCACGTGTGGTTTCGGTGGTTTAACGAGGCGCCGGTGTTGCTGATGTTGGTGGCCATTGTGTTGGTGGTGGTTAAGCCGTTTTAGGGCGAAGGCCGCATGCATCGTTCGGCGCTTGGACTGTTGGCCATGGTGTATGCCGTGTTGGTGGCGTACGCCAGTTTGTACCCTTTGGAGCGTTGGCAGCCGGCTGAGCTCTCGGTTCTGGATTTGGTGTTTTCGCCTTGGCCACGCTACTGGACGTGGGGTGACGTGCTGGTCAATGTACTGGGTTACGTGCCGCTGGGGCTGCTGGTGGGCTGGGCCACGTGGCGTGGACGCGGGGGCGCCGGGGCGGTGTGGCTGGGTTGGCTGGCGGTGCTGGGCTGGTCACTGTTGCTTGAATGGTTGCAGGCGCACTTGCCACCGCGCGTGCCATCGATGGCGGATTGGTGGATGAACGCCGCGGGCGCGAGCTTGGGGGTGCTTGGTGGCACGTGGTTGCATCACTGGCCTTGGATGCAGCGCGCCGAGCGCTGGCAGGGGCGGTGGTTTCACCGCCAAGACCAGCCCATGCTGGCCTGGTTGGCCCTGTGGCCAGTGGCCTTGTTGGGGCCGTCCGATTGGCCCTTTGTGCTGGGTCATTTGCCAGAGGCAATGCGTCAATGGGTGCCGCCCTGGGGGCTGGGCTGGGGTGATTTGCCCTTGCGTTTGGGTGCCTTGGCCGGGATTGAGCTAGGCCTCATGACGGCGGCTTTGCTGTTGCCTTTGTTAATGGCCGGTTTGTTGTGGCGTCCCAAGCCCTCGTGGGCATGGCCTGCGCTGCCCGTGCTGTTGCTTGCCAGCGTGGTCACCTCGGCCGCGGCGGTGCTGGCGTTGGGCTGGCCGCGTTGGGCCAGCTGGTGGCAGCCCACCGTGGGCGTGGCCATGGTGGTGGCCTGGGCGCTGGCGGTGTGGTTGCAGGCCGCGCCTGCGCATTGGCGCGCCCGGTTGGCTTTGGGTTTGGCTGCGTTGTTGCTGCTGGCCGGCGTGTGGTGGCAGGCCGGGCCAGGCACGGGCTGGTGGGGCGAGACGGCCTCGCTGGCCAAGGGTCGGGTGTTTGGCGTGTTCCCGTGGTTGTCCTGGGCGTGGGTGGTGGGCGCGGCATGGCTGCTGGCGCGGTCAGCCGCGCGCCCGGCAACCTACAATTCAAAGCCATGAACGCCGACGTCTCGCTTCCAACCCAATCGTCACCGTATTACCAACGGCACATCTTTTTTTGCCTTAACCAGCGTGACAACGGCCAAGCCGCCTGTGCCGACCACGCCGCCAACCGAGCGTTTGCCCACTGCAAGGCGCAAGTCAAAGCACTGGGCTTGGCTGGCGTGGGCCAGGTGCGCGTGAACAAAGCCGGTTGCCTTGACCGTTGCGCCGGCGGGCCGGTGGCGGTGGTTTACCCCGAGGGCACCTGGTACACCTACGTCGACGAGCACGACATCGACGACATCGTGCAGCAACACCTGCGTGATGGCCAGGTGGTCACGCGATTGCTGTTGCCCCCGGACGTGGGCCGCTAGCGCACCGTGCCAAGCGGCACCCAGCAGCATCAAGTCACCGGTCCAGCCGGCCCATTGGCCGTGGCCGTGGATCACCCGGCCGGCCCGTCCCGCGGCGTGGCCCTGATTGCCCACCCGCACCCCCTGCACGGCGGCACCATGGACAACAAGGTGGTGCAAACCTTGGCCCGGGCCCATGTGCTCGCGGGCTGGACCGCGGTTCGGTTTAACTTTCGCGGCGTAGGGCACAGCGCTGGCCAATACGCCGAGGGGGTTGGCGAGGCCGACGACCTGTTGGCCGTGCACCGCCACTGGGTGGGCCAACAAGCGTGGTGCTTGGCTGGGTTTTCTTTTGGCGCCTATGTTGCCAGTCGATTTCTTTCCAATCAAAGTGAGCAGTCACTTTCTTCTTTGGTATTGGTGGGTTTGGCGGCGAGTCGATTTGACGTCCCGCCTTTGGCGCCCGAGTTAAGACCCAAAACGCTGGTACTGCACGGCGACGAAGACGACACTGTGCCCCTGCAGGCGGCGTTGGATTGGGCCAAGCCCCAACACATGGCGGTAACCGTGTTGCCCGGGGTGACGCATTTTTTTCACGGCCACCTGCCCTGGTTGCGTGATCTGGTGCAACGCCACTTGCACGCCGTCGCGCAGCCGTGCTAGAATCTCGGGCTTTCCCTTACGGCGGGGCCACTTGCGTGCGCGGCTAACGAGCACGCGTGGTGTGGTTGTAGGGGCGGGTTTGTTAAAAAGGCTGGCTTTGCGCACGTCGCGCACCCAGCCGCATCACGGTTTTAAAAACATGCCAACCATTAACCAACTTGTTCGCCTCGGCCGGGTCGTTGAAAAGGTCAAGTCCAAGAGCCCTGCCATGGAGAACTGCCCGCAACGCCGAGGCGTGTGCACCCGCGTGTACACCACCACGCCCAAAAAGCCCAACTCGGCGCTGCGTAAGGTGGCCAAGGTGCGCCTCACCAACGGCTACGAAGTGATCTCGTACATCGGCGGCGAGGGCCACAACCTGCAAGAGCACAGCGTGGTGCTGGTGCGTGGTGGCCGCGTCAAAGACTTGCCCGGCGTGCGTTACCACATCGTACGCGGCTCGCTTGACTTGCAAGGCGTTAAAGACCGCAAGCAGTCCCGTTCCAAGTACGGCGTAAAGCGCCCCAAGGCAGCCTAAATTTTTTTCTCCCCCGCGGCGCGGCTAGGCATGCGGCGCCACGGGGCTTGGGTGGTGTGTTGGCCGATTAAGCCAGCCGCCACCAGTAAGTGAGGGTTCACATGACCCTCAAGACGCCCAGCGCGTCAACTGAAGCAAAGAGGTGAAACCATGCCACGTCGTCGCGAAGTTCCTAAGCGCGAAATCCTGCCCGACCCCAAGTTTGGCAACGTTGAACTGGCCAAGTTCATGAACGTCATCATGCAGCGCGGCAAAAAAGCCGTGGCCGAGCGCATCGTGTATGGTGCGCTTGAGCACATGGAAAAGAAATCAGGCGGCAACCCGCTCGAGCTGTTTCAAACCGCCATGGGTAACGTTAAGCCCATGGTTGAGGTCAAGAGCCGCCGCGTGGGCGGTGCCAACTACCAAGTGCCCGTTGAAGTTCGCCCGGTACGGCGGCAGGCCCTGGCCATGCGCTGGATCAAAGAAGCTGCCAAAAAGCGTAGTGAAAAATCCATGGCGCAACGCTTAGCCAACGAGCTGCTTGAGGCCAATGAGGGCCGAGGCGGCGCCATGAAAAAGCGCGACGAAGTGCACCGCATGGCAGAGGCCAACAAGGCCTTTAGCCACTTCCGCTTCTAAGCGCCCCAGCCGCCACTTTTGTTCCGGGTCCGCCGCCTCGTGCGGGCTTGGTTTTCGTTTTGGAGAACCTCTCATGCCACGCAGCACGCCCTTAGAGCGTTATCGCAACATCGGTATTTCGGCGCACATTGACGCCGGTAAAACCACGACCACCGAACGCATTTTGTTTTACACCGGGGTCAATCACAAAATCGGTGAAGTGCACGACGGCGCGGCCACCATGGACTGGATGGAGCAAGAGCAAGAGCGTGGCATCACCATCACCTCGGCGGCCACGACCTGCTTTTGGAAGGGCATGGACGTGTCCTACCCCGAGCACCGTATCAACATCATCGACACTCCGGGGCACGTTGACTTCACCATCGAGGTCGAGCGTTCCATGCGCGTGCTCGATGGCGCGTGTATGGTGTACTGCGCCGTAGGTGGCGTGCAGCCGCAGTCAGAAACGGTGTGGCGCCAGGCCAATAAGTACAACGTACCGCGCTTGGCTTTTGTTAACAAAATGGACCGCACCGGCGCCAACTTCTTCAAGGTCTACGACCAAATGCGGTTGCGCTTAAAAGCCAACCCCATCCCCATCGTCATCCCCATTGGGGCTGAAGAAAACTTCAAAGGGGTGGTTGACCTCACCAAAATGAAAGCCATCATTTGGGATGAGGAGGCCAACGGCACCAAGTTTACCTACGAAGCCATTCCAGCCGAATTGGCGGAGTCGGCCAAAGAGTGGCGTGAAAAAATGGTCGAGGCCGCCGCCGAGTCCACCGAAGAACTCATGAACAAGTACCTTGAGGAAGGCGACTTGTCCGAGGCGGATGTGATGGCTGGCCTGCGTGCGCGCACCATCGCGGGTGAGATCCAACCCATGCTGTGCGGCACCGCATTTAAAAATAAAGGCGTGCAGCGCATGCTTGACGCCGTCATCGACCTCATGCCTTCACCGCTGGACATTCCGCCGGTGGCTGGTGAAGACGAAAAAGAGCAGCCCGATAACCGCAAAGCCGACGACGGCGAAAAGTTTGCCGGTCTGGCCTTTAAGCTCATGACCGACCCCTACGTCGGTCAGCTAACCTTTGTGCGGGTCTACTCGGGCGTGATGAAAAAAGGCGACACCGTGTACAACCCCACCAAGGGAAAAAAAGAGCGCATTGGCCGCATTGTGCAAATGCACGCCAACAACCGCGAAGAAATCGAAGAAATTCGTGCGGGCGACATCGCCGCGTGCGTGGGCTTAAAAGAAGTCACCACGGGTGAGACGCTGTGCGACCCATCGGCTGTGATCACGCTCGAGCGCATGCAGTTTCCCGAGCCAGTGATTGCGCAGGCCGTTGAACCCAAGACCAAAAGCGACCAAGAAAAAATGGGCATCGCCCTGCAACGCTTGGCGCAAGAAGACCCATCGTTTCGCGTGCGTACCGACGAAGAGTCGGGTCAGACCATCATTGCGGGCATGGGCGAACTGCACCTTGAGATTTTGGTTGATCGCATGAAGCGGGAGTTTGGCGTTGAGGCCAACGTAGGCAAGCCGCAAGTGGCGTACCGCGAAACCATCCGCAAAAACGTGGACGAAGCCGAAGGCAAATTTGTGCGTCAGTCCGGTGGTAAGGGCCAGTATGGCCACGTGGTGTTCAAAATCGAGCCCAACGAGGCCGGCAAAGGGTTTGAGTTTGTCGACGCCATCAAAGGCGGTGTGGTGCCGCGTGAATACATTCCGGCGGTGCAAAAGGGCGTTGAAGAAGCCCTCACCACCGGCGTGCTCGCGGGTTACCCCGTGGTGGACGTTAAGGTGACCTTGCACTTTGGGTCGTACCACGACGTTGATTCGTCTGAGCAGGCCTTCAAAATGGCAGCCATTTTGGGTTTTAAAGACGGCTGCCGTAAGGCCAACCCGGTGATTTTGGAGCCCATGATGTCGGTGGAGGTGGAAACCCCCGAAGACTACGCCGGTAACGTGATGGGCGACCTGTCCTCACGCCGCGGCATGGTGCAAGGCATGGACGACATGGTCGGTGGTGGCAAGGCGATTCGTGCCGAGGTGCCGCTGTCTGAAATGTTCGGCTACTCAACCACGCTGCGCTCGATGTCGCAAGGCCGGGCCACGTACACCATGGAATTCAAACACTACGCGGAAGCGCCGCGTAACGTCTCCGAGGCCATCATGTCGGCGCGCGCCAAGTAGACGAAGCATTTTGGGGCTTGTTGCCCCGCGGTCTACGACCTCGTGCCTTGCGGTTGCCCGTGCCGTAAGAATCTGCAACGGGGTGTAGACCTAAAACTGGAACACGGGCATGTTCTTTTTCGGAGTTAAGCAACATGGCAAAAGACAAATTTGAGCGTACCAAGCCGCACGTGAACGTGGGGACGATTG
>JAYPEA010000077.1:0-6710 GCA_038125525.1 Burkholderiaceae bacterium | reverse complement strand
CCCACGATGTTGGAGATGGTGGCCGTGGGCGCAATGGCCACGCAGTTGGAGTTGCGCATACCGTCGGTGCGAATTTTGGCGCGCAGTGCCTCCCAGTCCATGGTGCTGCTGCGGTCGACTTCGACGTAACCCCCGCGTTGGCGCTGCAGCAGGTCAATGGTGTCGGGCGGCAAAATGCCTTGGTCCCAAAGCGAGCCCTTGAAGGTTGAGTAGGTGCCGCGCTCGCGGGCCAGTTCGGTTGAGGCCCAGTAAGCGTGGTAGCACACCGCTTCCATGGCCTGATCGGCAAACGCCACCGCCTCGGCCGAGCCGTAAGGCACGCGCATCTCGTACAGCGCGTCTTGAAACGCCATGATGCCCATACCCACTGGGCGGTGCCGCAGGTTGGAGTCGCGTGCTTTTTTTACCGCGTAGTAGTTGATGTCGATCACGTTATCGAGCATGCGCATGGCCGTGCCTATGGTGCGCTTGAGCTTGTCGTGGTCAAGCTGCTTACCGTTGGCGCCGTCGGTTAGGTGACGTGAGAGGTTCACCGAGCCCAGGTTACACACGGCGGTCTCGCCGTCGCTGGTGTTAAGGGTGATTTCGGTGCACAGGTTAGACGAGTGCACCACGCCCACGTGTTGCTGCGGCGAGCGCACGTTGCAGGCGTCTTTAAAGGTAATCCAGGGGTGACCGGTTTCAAACAGCATGGTCAGCATCTTGCGCCACAGGTCTTCGGCGCGAATTTTGCGGTGCAGCTTGAGTTCGCCGCGTGCGGCTTTTTCTTCGTAGGCTACGTAGGCGCGTTCAAAGGCCTCGCCAAACAGGTCGTGTAGGTCGGGCGTGTCAGCCGGTGAAAACAGTGTCCACTCACCTTTTTCCATCACGCGGCGCATGAACAGGTCGGGAATCCAGTTGGCGGTGTTCATGTCGTGGGTGCGGCGCCGGTCGTCGCCGGTGTTTTTGCGCAGTTCCAAAAACTCTTCTACGTCCAGGTGCCAGGTTTCAAGGTAGGCGCACACCGCGCCTTTGCGCTTGCCGCCTTGGTTGACGGCCACGGCGGTGTCGTTGACCACCTTAAGAAACGGCACCACGCCTTGCGACTCGCCGTTGGTCCCTTTGATGTGGCTGCCCAGGGCGCGCACCCGTGTCCAGTCGTTGCCTAGGCCGCCGGCAAACTTGGAGAGCAGGGCGTTTTCTTTGATGGATTCGTAAATGCCGTCGAGGTGGTCGGGCACCGTGGTGAGGTAGCAGCTCGACAGCTGCGAGCGCCGCGTGCCGCTGTTGAACAAGGTGGGGGTGGAGCTCATGAAGTCAAAGCTCGAGAGCACTTCGTAAAACTCAATGGCGCGGGCCTCGCGGTCCACCTCGTTGAGCGACAAGCCCATGGCCACCCGCATAAAAAACGCCTGAGGCAGCTCAATACGCGTTTTGCGCACGTGCAAAAAGTAACGGTCGTAAAGCGTTTGCAGGCCCAGGTAGTCAAACTGCAGGTCGCGCTCGGGGCGCAACGCCGCGCCCAGGCGCTCTAGGTCAAAGTGCAGCATGGCCTCGTCGAGCAACTCGGCCTCTACCCCGCGGGCAATAAAGCGGCCAAAGTAACTGGGGTAGGCCTGCGCCAGTTCGTCTTGGGTGACCTCTTGGCCCAGCACCTCTTTGGCCACGCTTTGCAGCAGCAAGCGGGCCGTGACGTAGGTGTAGTCAGGGTCACGCTCAATTAGGGTGCGTGCTGACATGATGGCCGCCTTGTGTACCTCTTCGGCCGGTATGCCGTCGTATACGTTGCGCAGGGTCTCTTGCACAATCGGCTCGGCGCTGACGTCTTGGCTGAGGCCTTGGCAGGCGGTTTCAATGCGTTGGCGCAGACGGTTTTGGTCCAGCGGCAGGCGTTGCCCGTTGTCCAGCACATGCAGCGCGGGCTCGGCGCTGGCCGCCTCGGCCGCGGGGGCCTTTTGCCGCTCCTGGGCGCGTCGCTCGCGGTACAGCACATAGGCGCGGGCCACCTCGTGGTGGCTGCCGCGCATCAGCCCAAGTTCCACCTGGTCTTGCACGTCTTCTATATGAAACGTGCCGCCACCTGGGCGCGAGCGCATCAGCGCGCGCACCACGGCGTGGGTTAGTTCTTCTACCGTCTCGCGTACGCTGGCCGAGGCCGCACCTTGGGTGCCGTGCACGGCCAAAAAGGCCTTCATCATGGCTACGGCAATTTTGCTGGGTTCAAACGGCACCACGGCGCCGTTGCGGCGAATGATTTGGTACTGGCTAAAGGCGGTGGCCGCTGTGGCGGTGGCTTGTGCCTGCGCGCTGCCCACGGCGGCTGGGGGGCGAGAGGGGTTGGTTTGGGTGCTGGTTTGCATGGGCTTTTCGGTGTGTGGAGTCATCAAAAAAATAAAGGGGCAGGCGTGAAGCGCCGAATCGCGAGGACACTATACCTAGTGTTCGGTAGCTTGCCAACACGGTAGGGGTAGTGTATCCGGGTAAATCACTACCCGCCTAGGGTGACCCCAAATTCCCGCGCCAGCGGGCGCAGGGTACGCCAGCTAAAGCCGCCTCCAGGGTCGTGCTTACGCCCGGGGGCCACATGCTCGTGTCCGACCACGGCAGTAATGGGGTGCTGGGCACAAAGCGCGTGCAGCAGGGGCAGTAGGGTTCGGTACTGGGCCGGCGCAAAGCGCCGGTGCTCCAACCCCTCGAGCTCAATACCCACCGAGAAATCGTTGCAGCGCTGGCGCCCCTGCCAATGCGAGACACCAGCGTGCCAGGCGGCGCGATGGGTGCTAACAAATTGCGTCAGTCCACCGTGGCGCCAAATGACAAAGTGTGCCGACACGCGCAAGCCCTCAAGTGCCACAAACGAGGGGTGAGCTTGGGGGTCGAGCCGGTTGGTAAACAGCGCCGTGACGGCCGTTGTGCCGTAGCGCCCCGGCGGCAGGCTGATGCTGTGCACCACCACCAAAGACACACCGGCTCCGGTGGGTCGCGCGTGGTGGTGGGCACTGGGCTGGTACGCGGCCGTGGGGTGCCAACCCAGTGGCCAAGCCGCCGCTTCAGCGTGCGGCTTGGTCGCCATGCGCTTGGCGGTGCGCCACGCTGCAGTAAAGGCCCAAGTGGCCGCTCACCATGTCGGCGCGGGCCATGTGAACGTCGCAATGGGCGCAACGCGCCATGGGTTGTGGCTGTGGCGGCTTGGCGCCGCCGGGTGCCGGGGAGGAGGGGCGGCTGGGGCGGCCCGAGCGATGCCGCCACAGCCAGTAGCCAAACACCAGGGCTACCACCAACAACAGAATTTTTGCCAGTACCACGGCAACTAACGCTGCAGCAGCACTTCAATCACGAAGCGCGAGCCAATGTATCCCAGCAACAGCAGGGTAAAGCCGCCGTAAAGCAGCCGCATGGCTACCTTGCCGCGCCAGCCCAGCCAAGCGCGCCCCACAATTAAGGCGGCAAACACCAGCCAGCCCAGCACCGAGAGCACGGTTTTGTGGTCGGCCCGCCAGGCCACGCCAAATAGGCTTTCGGAGAAGCCAATGCCGACCACCAGCGTGGCACTGAGTAAGGCAAAGCCCAAATGCAAAAAGCGAAAGGTGAGACGTTCGAGCGCCAGCAGCGGCAAATCGCCCGAGGTGGGACGGGCGTGACGCATGGCACGTTCGGCGCGCTGCATTTGCCAGCCGTGCAGCGCGGCCATACCAAGCAAGGCATAGCTGGCAAAACCAAGCGCCGAGTGCATGGGTGCCAAAAACGTGCTCAAGCTGGCGTGTGGTTTGCCCGGAAACCACCACGCCAGCAACACCGCGGCGGCACCCAGCAGCGCCAGTGCCCAGTGCACCCGCAGCTCGGGTAGCAGCCACACTTCAACGGCGTACACCGTGGTGGCCAGCCACACCGTGATGGAGATGGCCACGGCAAAACCCAAGCGCGGTTCGGGTTGTAGCCACATCATGAGCAGGGCCAGCGTATGCAGCAGCCACGCGCCCAGTGCCAACCCGCGGCGCGGCCCGGCCGCCATGCGGGCGTGGCCCAGCGCCAGCCCGGCGTACCCCAAGGCTGCCAGCCACGACACACTGGAGTGCAACACGCCGGTGACTACAATCATGTTCGCAGTGTAACCACCCTCGGCGTCGCCGGCGCGTCGCCGCCCCTACCATGGCCTCCGTTCTTACCGAACGCCTGGGTCGCGTCATCAAGCAGATGCGCGGCCAGGCCCGCATCACCGAAAGCAATGTCGCGGACATGTTGCGCGAGGTGCGCATGGCCTTGCTTGAGGCCGACGTCTCAGTGGCCGTGACGAGGGATTTTTTGGCCAAGGTCAAACAGGCGGCCTTGGGCCAAGAGGTGGTGGGCTCGCTCACCCCCGGCCAAGCGCTGGTGGGGGTGGTGCAGCGCGAGTTGGTGGCAGTGATGTCGCCCGCCGCAGGTCAAAAGGCCGACCTTAACCTAGCCAGCCAGCCCCCTGCCGTGGTGCTAATGGCTGGCTTGCAAGGCGCGGGCAAAACCACCACCACCGCCAAACTGGCGCGTTGGCTGCAGCAGCGCAAAAAAAAGGTGCTTACCGTAAGCACCGACGTGTATCGCCCCGCGGCCATTGAACAGCTGCGCTTGGTTACCGAGCAAGCCCAAGCCAGCTGGTATGCCAGCGACACCTCGCAAACCCCGCAGGCCATTGCCGAGGCGGCGCTGGCGTACGCCCGCACCCACTACTTTGATGTGCTGCTGGTGGACACGGCCGGCCGTTTGGCGATTGACGAGGCCATGATGCAGGAAATTCAGCGCCTGCACGCCGCGCTTGACCCGGTTGAAACCCTGTTTGTGGTTGACGCCATGCAGGGCCAAGACGCAGTGAATACCGCGCAGGCCTTTGCCCAGAGCCTGCCCTTGACTGGCGTGGTGCTTACCAAAACCGACGGCGATGCGCGCGGGGGCGCGGCTTTGTCGGTTCGGCAAGTTACAGGTGTGCCGCTGAAGTTTGCCGGAACCAGCGAAAAAATTGATGGCCTTGAGGCCTTTGACGCGCAGCGCCACGCCAGCCGCGTGCTGGGTATGGGCGACATCGTGGCCTTGGTCGAGCAGGTTACGGCGCAGGTGGACGCGCAGGCGGCACAAAAGCTGGCCGACAAGGTTAAGACCGGGCGCTTTGACTTGAACGACTTTTTGGCCCAACTGCAGCAAATGAACCAAATGGGTGGCCTGGCCAATATGCTGGACAAGCTGCCGGGCGAGCTCGCGGCCAAGGCCCAAGGCGCTGACTTAAGCCGCGCCGAGCGCGACATGCAGCGCAAGGCCGGCGTGATTTGCAGCATGACGCCGCTTGAGCGACGCAAACCCGAGCTCATCAAAGCCTCGCGCAAACGCCGCATCGCCGCCGGCGCGGGCGTTCAGGTGCAAGAGGTCAACCGCTTGCTCAAAGAGTTTGAGCAAATGCAGGGCATGATGAAAAAAATGAAAGGCGGCGCCATGGGCAAGCTGATGCAGCGCATGGGCGGCATGAAGGGTATGCCCCCTGGGCTGATGCGGCGCTAAATCGCCGCGGGCTCGTGCAACACCAGCTCGCCGCGCAGCGAATGCGGGTAGGCCCGCGCGATGCGCAAATCCACCATTTGCCCCACCAACCGTTGGCCCGCGGCACCGGCGTCAAAATTGACGATGCGGTTGCACTCGGTGCGCCCCATGAGCTCGGCGGCGTTGCGTTTGGATGGGCCTTCAACCAGCACCCGCTGCACCGTGCCCACCCGGCTTTGGCCAATGGCGGCGGTGGATTCGCCCAGCGCCGCTTGCAGCCGCTGCAGCCGCGCCAGCTTGACCGCGTGCGTGGTGTCATCGGGCAAGGCCGCGGCTGGCGTACCGGGGCGGGGGCTAAAAATAAAGCTAAAGCTCGCGTCAAACTGCAAGTCGGTAACCAAGGCCATCAGTTTGTCAAAGTCGGCATCGGTTTCGCCCGGAAAACCCACAATAAAGTCAGAGCTCAACGACAACCCGGGCCGCACGGCGCGCAGTTTGCGCACCGTGCTTTTGTATTCCAGCGCGGTGTAGCCACGCTTCATGGCCATAAGCACCCGGTCTGAGGCGTGTTGCACCGGTAGGTGCAAGTGGTTAACCAACTGCGGAATACGCGCGTACGCGTCAATCAGGCGCTGCGTGAATTCTTTGGGGTGGCTGGTGGTGTAGCGCAGCCGTTCAATGCCGGGTATGGCGGCCACGTAATCGAGCAGCGTAGCAAAGTCGGCCACTTCGGCCGTGTTGCCCATGGTGCCGCGGTAGGCGTTAACGTTTTGCCCCAACAGATTGATTTCTTTAACCCCTTGCGCGGCCAGCCCAGCCACTTCAACCAGCACGTCGTCTAGGGGGCGGCTAACCTCTTCACCCCGGGTATAGGGCACCACGCAGTAGCTGCAATATTTGGAGCAGCCTTCCATGATGGAGACAAAGGCCGAGGCCCCCTCGGTGCGGGCCGGGGGCAGATGGTCGAACTTTTCGATTTCAGGAAACGCAATGTCCACCTGCGGCCGTGCGTGCTGCTCGCGCTGGGCCAGCAGCTGCGGCAGGCGGTGCAGCGTTTGCGGGCCAAACACCACGTCCACAAAGGGCGCGCGTTGAATAATGGCTTCGCCCTCTTGGCTGGCCACGCAGCCGCCCACGCCAATGCGCACGCCTTTGGCCTTAAGGTGTTTGATGCGGCCGAGGTCGGAGAAAACTTTTTCTTGGGCTTTTTCGCGCACCGAGCAGGTGTT
>JAYPEA010000076.1:0-7074 GCA_038125525.1 Burkholderiaceae bacterium | reverse complement strand
AGTTGCCAAGGCACAAACTCATTTTGACCATAGCCGTGGCGTTCGCTGCGCGTCTGCGCCCCCGAGGCCGTGCGCAGCAGCGTTTGAAAAATGTGTTCACCCGTTTCTGCCACACTGCACTCGCCCAGCACAATGCCGCCGCAGTCGATGTCGATGTCGTCGGCTTGGCGTTGCGCCAGCGCCCGGTTGGTGGCCAGTTTCAATGACGGCGCTGGGGCGCAGCCGTAGGCGCTGCCGCGTCCGGTGGTAAACGCCACCAAATTGGCACCACCGGCCACTTGCCCAGTCACGCTCACTGGGTCGTAACCTGGGGTGTCCATGAACACCAACCCTTTGGTGTGCAGCGCCTCGGCGTATTCGTAAACGGCCTGCAGGTTGCTGCTGCCGCCTTTGGCCACGGCGCCTAGCGATTTCTCTAGTATTGTGGTGAGTCCGCCGGCCTTGTTACCTGGGGATGGGTTGTTGTCCATTTCGCCGCCGTGCATGGCGGTGTACTGTTCCCACCAGCGAATGCGCTCAAGCAAGCGGTTACCCACCTCGGCGTTAACGGCGCGCCGCGTCAGCAAATGCTCGGCGCCGTATATTTCCGGCGTTTCGCTCAACACCACGGTGCCACCGTGCGCCACCAAGCGGTCGGCTGCAACGCCCAACGCTGGATTGGCGCTCACACCCGAGTACCCGTCTGAGCCGCCGCACTGCAGGCCCAGGGTCAGGTGCGCCACGTCGCAAGGCGTGCGGCTGACTTGCTGGGCTTTGGGCAACAACTGCTCAATGTGTGCAACGCCCGCGGCCACCGTGGCCGAGGTACCACCGCTGTCTTGAATATTGAAGGTACGCAACGTGTCGGCTTCGGTCAAATGCGAGTTTTCCAGCCACGCGGCCACCTGGTTGCCCTCGCAGCCCAAACCCACCACCAACACCGCAGCAAAGTTGGCGTGTCGCGCGTAGCCGGCCAAGGTACGCTGTAACACCCGCATGCCCTGGCCTTGTACGTCCATGCCGCAGCCCGTGCCATGGGTAATGGCCACCACGCCGTCAACTGCAGGAAAATTTTTCAACGCCTCGGGACGGTGCATGCGAGAGAAATGCGCCGCAATGGCATGCGCCACGGTGGCCGAACAGTTCACTGTGGACAACACGCCAATGTAGTTGCGGGTGGCGACCCGGCCGTCGGCGCGAACCAGACCATCGAACGTGGCATGCTCGCGCGCGGGCTCAGGCCTGGCGTCGCTGCCCATGGCGTAGTCACGCGCCAGCTGTCCCTTGCTAGACCCCAGACCCAGATTGTGACCATGCACATGCTCACCCGGGGCAATGGGGCGGCTGGCAAAGCCAATGATTTGGTTGTAGCGCCGCACGGGGTCACCCGGTTGCAGCGCCCGGCGTGCGATTTTGTGTCCCGCTGGAATCAACCCCCTTGCCGTTACGGCCCCGGGCAACGCTTGCCCGCCGAGCAATTGATGCCGCGCAATCCAAACATCGTCGTTGACGTGAAGCTCAATGACCGGTTGCTGCATCATCCGTCTATTTTGACGGATAACCTCGATTGGCGTCGGGCTGCAGTCAGCAAATGCAACGCGATGGCCACCAGCGTGATGGCGCCCCCCACCCACATCCCGTGGCTAATCTGCTCCCCCACGCCCCACCAAACCCACAGCGGGCCGATCACGGTCTCGAGCAACATAATGAGCGAGACGTTGGCTGCTGCGGTATATCGAGGCGCACGCGTGATGAGTGCAAAAGACAAGGGCAAAACCAGCAAGCCCATGGCAAGCGTCGGCCCCCACGCCAAAGTAGGCGGCGTTAGGGTATCGGCAAACAACAAGCCCGTTAGCCCGGCAAGTAAGGCGCCCGAGCCTGTCAGAGGCAACATCGGCAAATCTGGGGTTTGGCGCGCGCGTACCAAGCCAGTTGCCAAACTCGTGGCCGCACCCAAGCCAAAGGCCACCCCTAACCATGGACTGCCCACCGCGCCCTGCCACGTGGGCGTGTCACCCAACGCCACGGCCAAGCCGGCGACAGCCAACAGCATCCAAACCCAGGTCAGCGGCCTGGTGCGCTCGCCCAGAACCCAGCGCGAGACCAAGGCCGCCAACAGCGGCGTCATGGCCAGGGTAAGCAACACCAACGCCACGGCCGTGGCGTGTACCGCCAACGCAAAACAAATTGAGCTCAAACCCAACGCCAACGCCACCGGCCAACCATTGCGCGTCAAGGGCGCGCGCAACGCAGCGGGCGCCCAAATTAACGTCACGCCCAACAGCACCGAGGCCTCGAGCAAGCCACGCCAAGCCATCATGGTCCAGCCATCTAGGCCAGACCACCGCATCAACAAAGTGTCGGGGGTGAGGATGGCCACGCCAAGGCAGGCCATCCACAGGCCTCGGGACGAATGCCGGCCAAGCGCGTGATCAGATGCTGGGGTGTTCAGAGCAAACTCAAATAAAAAAAGGCGCGGGAAGCCGCGCCTTGCAGTGTATGCCGGTTTGGGGCCTACGCTGCCATGCTGGCCGACCAATCAAACACCGAGCGCGGCGCCCTGGGCAACACGGGTGCCGGCATGGGTTTGAGTTTGAAGCGATTGCCCTTAGACGGCAGACGTTCCTCGTGTATTGGCCGTGCCACGTCAGCCAGTGTGTAGCTGGCCAAAAACCGCTGCGCCTCCTGCGCCTGCTCGAGCTCGAAGCCCAACGGCCCGCGAGGCTCAACTTGGTCTTGCGCGGTTGGCGCCACCGTGTCGTCCTCACCGTGAATGGCGTGATAAACGTCCAACACAGTCAACTCGTCCATATCCCGGCCAAGCCGGTACCCGCCGCCTGGGCCGCGGTACGAACGTACGATGCCGCCCAGTTTGAGATCGCGCATGATCTTCTCTAGGTACGAGACCGACAGGCCCGTGGTCTCACACAACAACTGGGTGGTCACGGGCTGGGCGCGTTGCTGGCCGGCAATCACCGCCACGGCGTCAACCGCCGCCTTTAGTCGCTTGGGGGTTTCAAGTGCCATCCGCCACTCCTTTACATATTTTGAACAGGATGCGTAAGCTTAACATGAAATTAATCTACTCAATGATATCCCTTAGTGTTTCAAATGTATTTTTACTATACAATTCCTACGCATGAATCCCTCTTCGACACCACCCTCCTCCACGCCGACCGCATCGGACCCGAACGGCGCCCTGCGCTACCGAATTGGTGCGGTTTCCCGGCTTTCCGGCGTGCCGGTGCCAACATTAAGAGTTTGGGAAATTCGCTACAACGCGTTCAACCCAACCAAAACCGGCGGCAAACACCGGCTGTACGGCGATGAGGACGTGATCAAAGCCAACCTACTCAAAATATTAACGTCTAACGGACACTCCATAGGCACCATTGCCAACCTCACCGTGGCTCAGCTACGGGCGTTGCAACAAAAGCTTGGCATCACCCCGGCGTACTACCAAAACGTTTCGGATCAAACCATGCAACCCTCTCGCGTGGTGGTGGTCGGGGTGGGCTTGGCCACGCGGTTGGAGTCGAAAAAGTTCACCTTGGCGTTTCGCAGCCGCGGCCCCTTAGAGACTCAGGTGTTCGGCTCGCTAACCGAGGCCAGGTCCAGCGCCCATTCGGGCAACGACGCCGTGCTGCTGGTCAAGGCCAGCACGCTCACGGATTTGCTGGCCGAGGAGTTGCGGCAAACCCGCGAGTTGGGTCAATACAAACGCTGCGTGGTGCTTTACAACTACGGCGCGGCCCCTCTGGTGCAGGCCTTGCAGACCGAAGGCGTGGTGGTTAAGCGCGAGCCCGTGAGCGACACCGAATTGGCTTCGGCCATGGACATGCCGCACGCCGGCGTCGTGGCCGCTGCGCCACTGGCCACCACAGACGGCCAAACCGTGGCGCCGAGGCGCTACTCGGACGAGCTGTTGCAGCAGGTAGCCAATCACGCGCAGTCGGTTGCTTGCGAATGCCCCCGCCACGTGGTTGAGCTCATTGGTCAGTTGAGCAGCTTTGAAGAATACAGTGCGCAGTGCCTCAATAAGTCGGCGCAGGACGCGGTGGTGCACGCCCACCTCAAGCACGTCGCCGGGGTGGCGCGCACGCTGTTTGAAGACGCGCTGGAACGAGTGGCAAAGCATGAAGGCATCGACCTGAATCTGCCCAGCCAAGAATAAAACGGTTAAGCGCCTCATTCGCCAGGCCCGGGCCACCCCAACCTAGCCGTGAAGCATTTGCCACCTGTGGATGTGCTGGCGTAACTGCTCAACCCCTTCGGTCAGCGCAGCGGGCCCAGGCTGCAAAATGAGCGCAGACTTGATTTCGTGCAGCTCGCCGTGCTGCACTGCGGGTATGGCGGCCCAACCGGGACGCGCAGCCACGCGTTCGGGACGAAATTTTTTGCCGCACCATGAGCCAAACACCATGTCTGGGGCACGCCGGATCACCTCTTGCGGGTCGGCAACAATGCGGTCGCGCCCCAACGAACACCCTGCCAATTCGCCAAAGCAGTCGACGGCCCCGGCAATTTCAAGCAACTGCGAGACCCACTGAATCGCACTCATCAGGGGCTGGTCCCACTCCTCAAAAAAAACCTTGGGGCGCGGCATGCCACGGCTCGCCGCCTGCATATGCGCCAGCGCCTGCTGGCGCTGCGTAATCCAGGCCAACCCCGCCTCGGCGCACCCCACCATGGCGGCAACTTGCGCCAACATGGCAAAAATTTGCTCAATACTGCGTTGATTGAATACCGTTACCTGCACCCCGGCACGTACCAATTGCGAGGCAATGTCGGCTTGTAAATCAGAAAAGCCAAACACCGCATCGGGCTCAAGGGCCAGGATTTTGTCGATTTTGGCAGTTAAGAATGCACTCACCCGAGGCTTTTCGTGCCGCGCCTGCGGTGGTCTTACGGTGTAACCCGAGACGCCAACGATGCGATGCGACTGCCCCAGCAGGTAAAGCCACTCGGTGGTTTCTTCGGTAAGGCACACCACGCGTTGGGGCCCCCAATCGCGGCGCGCAGATGACATAAGCGGCGGCAACACCGACCTATGATAGCGCTCGGGCCACGTGGCCGACCAAATAAGGAGACAGGCATGCGGCTGGCAGGAAAAACGGCGGTGATTGTCGGGGCAGGCCAAACCCCGGGGCAAACCATGGGCAACGGACGCGCGGTGGCGCTTCGCTTCGCGCAAGAAGGGGCGCATTTGCTGCTGGTTGACAAAAACAGCCAATGGCTTGAGCCTACGGTGGCCATGGTGCGTGAAGCCGGGGGGCAAGCCCGCACCTGCGAGGCCGACATCACTCAAGAGGGCGACTGCGCGCGTATCGCGGCCGAAGCGCAACACCAACTCGGACACGTTGACATCCTGTACAACAACGTAGGCCGATCAGAGGGCGACGCCGAGACCGCCGCGCTCGCCGTTGACATGTGGGACACCCTGATGAACCTGAATCTGCGCGGGATGTTTCTTACCTGTAAGCACATGCTGCCGCTGATGCGTGCCCAGGGCAGCGGCGTGATTCTCAACGTCTCGTCCACCTCATCGATGGTGGCCACCGACGCCGTGGCCTACAAGACCAGCAAGGGGGCAGTGAACACCCTCACCCACCATTTGGCTACCGAGAACGCGCCGTACGGTATACGTGCCAACGCCATCTTGCCCGGGCTAATGGATACCCCCATGGCCATTGAGCGCCGCGCCAGAGAACAAGGCGTGGACCGCGACGTGGTGCGGCGGGCGCGCGACGCGCGGGTGCCGCTGTACGGCCAAATGGGCACGGCATGGGACGTGGCGCATGCCGCGGTGTTTTTGGCCTCCGACGAGGCCAGGTACATCACCGGCGCCCTGTTGCCCGTGGATGGCGGGTTGCTTACCAAGATTGGGTAATTATCGCCCTCGGCCCATACAATGCAGCTCATGGGCGCCTCTTCAGACCTACAAGCGCTAACCGATCGGGTCGACCGGTTGCTGTTGCGCCACGCCGAGCTGCAGCGGGCCTACGACCTGCTGCAGCAAGAACGTGACAACTTGGCCAACGAACGAGACGTCTTGCGCTCGCGACTCACCGCGGCCCGCCAACGGCTGGACACACTGATTGACCGCGTGCCCAACACCACCCACTACCCGGACGAAGAGGCATGACGCAGCGCATTGAAGTCAACATCATGGGCCAAGGCTACGTACTTGCCAGCAGCGACGGCGACGAACATGTGGTGCGCGCCGCCGCGCAGCGTGTGGACGAGGCCATGTGCAAGGTGCGCGACGCGGGAAAAATTAAGGCGCGTGACCGTATCGCGGTGCTGGCCGGGCTCAACTTGGCGTTTGAGTTAGAGCAATCGCAAGCGCACCCGCCAAGTCAAGCCGCCGCGGCCGCTCCGGGCAGCAGCGAACTTGAATCGGGGCGGTTGCGCGAACTGGTTGCCAAACTCGACCGCGCGTTGGGCGAAGACGGCCGACTGCTGTAAGCCCTCTACAATCCGCTGGTTCGCGGCTGGCGTCGGGGTCAATATTTCCTCGAACCAATGCTCATTGAGCGCGGGCTTGGAACATCGCTTGGCTGGTGTGAGCATCTCGCGTCAGATGAACCCGAAGCCTATGCTGACCTCGCCCACCTGAACCCCAGCGTTCGGGAATGCGCCCCGGCCCCATGCCGCGAACACCTATTGACACCGTTGGTAACGAGCCCTGCATCATGACACTGTCCACCCCCCTCATCGCTGAACTCCTGCTCTTGGGCGTGGCCACTGGCTTTTTGGCCGGTCTGCTGGGCATCGGTGGCGGCATGATCTTGGTGCCTTTTCTCACTTTCATCATGAGCCAGCGGGGCCTGCCACCCGACGCCGCAGTCAAGGTTGCCATCGCCACTTCCATGGCCACCATTGTGTTCACCTCACTCTCAAGTATTCGCGCGCAGCAAAAGCGCGGCGCCATCCGCTGGGATATCGTGCGCCATCTCACTCCGGGTTTGCTCATTGGTGCCTTACTCGCCAGCGCCGGCATGTTCTCACTGATCAAAGGCAAATGGCTGGCGCTGTTTTTCGCTGTATTCGTCGGGTTCTCGGCTTTTCAAATGATTCGTCAATCCAAACCCA
>JAYPEA010000075.1:0-7144 GCA_038125525.1 Burkholderiaceae bacterium | reverse complement strand
TTGCGCGTAGACAAAACCTACGTTGGCGCCCCCGACTTTGCTGCCTTGCATGCGCGCATCGAAACCCTACTGAGCCAAGCATGAGCCCGGGCAACGCCACCGGCCACCGTATTCGTGTGTGGGACTTGCCCACCCGCGTTAGCCACTGGCTACTCGCGGGTCTTATGGTCTTTATGGTCGTGACAGGGCAAGTCAACGGCGACTGGCTGACCTGGCATATGCGCGCGGGCTACGCGTTAATTGGCCTATTCTTGTTTCGTCTTGGTTGGGGCGTGGTGGGTGGCCATTGGTCGCGCTTTGCCCACTTTGCCTGGCGCTGGCCCACCGGGCAGGCGCCATGGGCACACGCCGAGGCGGTGGGACACGCCCACACCGGTAGCTGGTCGGTGCTGGTGTTGGGGTTTTTGCTGCTGGCTCAGCTCGCCTCTGGCCTCATGACGGACGACGACTTTTTGTACGCCGGCCCGCTGGCCGGCTACGTGGGTGACGAGGTGGTTGGCCTGATGTCTTGGCTGCACACTGGGCCAGGCAAACTCTTGCTGCTGGCGTGGGTGGTTGCCCACGTGGCCGCCATTGCCTTTTGGCACCGGCGTGGCCAGCGCTTGTTACCCGCCATGTGGCACGGCGACAAGATGTGGCCCCAACCCATGCCTTCTAGCCGCGACACCGGGCGCACCCGTGCCCTGGCCTTGGTGTGGCTGCTGCTTTGCGGCATACTGGTAACCGCGGTGATTGGGGCGCTACGCTAACGCCACGGCCACCGCCTTTGCGCAAACATGGCCTCCGACTCAACTCCCCACATTCAACTGCTTGAGGCCACTTCGGCCCAAGCCATAGAGGCCGCACGCTCGCTCTTTACCGCCTACGCCAGCGGTTTGGGGGTGGATTTGTCTTTTCAAGGGTTTGGCCAAGAATTGGCCACGCTGCCCGCCGACTACGTGCACCCCGGCGGTGGGTTGTTTGTGGCGTGGGTAGACGAGCAAGCGGCAGGGTGTTGCGCGTTTCGCCCGTTGCCCGACGCCGGTTACCCCAACGCCTGCGAAATGAAACGCTTGTACGTTGCGCCAGCCTTTCGCCGCTTTGGACTCGGTCGGATGTTGGTGGAGCACACCCTGGCGATGGCACGCAGCGTGAACTACAGCCACATGCTGCTGGACACGCTGGATGACATGGAGGCCGCGCGCGCGCTGTACCGAGACAGCGGGTTTGTAGACATTGAACCCTACTACCACAACCCCCTGCCCGGGGCGCACTACCTCATGGTTAAGCTTTAGCCTGCTGAGCCTGGGCCAATATGGTGTCGGCGTCGCTCACCTCAAACTGGCCCGGACCCTCCACGTTTAAGCTTTGCACCACACCATCTTTGACCAGCATCGAGTAGCGGTTGCTGCGCAGGCCCATGCCACGCGCGTTCAAGTCCAGCGTCAGGCCAACGGCTTGGGCAAACTCCGCGCTGCCGTCGCCCATCATGCGCACCTTGCCAGCCGTGCCCTGGTCGCGGCCCCAAGCGCCCATCACGAAGGCGTCGTTCACACTGACACACCAAATCTCATCGACGCCCGCGGCGCGTAACGCATCAAACTGCGCGATATAACCCGGCACGTGCTTGGCCGAGCAAGTGGGCGTAAACGCCCCAGGCAACGCAAACAGCGCAATGGTTTTGCCGGCTGCGGCCTGCGGCACGTTGACCGGGTTGGGGCCAATGCTGCAGCCCTCGGTCTCAACGTCTACGAACTCGTACAAGGTTGCCGCAGGAAGCTTATCGCCAATTTGAATCATCGGATTTCCTTAAAAAAAAGCGAGATGCCAATTGTGTGGCACCTCGCTGAGGGTGTACGCTGGGTGGGGCAAAACCCACTTGAGCAACAGGCCTAAACCAGAGCCGCCTTTTGCACCAATCGGGTGGCTACCCAGTTCTTGGTTTTTGACTTAGGCGCCGACTCGGCAATTTCAATCAGGTCGCCCAGCTTGTACTGGCCTTGCTCGTCGTGGGCGTGGTATTTGCTCGATCGCATCACAATTTTGTTGTAAAGCTCGTGCTTGACGCGACGCTCCACCAACACGGTCACGGTTTTGTTGCGCTTGTCGCTCACCACACGGCCAACCAGCGTGCGGGTACGGGTTTGTTGTGCTTCGGTCATGTGCGCTCCTTACCCTGCTTGCTTTTGGGTGAGTATGGTTTTGGCCCGGGCAATGGCACGTCGCGTTTGACGCAGCGTGGCGGTGTTGCTGAGCTGTTGCGTGGCTTTTTGCATGCGCAAGCCAAAGTGGGCTTTTTGCAGTGACTTAATCTCCTGCTCCACCCCAGCCACGTCTTTTTGTCGCAATTCGCTTGATTTCATCGTTGGCTCCTTATTGACCCAACATGCGGGTAACAAACGTCGTGCGCAGAGGCAGCTTGGCCGCGGCTAAGGCAAACGCCTCGCGTGCAAGCTGTTCAGGCACGCCCGTGATTTCGTACAACACTTTACCGGGCTGAATTTCGGCCACGTAAAACTCAATGTTGCCCTTGCCGTTGCCCATGCGAACCTCGGCAGGCTTATTCGTAATGGGTTTGTCCGGAAACACACGAATCCAAATGCGGCCGCCGCGCTTGACATGACGCGTGATGGCACGACGCGCCGCCTCAATTTGCCGAGCGGTTAGGCGACCACGGTCGGTGGACTTTAGACCAAATTCGCCAAACGCCACGCTGTTGCCACGGGTGGCAATGCCGGTGTTGCGGCCCTTGTGTTCCTTGCGGTACTTGCGACGCGCAGGTTGCAGCATGCTTATTCTCCTTTGCCGTCCGCAGCAGCAGCGGGCGCGGCTTTACGGACGCGCTTAACGGCGGGTTTAACCTCGGCGGTTGCCTCGGCGGGTTTGTCACTGCCATCGTCGGGGGCGCCGGCGGCACGACGGGTCGTGCCACGACGGGCGCCATCGCGGCGCGGGCCACGGGGTTTGCGCTCTTCTTCTTGACGCGGTTCGGCCGCCACAGCGGGAGCGTCGCCACGTCCCAGCGTATCGCCTTTGTATACCCACACCTTCACGCCAATGATGCCGTAGGTGGTGGTGGCCTCAGAAAAGCCGTAATCGACGTCGGCGCGCAGCGTATGCAGGGGCACACGCCCTTCGCGGTACCACTCGGTACGGGCAATCTCGATGCCGTTGAGGCGACCCGAAGACATAATTTTGATGCCCTGAGCACCCATACGCATCGCGTTTTGCATGGCCCGCTTCATGGCGCGGCGGAACATGATGCGCTTTTCAAGCTGTTGCGTGATGCTGTCGGCGATGAGTTTGGCGTCGATTTCGGGCTTTCGCACTTCCTCGATGTTCACCGCCACGGGCACACCCAACTGCTCGCTGAGGTCTTTTTTCAAGCGCTCGATGTCTTCACCTTTGCGGCCGATCACCACGCCTGGACGGGCTGAGAAAATGGTGATGCGGGCGTTTTTGGCCGGGCGCTCAATTTGCACACGTGAGACGGCGGCGTTTTTTAGCTTCTTTTTAAGGTACTCACGAACCTTGATGTCCTCGGCCAGCATGCCTGCGAAGTTGCGGTTGCTGGCATACCAACGGCTAGCCCAATTGCGCGACACCGCAAGGCGGAAGCCGGTGGGGTTGATTTTTTGTCCCATATTGGTTTGACCTCTTAATTGCCGACCGACACGTAAATGTGGCAGGTTGGCTTGCTGATGCGGTTGCCACGGCCTTTGGCACGTGCCGTGAAGCGCTTGAGCGTGGCGCCCTGCTCGACGTGTATGGTTTTTACTTTCAGCTCGTCGATATCGGCACCGTCGTTATGCTCGGCGTTGGCAATGGCCGATTCCAGCGCCTTTTTCACGATGCCGGCTGCCTTCTTTTGAGTAAACGTGAGGATGTTGAGCGCTTGGTCAACCTTTTTGCCTCGAATGAGGTCGGCCACCAAACGCCCTTTGTCCACAGAGAGGCGTACGCCTCGTACAACACAGCGGGTTTCCATCATGCGTCCTTATTTCTTGGCCTTTTTGTCAGCCGGGTGGCCTTTAAAGGTTCGGGTCAACGAAAACTCACCCAACTTGTGCCCCACCATTTGGTCGGTGATGTACACCGGCACGTGTTGCCGGCCGTTGTGCACCGCGATGGTGAGCCCAATGAATTCGGGCAGGATGGTGGAACGACGCGACCAAGTTTTGATTGGTTTTTTGTCGTTGGTCGATACAGCCTTCTCCGCTTTGACCATCAGATGATGGTCAACGAATGGGCCTTTTTTCAGCGAACGGGTCATGCGAGGGCCTCTTACTTCTTCTTACGACGCGACACGATCATGTTTTGCGTGCGTCGGTTGTTGCGGGTACGGTAGCCTTTGGTGAGGTTGCCCCATGGATCCACAGGTGCTTGCGCTTCACCGGTTCGCCCTTCACCACCACCGTGCGGGTGGTCAATGGGGTTCATGGCCACGCCACGCACCGTGGGACGAATACCCATCCAGCGCTTGACACCGGCTTTGCCCAAACGGCGCAAACTGTGCTCGGCATTACCCACTTCGCCAATGGTGGCGCGGCACTCAATGTGCACTTTGCGCACCTCGCCTGAGCGCATACGCACCTGGGCATAGACGCCTTCGCGCGCCATCAACACCGCCGAGGTGCCTGCCGAGCGTGCAATTTGTGCACCTTTGCCGGCGATCAACTCAATGCAGTGGATGGTTGAACCCACGGGAATGTTGCGAATCGGCAGCGTGTTGCCCGAGCGAATCGGCGCCTCAGAGCCAGAGACCAGTGTGGCACCCACCTCAAGCCCGCGTGGCGCAATGATGTAGCGACGCTCGCCATCGGCGTAGCACAACAGGGCAATATGGGCGCTGCGGTTGGGGTCGTACTCTAGGCGCTCGACTTTGGCAGGAATGCCATCTTTGTCGCGACGAAAATCGACCACGCGGTAGTGGTGCTTGTGTCCACCGCCTTTGTGGCGCATTGTGATGCGGCCTTGATTGTTACGGCCTGAGCGTTGGTGCTGAGGCTCGAGCAACGGGGCGTACCCGGCACCTTTATGCAAATGCTCGCGGGTGATTTTAACGACCGCCCGGCGTCCCGCTGAGGTTGGTTTGGTTTTAACAACAGCCATGATTACGCAGCCTCCCCGCTGAAGTTAAGCTCTTGGCCAGGCTTGAGCGTGACAAACGCTTTACGCACATGGTCACGACGGCCTTCGATGCGGCCAAAGCGTTTGGTTTTGCCTTTTTGGTTGGCCACCGTCACGCCCTTGACTTCTACCTTGAACAGCAGTTCAACGGCCGCCTTAACTTCGTGTTTGGTGGCGTCACGCAACACTTTGAACATCACGGTGTTGTTGCTCTCGGCAATCCGCGTGGCTTTTTCGGAAATGATGGGCGCAACCAGAACTTGCATCAGGCGGCCTTCGTTGTGGGCGGCGGTGCTCATGCAAACATCTCCTGCAGTTTGGCCAGCGCCGACTGGGTGACGACGACCTTTTTGTAAAACACCAGCGACAACGGGTCGGCGTAACGTGGCTCAACGACCAGCACATTGGGCAGGTTACGAGAGGCCAAATACAAGTTTTCGTCGATGTCGTCGGTGATGACCATCACCGAGCTGAGGTTCATGGACTTGAACTTGGCAGCCAGCAGCTTGGTTTTGGGCGCCTCAACCGATAGGCCATCAACCACGGCCAACCGGCCGTCTTTGGCCAGCTTGGACAAAATGGCGCGCATGCCAGCGCGGTACATTTTTTTGTTGACCTTGTGCCCAAAGTTCTCATCTGGGCTGTTGGGAAAGGCTCGACCGCCTCCACGCCAAATGGGCGACGAGTTCATGCCGGCACGCGCCCGACCGGTGCCTTTTTGGCGAAAGGGTTTGGCGGTGGTGTGGCTCACCGTGGCACGGGTTTTTTGGGCACGGGTACCTTGACGGGCGTTGGCTTGATACGCCACCACCACTTGGTGCACCAGCGCTTCGTTGTATTCGCGACCGAACACCGTATCGGGCACCTCGATCTGCGAGGCCGCACCGCCTGCGCCGTTGAGAAGTTCGACTTGCATCAGTTGGCACCTCCGGTGGCCTTAACCGCTGGGCGTACCGTGACAAAACCGCCACGGGCGCCGGGAATGGCACCACGAATCATCAGCAATTGACGCGCTTCATCCACGCGCACCACATCAAGGTTTTGCACGGTGACGGTGACGTCGCCAAGGTGTCCCGACATTTTTTTACCAGGAAACACACGCCCCGGGTCTTGCGCCATGGAGATGGAGCCTGGCGCACGGTGCGAGACGCTGTTGCCGTGTGACGCGCGCTGCGAGGAGAAGTTGTGGCGCTTGATGGTACCGGCGTAGCCCTTGCCGATTGAGCGCCCCTGCACGTCAACCTTTTGGCCTTGAGCAAAGACGGCTTGCGCCGGCACCGCGGCACCAGCGCCGTACTGGTCGGCGACTTCTTGACTGACGCGGAACTCTTGAAGCAATTCACCGGCTTCAACGCCGGCTTTGGCCAAATGGCCCGCCTCGGGCTTGGTTACGCGGCTGGCGCGCCGCTTGCCGTAAGCCACTTGAAGCGCCACGTAACCGTCGCGCTCAGCGGTTTTAACTTGGGTAACCCGGTTGTTCGCCACGTCGATGACGGTAACTGGCACCGCCTCGCCGTCGTCGGTGAACAGACGCATCATGCCCACCTTGCGACCCAACAACCCCAACGTGTTGCTAAGACTCATTTTTTTCTCCGTTCCCGACTTCAATTGGCCGGGCCTGATGTTTGGCCGCAATAAATTACGGCGAAGCCTTCTAGTTTACTGCAGTTTGATTTCGACGTCCACCCCAGCCGCTAAATCCAGCTTCATCAACGCATCCACCGTTTTGTCGGTGGGGTCAACGATATCCATCAAGCGCTGATGGGTGCGAATCTCGAGCTGGTCGCGACTGGCCTTGTTCACGTGCGGCGAGCGCAAAATGTCAAAGCGCCGCATGCGGGTGGGCAATGGCACCGGGCCGCGAACAATGGCCCCGGTGCGCTTGGCGGTGTCTACAATTTCGGCCGCGGACGCGTCGATCAGTTTGTAATCGAATGCCTTGAGGCGAATGCGAATGCGTTGTTTTTGCATGACGTTTGACCTTAAGCAATAATTTTTGCGACCACGCCGGCGCCGACGGTACGGCCGCCTTCGC
>JAYPEA010000074.1:0-7369 GCA_038125525.1 Burkholderiaceae bacterium | reverse complement strand
CGCTAACCTCGCCCAGCTCACCGGCCAACGCCAGCATGCGCCACTCGGTGTGCTTGAGGCCAAAGGGACGCAGCAATTCGTTGGCGTTGCGCTGATGCGCGCGTTCGGCCCGCGCAAAGTACGCCATGGGCCACTGCGACACCCGAAAAGTCGCGTCTGTCAAACCAGCTCCCCCGGGGGCAAGTCCATACCAAACAAGGCGCGCCCATACACATCGTTCATGCGGTCGGCGTCGTAAAAGGCGTGGCTTGACATGACGCTGAGCTCACGATGAAAGCGCTGCAAGTGACTGCTTAAAAAATACGCGCTGGTACCGGCCTGATCGCACAGCTCCTGCGCCACCTGTCGCGAGGTCTTGACCACCCAAGTGCAGTTGGCGCGCACGGCCGCGCGCTGAATTAAATCAATCGCCTGGCCGGTTCTCGAGGCCTCACCAATGCGACGCATTTCCGACTCAAGCAAGGCCGCCGCGGCGTTGAGCGTGGTGTGCGCCTTGGCCATGTTGATGCGCATGTAACCCAAGTCAGACGCCTGCGCCCCGCCGTAGGCCAACACCCGCCCCTTGGCTCTGTCCACCGCCTGTACGGCGACACCCTCGGCCGCACCCAGCACCATGGCCGACATGTTGGGGTAATAAAACGACAACATGGGTATGCGCCATAGCGCGCCGGTATTAACCGCCAAGCCGGGGGCCGTGCCGTCAAGCAAACTGGCCGCCGGCATGCTGCGGTGGGCGGGCACAAATACGCCCTCTAAAACGCAGTCCCAGGTGCCGCTGGCGGCCAACCCGCTAACCTGCCAATTGTTTTGCGCGGTGGTGTCGGCTCTTGGCAACGCAAAGCGAATGGGCCGCCCTTTCTCACCGTCCACAATCTCGTGCGCGGTGAGCAAAATCCAGTCACCAATCGGGTAGCCGCTACCAAAGCGCCAGTGTCCAGACAGTTTATGGCCACCCGCCACGGGCTTGGCTACGCCTCCCGGAATGATGAAGCCGGGGGCAAAGGTGCTCGGGCCATTGGCCCAAAATTCGTCTTGCGCTTGCTCGGGATAAAGACCCATCTGCATGTTGTGCTGCAGCAAAATGCCGATCGTCCACGAGGTGGCCAAGCACCCTCGGCCCAGCAACCGTGAGATGGTGGGGATTGCCTCAAAGTCCACCTCCAACCCGCCGTAGCGCGTGGGCACAGCCAAGCGCATCACGCCGGCGTCGAGTATCTCTCGCACGGTCTCCTCATCAAGTTGACCACGACGCTCGTTGGCCTCGGCGCGCTCGGGCAATTTCGCCGCCAACGCCACCACGGCGTTTTTGATTTCTTGAACGTCCACCGGCGCTGGGAGGCTGACTGCTGCATCCATGCTTCGATCCTTTTTTTGGCTGCAATGCCCGCTAATGTACGGGAATTTTCCCTTAAATAAACCAGGGTTTACCCTTGATTCATGGGGCTGAACTGGGCCATTGCACGCGGTGGCCGCTGTGCGCGTGCAGTTGCTCCAAGTCCTCGGGGGTATCGAGGTCGATGGTGTAGTGCGGGTTGTCGGTGTCCCACCAATACACCTGCTCGGGGTGCTGCGCGCGCCACTGCCGTCCCGTGACGGGGTTGGTCTGATCGCGCCACTGGCGCGCTAGGGCCGCGTCGATCACCACCGGGTTGCCAGGCTGGTGGCCGCCACTGGCTTGGCGTACCCTGGGTACCACCATGGTGTGCTCACCACGGTGCGTAAAGACGTGCAGCAGGTCGCGTAGGTCGCTGGCCTCAATCAGGGGCTGGTCCACCAGCATCAACATCACGCCGGTCGCCGCCTCGGGCAGGGCTTGCAGGCCCAGTTGTAGTGAGGCCTCTTGCCCCACGTTGGGTTGTGCGTGCGTGACTTGCCTCAGGTGCAGTCCGGCTGGCGGGTTTGCCAAAGCCGTCTGCATGGCCTGGGCGTGGTGCCCCAACACAACCACCACGTGGCGCACGCCAGCTTGTTGCAAAGCGTGCAGTTGGCGCTGCACCAGAGTTTGGCCATTGATTTGCAACAAGCCCTTAGGCCGATGCCCCATGCGCGCGCCAGCCCCGGCGGCCAACAACACAGCGGCTACTTGGGCCTGTGCCTGCGTCTGGCTTTGCACCCGTCGCGCCGCCCTGCGGCCAGGAGACCCCATGATGTACAGCACCACGCTCAACGGCAACGCGCCGTAAAGCACCACGGTCATCACCGCACCAAGTAACGTGCCGTTGGGGTGCATGGCCTCGGCGATGGCCATCATCAGCACCACGTACATCCAACCAATGGCAACCAGCAGCATGGGCGGCCCTTAGCGGTACACGCCGTCCCATGGCTTGTCGTCCACCGTGGCACTAAGGCCGTCGTCGCTCACGCTAGGCCGGTTTTGGGTAAACAGGTTGGCAGCATTGATGACCGCGTAATCCATGTACCCTAGGCGCGCCACGGGGCTTAGCGCGTTCATGTCGATGCGACCATCGCGCAGCACCGATTCGTCAATATAGATGGCCACCACCTCGCCAAACACCACGGTGCTGGGCGATTGCGACGAGCGCTTGGGAGCAGGCAATTCAACACTTTTCCATACCCGGCACTCCAGCGCCACGGGGCTTTGCGCCACCCGAGGTGCCTTAACCGCCATGGACGGCGCCGGTGTTAAGCCAGTTAACGCAAACTCATCCACCTCTGGGCGCACCGTTGCCGACGACAGAATCACGGACTGCAGCAATGAGTGGGTAGCAAGCGAGCAGGTGAACTCGCCGGTGCGCTGCACGTTGGTTAGGGTGTCTTTGCGCCCACTCGAGCCGAACACGATCATGTACGGGTCATCGCTTACGGCATTAAAAAAACTGTAAGGCGCAAGGTTGTAACCGCCGTCTTCGCCTACGCTGGCAATCCAGCCAATGGGGCGCGGCGAGACGATGGCTTTGAATGGGTCGTGGCGCAAGCCGTGTTGGTTGGTGGCCGTTAGGTAGTGCATAGGGGTTGCCTAGGGCAAAGTCACAGAGGTGGTGAGTATGCCAGCCACCAGGGCCAACACCATCATGAGGGCCATCTCAACTTCAATGGCACGGCGTAACGCCAAGGCGCTGCCTTGCTCCTGCCGCTGCAGTGCTGGCACCATGCGCCATTTGTTGAGCGCCCCCACCGCGTAAAGACCGGCAGCCAAGGCGAGCTTAAGCAACAGCAGCTGGCCATAAGCGGTGCCAAGCAAAGCCTCCCAACTGCCCACCAAGCCCACCGCCATGGCCAACCCTGACAGCGCCAGCAACAGCAAATACGCCACGGCATAACGCCCAAAACGTACCAGCACGTGGTGCAGCACCGGCAAGGCTTGGGGCTGCTGCATGGCCTGCTGACACAGGCGCCGCAGGGGCACCAAGGCACCGGCCCAGTAGACCCACGCCACGGCGTGCGCCATCAGCAGCCACGCGCCCCACCAGCCCAGCGTGGTGGCGTGCCCTGCGACCGCCAGCGACATCAACACCGCCACCGCACCGGCCACGGCCAACGTATCGCGCCACCGTTGGCGTTGTGGCGTCGTCACCATCAGCGCCAAGGCGCCGGCCAACAGCCAAGGCAACGCACGCCCGGCTTGTGTCTCCCACACCAACGCCAACAACGTTGGATCCCAAAGGGCTTGCGGCTCGCCGGCCAAATCAAAGGCCACCAAGGTCAGGCCGAGCACCCCCCACCCAAACAGCCACCGTGCGCCGCGCCTAACCCAAGCGGCCAGCACCAGACCTGACGTGGCCCCAAAGTGCAGCCAAAACATGGTCAGCCCGACCGTCCACACCACCAGGGCGTACAACCCAAACCGCCACAGCGGCTGCAACACGGGTAGCGCCTCAACCATGGCTCAAGGCGCGCCCACCGTAAACGACCATTGCCCTTTCATCACGTGCCCGTCGGCGCTAATAGCGCGCCATTGCACCGTATGGCGCCCGCTTACCAACACCGGCAAGGGCACGCGGTGGTGGGTACCCCGCGACATCAGGCTGCCGCCGCGCAGCGCCACCCGTACGCCCTGCGCACCCGATACGCTGAGCTTAATCAACTTGGCAGGCTGCTTGAAGACCAGTTCAACCGTCGGAGGCGGCGTGGCCACCAGGGCGTCCGGCGTAGGTGTCACCGACGCCAGCGGCGTGTGGGCCCACGCAACGCCGACACACCCTGCCCAGAGCAAAACCAACGCCGTGCACCTCATCACGCGGCGTTTTATCCAAGACCCGCAGGTGTCAACCCTCACATGTGGCTCCTCGTTATCATGCACTGCTTCATCCTAAATCACCCATGGCCGTTTGGCTGCTTGGGTAAACGATTCCCCCTTTGCCGTATGTCGACTTCTGCTCCCGCCCATCCTGACGTCCTGATTGTTGGCGCGGGCCCGTGTGGACTAACCTTGGCCATTGAGCTGGGCCGCCGGGGCGTGCCCACGTGGGTGGTAGACAGCAAGGCCGGCACCGCCTTTAACCCGCAAGCCAACGCCACGCAAGCGCGCACCATGGAGCTGTTTCGACGGCTGGGCTTTGCACACGAAGTGCGCCAACTTGGCCTGCCGCCCAATCACCCCACCGACATTGCCTACTTCACGCGCATCTTTGGCCACGAACTGGCGCGGCTGCGGCTGCCCACGGCAAGCCAAGCGGCGCAAGTGGCGCGTAGCGCGCAGGGCTCGTGGCAAACCCCAGAGCTGCCGCACCGCGTGTCGCAAAAATATGTAGAGGCCACCTTGCTGCGGCACGCGCAGGCCTTGCCCTGCGTGCGGTTGATGTTTGAGCACGACATGCTGGCCTTTGAGGCGCATGCCGAGCACGTGCACGTCACACTGCGCGCACAGGGCGGTGCCCAGCCCACCACGCACCATGTGCCTTACCTGGTGGGCGCAGACGGCGCACACAGCCTGGTGCGCAAAACGCTTGGCGTGGCGTGGGAGGGCGAAACTGGCGTCAAGCGCGAATTCATGGGCGGCAAAACCTTTGCGGTTTACCTGCGCGCGCCCACCTTTTTGCAGCACATGCCGCACGACCCGGCGTGGATGTACGTCTCGTTTAACCCGCAGCGTCGGGCGTTTTTCGTTTCAGTCAATGGCCACGACGAATTTGCCATGCACGCCGCGCTGCACGACCACGAAGACGCCTCGCACTGGGGCGAGGCACAGGCCCGCCAATTGGTCGCCGAGGTACTCGGCGCAGCCATGGAGGTGGAGATTTTGTCCACCCGCACTTGGATTGCGGGCCACGCACTTACCGCGCAACGCATGCAACAAGGCCGCGTGCTGCTTGCTGGTGACGCAGCGCATTTGTTTACCCCCACCGGTGGGCTGGGGTACAACACGGCAGTGGAAGACGCGGTGAACCTGGGCTGGAAACTGGCCGCCACGCTGCAAGGCAGCGCCGGGCCGGCGCTGCTTGAGAGCTACCAACTTGAACGCTTGCCGGTAGCCAAGCGCAACACCGGCTACGCGCGCGGCTTTGCACAAAACATTGGCACCTTTGCCGCCGACCCGGCGATTGAAGAAGACACACCGCAGGGCCAACAAGCCCGGGCCTTGGCCCATGCCCACTTGCAGCGGCATGTAGAGAGCGAGTTCAACATTCCGGGCGTAACCTTTGGCTCACGCTACGACGCGTCGCCCGTAATTTTCCCGGACGGCACCCAGCCCCCACCCGACTTACCCAACGTGTACCACCCCACGGCGTGCCCGGGTGGCCGCCCGCCGCACTTTTGGCTGACCGATGCGCGCTCGCTCTACGACGCGTTTGGGTTTGACTGGACGCTGTTGTACTCCCCGCAGTACAGCACGCAGGCCGAGCAATTGGCAAAGGCAGGCCAGTCACTCGGCGCGCAAGTCAAGCAAGTGGTATTGGCCGAGGCCGAGTTTGAGGCGCTGTATCAAGCCCCCATGGCGCTGATACGCCCGGATCATGTGGTGGCGTGGCGCGGTTCGGACGCCACCCAAGCCCAGGACGTATGGCAGCGCTGCTTGGGTCACGCCGCTCGCGCCCACTAGACCAAGCGGTTTACGCCAGCGACCCGCAGCGTTTACTCAACGATAATTTTGGCTCGGTCCGGTTGCCCACCAGCACGGTTGCGTTTGGCCTCTCGCCGGCATTCAACCCAGTAGAAGAAAAAACCCGCCAGGCCCGAAACCAGGACCATCGCGACGATTGTGTAGAGAGACATGTATCTGTGTGTTGTGAGCGAAGCACGAATTAAAACACAACATACTGGTTACTATTTAAGTCTTTCCGCCTATATTTAGGGCGCGAAAAATCAATGACGATGCCTATCTGGCATGGCAGCCATTCGCTCGTGCACCACGGCCATGCCACGCTTGGCCATTTCACTCACCTCACCGGCGTGCGTTTGCAGTGCCTTCACCACCGCGGCGTCGGCGGAGGTTTGGGTCACCTTCACTCCTGTTGCCGTCATGGTGATCGTGGTCTCAATGCGGTCGCGTCCATCAAACACGGTGTCTAACGTTGGGCTTTGAATCATCACCTTGGGGTCGCGCCCGGCCTGCACGCGGCCAATCATGCCCACCACGTGCGCCACCACCGCCGCCCGCAGCGCCGCATCATCGCTTTCGGTGATGGTCTCAATGCCGTTGGGCAAGTTAACCACAGCGCGCCGAATTCCCTTGTGCTCGCGGAACATCTTCTTCATGTCGTCCAC
This sequence comes from Burkholderiaceae bacterium, assembly GCA_038125525.1. Classification (GTDB taxonomy): domain Bacteria; phylum Pseudomonadota; class Gammaproteobacteria; order Burkholderiales; family Burkholderiaceae_C; genus RS62. The sequence continues at coordinate 703 of JAYPEA010000074.1, read as the reverse complement.
TTCAGCCACCGTGGTGTCAACACCCTGCAGACCCGGCATATTTACTTCGTCGTGCCCACCGCGCCCGTGGTGATGCCCTGCTTGGCCGTGTTGTTGCGCCGTAACGGCAAATCCAACAAGCAGCAACGTGCCGAGGGTTAAGACAAGGAGGAAAAATTTATTTTTTAATATAAGCATCGGCTGATGTTAACACGGCCCTGAATGACAACGCATCAACGCTGCCGCAGCGACAGGCTTTGCGCCGCGTGGCCAATAAGCCCATGCTCGTCGTAAAGCGCCGACTGCGCCAAGCCGCAGCCGTCCGGGCCGAAGTGTGTTGCCGCATCCAGCGCCACCCAATGGCCTTGCGGCTGGCGCAGCCAATGAATCGTGAGATCCGAGTTCACAAACAAGTAGCGTTCATAGTCGAGCACGGCGCTGATGCCGTTACCCGAATCGGCGGCGACCGCGGTGCGCTGGTAGGGGCTTGGGGCCTCACCCGCAACCAGCGGGTGGTTCATGCAAAACCAAACCAGGCACGGACCATCAAACAATTTGCCACTCGAGGAGCGCGTTTGCACCAAGTCGGCGTACCCGCGGTGTCGTCCAGCAAACGGAAATTGCACTGGAGTGCAGTCGTGCAGCGTGCGCGCTGCGCGCGGCAACGGGTGCCCTGGCAGGTCACCGGGCAGCGGCGTAGGCACATTGCGCTGAGCCAGCGCAG
>JAYPEA010000073.1:0-7470 GCA_038125525.1 Burkholderiaceae bacterium | reverse complement strand
AAGCCAACAAGGTCACAAGTGACCCGGCGGCATGCCCCTGCGCCGCGCGCATCAGTGCCCCACGCATGGCCAAGGCCATGACGGCGCTGGGCACCACCGCAGCCCCCGCGCCGTAAGCCACGCTGCGCGCTACGCTGGCATCAAACCACGCGCCAGCCAAGCCCACCACCACCACACCCGCGGCCAGCTGCCAGCGCACCGCACGCCACGGGCTAGGCAGCCCGCCCCGGGCGCGCCAGGCCTGCGCCTGCGCCGCACTCCAGGCTGGCGGGTGTGGCTCGGGCGGTTCGTCCCACGGGTTGGGTGCGTTCATGCCCCGCATGGTACCCGCCGCGCCGGGGCACAATACCAACATGACGTCGTCCAGCGAATCACTGATCACCTATCCGTGCGACTTTCCCATCAAGGTCATGGGGGCCCGGCACGACGACCTGTTGCCCGCGGTGTTACACGTGGCACATGGCGTAGACCCCAGCGTGCGCGCCGAAGACGTGCAGGTGCGCCCGAGTCGCGCGGGCAATTACGTGGGGCTCACGTTAACGGTGCGGGTGCACAGCCGAGCGCAGCTCGACGAGTTGTACCGCACACTCAGCACCCACCCCTTGGTTCGGGTGGTGTTGTAACCCGGCATGTTGGTGCAGCATTTGGGGCTGGTGCCCTACGCGCCCACTTGGCAGGCCATGCGCGCTTTTACACACGGTCGTGGCCCGCAAAGCGAAGACGCTTTGTGGCTTGGCCAACACCCTCCGGTGTTCACCCAGGGTTTGGCGGGTAAAGCCGAGCACCTGCTGGCCCCGGGTGACATTGAGGTCATTGCCACCGACCGCGGCGGCCAAGTCACGTACCACGGCCCAGGGCAAATCGTGGCCTATCCGTTGCTGGATTTGCGGCGTCGGGCGTACTTTGTCAAAGAGTACGTTTACCGGCTTGAAGAGGCGGTGCTGCGCACGCTGTCGGATTGGGGCCTAACCGGGCACCGGGTAAAGGGCGCACCTGGGGTGTACGTCCAGCTTGAAGCGCCGGCGGCGCACCGGCGCCTGCATCGCAACGCCGGTGACTCAACGGCATTTGACGGGCTAGCAAAAATCTCGGCTTTGGGAGTTAAGGTGCACCGCCACTGCACGTACCACGGCCTGGCGCTCAACGTGGCCATGGACCTCGGGCCCTATGACTTGATTCACCCGTGTGGCTACGTAGGCTTGGCCGCCACCGACCTTCGTACAATGGGGGTACGCGGCGATTTCGACGCCGTGCAGGCCACCTTGGCCACGCACCTGCATTCGCTGTTGGCTGCCCACGCCGCACCCCCGCCATGACCACGCCCTCTAACCCCAACCTCAAGCAAAAATCTGCCGACAAGGTGGCCCGTATACCCATTAAGGTAGCCAGCGCCGAGGTGCTCAAAAAACCCGATTGGATTCGCGTCAAGGCCGGCAGCGTGAACAGCCGGTTTTACGAAATCAAGTCGATTCTGCGTCAGCACAAGCTGCACACGGTATGCGAAGAAGCCTCGTGCCCCAACATTGGCGAATGCTTTGGCAAGGGCACGGCCACGTTCATGATCATGGGCGACAAATGCACACGGCGTTGCCCGTTTTGCGACGTCGGGCACGGCCGCCCCGACCCGCTTGACACCGAAGAACCGGCCAACCTAGCGGGCACGATTGCCGCGTTGGGGCTGCGCTATGTGGTCATTACCAGCGTGGACCGTGATGACTTACGCGACGGCGGAGCGGCCCACTTTGTGGCGTGCATCGAGGCTGTGCGGGCGGCCTCACCCGCAACGCAAATCGAAATTTTGGTGCCCGATTTTCGTGGTCGCGATGACCGCGCCCTGGACATTTTGCGCGCGGCCCCACCCGACGTGATGAACCACAACCTGGAGACGGTGCCACGGCTGTACGCCCAAGCCAGGCCCGGGTCGGATTACGCCTTTAGCCTGAATTTGCTCAAAAAATTTAAGGCGTTGCACCCCAACGTACCCACCAAAAGCGGCATCATGGTGGGCTTGGGCGAAACCGATGAAGAAATTTTGCACGTCATGCGCGACATGCGCGCTCACGACATTGACATGATCACGGTGGGTCAGTACCTCGCACCCAGCACCCACCACTTGCCTGTGCGACGTTACGTCACGCCTGAGACCTTTGCCCACCTTGAAGCCCAAGCCAAGGCCATGGGGTTTGTGCACGCGGCCGTGGGACCCATGGTGCGCTCAAGCTACCACGCCGACGTACAAGCGCACGCCGCTGGGCTAACCCTTACACCCTAAGGCGCGCGGGCCAACACCTCGGCCGGGTTGTCGCTGGCCAATGCCTGCTGCACCCATTGCGTCAGGGCACCCACGTCGGCGGCAAGCAGCCGCTCTTTTACCTCCAACAGATGCGATGGGTGCATGGAGAATTGGCGCAGGCCCAAACCCAACAGCAACGCGGTGTGCTCCACATCGCCGGCCATTTCGCCGCACACCGCCACGGGCTTGCCCGCGGCTTGGCCCTGGGCAATGACCTGGCCGATCAGCTGCAACACCACGGGGTGCAGCGGGTCGTACAAATGCGCCACCCGATCGTCGGTTCGATCCACCGCTAGGGTGTACTGGATCAAGTCGTTGGTGCCGATCGACAAAAAATCGAAATAGCGCAAAAACATGGGGGCGCTTAGCGCCGCGGCCGGCACCTCGATCATGGCACCCACACGCACAGGGGCATGGGTCACGCCGGCGGCGTCAAGTTCGTGGCGTGCCCGTGCCAATTGCTCAAAGGTGGCCTCAATCTCGGCACGTTGCGACAACATGGGCACCAACACCTCAACCGGGCCGTGCACGGCCGCACGCAACAGGGCCCGCAGCTGGGTGCGAAACATGTCGGTGTCGGCCAGGCTCCAGCGCACCGCGCGCAAACCCAGCGCGGGGTTTTCAAACGCCTCGCGGGTTTGGCCCAGGGGTTTGTCTGCCCCAACGTCCACGGTGCGAATGGTGGTAGGCAAGCCACCCATGCCGCGCACCGCACGGGTATAGGCTTCGTACTGTTCGTCTTCGCTGGGCAGCAGCGTCAGCCCTTGCTCGGCACGCCCCATGTACAAAAACTCGCTGCGAAACAAGCCCACGCCTACTGCCCCTGCGGCCAATGCCGCCTGGGTGTCGGCTGGCGACTCGATGTTGGCCAATAACGCAATGGCAACGCCGTCTCGGGTACGCGCGGGGGTGTGCCGCAGCCGTTGCAGCCGCTCACGGGCACGTTGGTCTTTTTGTTGGCGCGCGGTGTAGCGCTGCACCACGTCGTCACTGGGGTTGATCACCACGCAGCCGGCGTCGCCGTCTATCACCACCCAGTCGTCATTGGCAATCACTTCGCTGGCGCCACGCGCGCCCACCACTGCCGGTATGTCCAAGCTGCGCGCCACAATGGCGGTGTGTGAGGTTTTGCCACCCACATCGGTGACAAACCCACCAAACATGCTGCTGCGAAACTGCAGCAACTCGGCTGGGCTCAAGTCGTGCGCCACCAGCACCATGGGCTCGCCGTTGCGCTGGACCGAGCGCGCGGCATCGGGCACCATCGAGGCCACGCCGTCGCCACGCAGGGCCAACAACAACCGCTCCACAACCTGCTCTAAGTCAACCTTGCGCTCGCGCAGGTAGGGGTCTTGCATCTCGTCAAACTGCCGCGCCACAATCTCCAGTTGCGCTTGCAGCGCCCACTCGGCGTTGTAGTGCCGCTCCACCACCCAGGCGCGTACCGCATCGGTTAGCGTTTGGTCGTGCAGCAGCATCAGGTGCACGTCCACCAAAGCGCTAAGCTCGGCCACGGTTTCTTGGGCGTTGTCCTCCATCAGCTGGTGTTTGGCGCGCGCCATGTCCGCCTCCACCACACGGCGTGCTTGGCGCAAGCGCTCAAGCTCGGCGGGTATTTGCTCGGCGTCAATAAATTGTTGGCTAATGCCCAGCCGCGCCGAGCCCACCACCACCGCGCGACCCATGGCGACCCCGCGCGAGACAGCGTGCCCCTGCACCTGTTGCTCGGCGCCGTGGCTCATTCGCCCTCTCCAAAATTATCGGCAAACAACGCCACCAGCGCCTGCATCGCCGCCTCTTCGTCTTCGCCTTCGGTCTCTAGGGTGAGTTCGGCGCCAAGGCCGGCGGCCAACATCATCACCCCCATGATGCTTTTGCCATTCACCCGCCGCTCACCACGCGCCAGCCACACGTCGCTGGTAAAGCCCGCGGCACACTTGACCAACTTGGCCGAGGCCCGGGCGTGCAAGCCCAGCTTGTTGGTCACGTTGATGCCGCGCTTCATGGCTTGGCCGCCGCGGTGTCCACTTGCATCACGCCCTGGCTTGCGCCCTCTTGGGCCAACACCGCCAGCGCGTCGGGGTCTTGCTCGCGGTAACACACGGTGCGCAGCAACATGGGCAAATTCACGCCTGCAACCACCCGTATCGGTTTGTCCTTGGCCAACTGCGTGGCCACGTTGCAGGGGGTAGCGCCCAGCACGTCACACAACACCAGCACCGGTTCATGCTTACGCTGGCGCAGCAACGCGCGCGCGGCATCCAAGGTTTGCAAGGGGTGCTCATCGGCAGGCACGTCAAGCGCCAGCACCGCGTGCGCGTCGTCGGGAAACACGTGTTGCACGCACTGCTTGAGCGCCGAGGCCAACGGTGCGTGTGCCATCACCAAAATCAAGCTCATGTGGCCATTATCTTTCAGCCGGTAGGCTTAGGCCTTGCCAAAAAGTCTCAACCGCCGCGTCGCTCACCCGGCCATACGCCGCCAGCTGAATCAATTGGCCCTTGGTTGCCGCCCAGCCCCAGCGCACCGGTAGCGCCACGCCTTGCGCCTGCCCTAGCCCCTGCCACCGGTGGCTGAACCGGGCGTGGCGTACCGTCCATGGCTGGGCTTTTAAGGCCTCGGGCGTCAACCCCAGTGTCATGGCACTGGCGCGGCGCCACTGCTGCGCCCATTGGGCAGCGTCTTGGTCAGCCGCCAACGCCAACCATGCCACCGCAAAGCGTGCCCCGCCGGCCTCGCACGCGAGTACGTGCAAAGTCTGCACCGGCGCCGGGGGTGGCTGCACCGCCACCTCGCGCGTGGCCCGCTCGGGCTTGCACGGCAGATAAGCCTGCACCCCATCGGCCCCCACGTACACCTGCCGCCAATTAAGGGTAGGGGCGCACGCGGTTAAAAACAGCGCGGCACCCACAACGCCAAGATGAACCACAATACGACGCATGCAACCCACCACCTCCCCAACAGCCCTGCATGGTATTCGCGTTTTGGATTTGTCGCGAATTTTGGCCGGCCCATGGTGCACCCAAGTACTGGCCGACTTGGGCGCAGACGTCATCAAGGTCGAGCGGCCCCAGCGCGGTGACGACACGCGCGGCTGGGGCCCGCCATTTTTGCCCACGGCCCAGGGGCAAGAGTCGCAAGAATCGGCGTATTTTTTGGGGGCCAACCGCAACAAGCGCTCCATCACGTGCGACTTCTCCACCCCCGATGGACAGGCCTTAATTCGGGCCTTGGTGCCGCATTGCGACGTGTTGGTAGAAAACCTTAAAGTAGGCGACATGGCGCGCTACGGGCTGGACCACGCCTCGTTGAGTCGCCTGAACCCGCGGCTGGTGTTTTGCTCGATTACGGGGTTTGGCCAAACCGGCCCGTACCGCCAACGCGCGGGGTACGACTTTGCCATCCAGGGCCTGGGCGGGTTCATGAGCATCACCGGCGAGCGCGACGATTTGCCCGGCGGCGGCCCGCAAAAAGGCGGTGTGGCCGTGGCCGACTTATTTACCGGCATGTACGCGGCCACCGCCATTTTGGCCGCCCTGCGCCACGCCGAGGCCACCGGGCAGGGCCAAGCGATTGATATGGCACTGCTTGACAGCCAAGTGGCCATGCTTGCCAACCTGGGCGCCAACTACCTAACCCACGGCCAATACCACCAACAGGTGCCCGGCCGCATGGGCAACGCGCACGCCAACATCGTGCCTTACCAGGTGTTTGAAGTGGCCCCCCTGGCCAACGGCTTAGGCCAACACATTATTGTGGCCGTGGGCAACGACAACCAGTTTGCCAAGCTATGCGCGGTGCTGGGCCACCCGGACTGGGCGCAAGACCCGCGTTTTGCGCAAAACGCCCAACGCGTGCGCCATCGCAGCGTCATTGTGCCCATGCTGGCCGAGGCACTGAAGCGGTGGGCCAAAGGCGACATCTTGCAAGCCCTTGAGGCACAACATGTGCCCTGTGGTCCCATCAATGGTCTGGACGAGGTATTTGCCGACCCCCACATCCAAGCCCGCGGCATGGTGCAGTCTTGGCAGCATCCGTTGAACCCCGCATTGCAATTGGTCGACAGCCCCATGCGCCTGTCGCGCACCCCCACCACCCAGCGCCACCCACCCCCCATGCTGGGGCAACACACCCACGAGGTGTTGCACGAGCTGCTTAATTGGACCGACGCCCGCATTGAGGACTTGCGCGCCAAAGGCGTGTTGTAGCGGGAACCTTACCTTCGCCAACCAGTCAAACCCTTCATGACCCGCCCACACCTGCCCACCCCTGCCTCGCTACCCCAAGCGGGACAAGCCGCGGTGTCACAAGGCCAACCGCTGGTGCTAATGGTCAGCCTGCAAGGCTGCACCGCGTGCGAGTGGGTGCGCCGCGCGGTGCTGCTGCCCGCGGTACGGGCCAACGAGCTGCAAGCCGCCGAACTCGACATGGGTGACGAACGCCGCGTGCTGCTGGGCTTTGAAGGGCATCGCCGCACCCCGCGCGCCCTGGCCAAGAGCTGGGGTATCACCCGCGCACCCACCTTGCTGTTTTTCGACGACAAAGGTCGCGAACTTGCCGAGCGGTTGGTCGGTCTGCCGCTAATCGACTTCTATCAGGCTTACCTTGATGAACGCCTACAACACGCGCGGCTGCAGTTGCGTCAAGGTCGGGTAGGCCACCTTCGGCCCGCGCGGCGATCGCCGTTTCACCTCATCACGCCGACATGAATGCTTGGATACCGCCCACCGGGCACCCCCTTCTTTGGCGCCGGCGCCAATGGCTGGCTGCGGCGGGCGCGCTTGCACTAAGCGGCTGCGCGGGCAGCCAAACGGCCCCCGAGGCCACCTACTTGCTGCTGGACGGCAGCCGCATCACCAACGACGACCTACGCGGCAAAGTCACGTTTGTCAATTTTTGGGCCACCAGCTGCACCACCTGCGTGGCAGAAATGCCCGACATGGCCAGCACCTACCAGCGCTACCAAAGCCAGGGATACGACACCCTTGCCGTGGCCATGCAGTACGACCCGCCAGCGTTCGTGGTTAACTTTGCCCAATCGCGGCAACTGCCGTTCAAAGTGGCCATTGACAACACGGGCAGCGTGTCCCGGGCATGGGGCAACATTCAGCTCACGCCCACGAGCTTTTTGCTCGATAAGCAATTGCGCGTAGACAAAACCTACGTTGGCGCCCCCG
>JAYPEA010000072.1:0-8494 GCA_038125525.1 Burkholderiaceae bacterium | reverse complement strand
GGCCCAGGGCCAGCCCTGCGCGCGCAGCAGCGCCCATGCGCCGGCCAGCGGCGCAGGCACGGCGCCCGGCCAGTTGGGTAAACACAAGCCTTGCCTGTTGGGTAGGCGCAAATCAAGTGGCAAGCGCGCAAACGCTTGTGCCGGCTTAACACCCACGATGCGCATGGCTTGCAACGTGTGGGCATAAGCCCCCAGCATGATGTGTTGGCCGTTGTCGCGGCTGCGTGGGTTAACCGCCTGTTGGGCGCGGGCGCGGCCGCCCACCTGCCCGGCCAAGTCGTACAGCGTAACCTGCCACCCACGTTGGGCGGCGCGCACCGCGGCAGCGCAACCTGCCCAGCCGGCCCCCACCACGGCTACCCGGCGCTTGGTCACTACCAGACGAGCCCCAGGGCCTGCACCCGCCACGCCAGCCACATTTTGCGCAGCGGTGTAATGGTTACGCGTTGCTGCAGCACATCAAAGCCCCGAGCCTGCATGGTTAACAACAAATGGCGGTAAATGCTGGCCATCATCAGCCCGGGTTTTTGGGCGCGGCGGTCTGCAACGGGCAGCGCGGCCAGCGCCTCGTCGTAAAGCGCCAGCGCACGTTGCGCCTCAAACGCCAACAGTTCGGCCAAGGCTGCAGTGGTGCGTGGCTGCAGCAAGTCGGCTTCGGTCACGCCATGGGCGCGCATGTCGTCTTGCGGCAAATACACCCGCCCGCGTCTTGCGTCTTCGCCCACGTCGCGAATGATGTTGGTTAGCTGTAGCGCTTGCCCCAGTGTGTGGGCGTAGGTGGTGGTGGCCACCTCGGTTTGGCCAAAAATGCGCGCCGCCGCCTCGCCCACCAGTCCGGCCACCAGGTGCGCGTAGCTTTGCAATTCGTCAAAGCTGGCGTAGCGGGTTTGCTGCAGGTCTTGCTGGCAGCCGTCAATCACGCCCCAAAGGGCGTGCAGCGGAATGGCCAGCGCTGCCATGTGCGGCTGCAGCGCCAGCGTGACCGGGTGGGTAGGGTTGCCATCGGCTAGGCGTTGTACCTCGGTGCGCCACCACGCCAGCTTGGTCTGCGCCACGCTGGGGTCATGCACCTCGTCCACAATGTCGTCAACCTCGCGGCAAAACGCATAAAACGCCGTAATCGCCGCGCGCCGGGGCGGGGGCAAAAACATAAACGCATAGTAAAAACTGCTGCCCGAACCCGCGGCTTTGGCCTGAACGTACTGCTGGGGCGTGGTGGTGTCGCTCATGTCGCGCCAGTGTATCCACGCCACACCAACTTGCCCATGCCCAGCGCCAGCGCAGGGGCATCGCGCCAGCCCAGCACCACGCGCTGCTGCCATGGCGCGGGCGACATGCGTTGCACTCGGTCACACACGCGCAAGCCGCCGGCCACCACGGCGTGCAGCTCCAGCCCCAGCCGGCCCGGTACGCGCCGCGCCAAGGGCGCGCCGCGCAGCAGGTGGCCGCGTGCCTCGGCCACCAGCGCCGTAATCACGGCCCGGGCCTGTGCCGGCGGCGCCTGTGCCGGATCGGTATCACCCGGCAGACCCACCTGCAGCCAGCGCGATTGCGGCACATAAAACCGCCCGCGCGGCCCATCCACCGACAAATCCTGCCAAAAGTTAATTAACTGCAGCCCGGTGCAAATGGCGTCGCTTTGCACCAGCGCCAGCGGCTCGTGCACCCCGGCCAGGTGCAGCACCAGCCGCCCCACCGGGTTAGCCGAACGCGAGCAATAGGCCAGCAGCGCGGCATCGTCGGCGTAGCGCAGCCCGTGCGCGGTGTAGCGTACGTCCTGCGCAAACGCATCGAGCAAATCGCGCAGCGGCTGCAGCGGCAGGCGCCACGCCTGCCAGTGCTGGGCCAGCCCGGCCAGCGGCGGCGCCAGCCCCCTCGTGTGCGGCTGCTGCGCCAGCGCCACCAGCCCGGCATCAAGCGCCTGCAGCGCCGCTAGCCGCTGTGGCGCCGGGGCGTCACCCTCATCGGCCACATCGTCGGCGTAACGGGCAAAGTGGTACAACGCCTGCAGCACCGGGCGCATGGCCGGCGGGCACAGCCAACTGGCTACCGGAAAGTTTTCGTAGTGCCCCACCGCGCGGTTCTGCATGGGCCGTATTGTCGCCTGCTTACACCCTTACAATGGCGGGTTTCCCGATGCGCGGGTGGCGAAATTGGTAGACGCACCAGGTTTAGGTCCTGACGCCCGTTAAGGGTGTGGGGGTTCGAGTCCCCCCCCGCGCACCACCAACATGCAAACACATGCAAGCAATAGGAGCGAACCCATGGCGGTAACCGTTGAAACGCTGGAAAAACTTGAGCGAAAAATCACGCTCACCGTACCAGCGCAAGCCCTTACCCAAGAGGTTGAAAATCGGCTCAAGCGGCTTGCCCGGCAAGTCAAAATGGACGGCTTTCGCCCTGGCAAGGTGCCGCTGGGCGTAGTAGCCAAAATGTACGGTGCCTCGGTGCAAATGGAGGTGGTAAACGAAAAAGTTGGCCAAGCCTTTGGCGAGGCCGCCACCGAAGCCCAACTGCGTGTGGCAGGCACCCCCAGCATCACCGAAAAAGAAGGCGCCCCCGAGGGCGAACTGCATTTTGACGCGGTGTTTGAGGTCTTTCCCGAAGTCAAACTGGGCGACCTGAGCCAAGTTGAAGTCAAGCGCGCCACCAGCGAGGTGCCCGCTGAGGCCGTGGACAAAACCATTGACTTGTTGCGCAAACAGCGCCGCTCGTTTGCCGAGCGTGCCCAAGGCAGCGCCGCGGCCGCCAGCGACCAGCTCACCGTGGACTTTGCCGGCAGCATCGACGGCGTGGCCTTTGACGGGGGGCAAGCCAGCGACTTTCGCTTTGTGTTGGGCGAAGGCCAAATGCTCCCGGCCTTTGAAGAAGCCGCCACTGGCATGAAAGTGGGCGAGAGCAAAACCTTTCCGTTGGCCTTTCCTGAAGACTACCAAGGCAAAGAAGTTGCCGGCAAAACCGCCGACTTTGTGATCACCCTCAAGCGGCTCGAAGCCGCTCACCTGCCCGAAGTGGACGAAGCCTTTATTAAGTCGTTGGGCGTGGAATCGGGCCAAGCTGACGACCTGCGCGCGGACATACAAAAAAACCTTAGCCGCGAACTCGACACCCGACTTGAAGCCCGCAACAAAGGCGCTGCCATGCAAGCCCTGGCCGACAACGCCGAGCTTGACTTGCCGCAAGCCAGCATCAAAGACGAGATTCAGCGGCTGATGGAAAACGCCCGCGCCGAGCTCAAACAACGCGGCCTTAAAGACGCCGACAAAGCGCCGCTGCCCGAAGACATGTTTCGCGAGCAGGCCCAGCGTCGGGTGCGCCTGGGCCTCATCGTGGCCGAGTTGGTGCAAAAACACGACCTTGCCGCCAAGCCCGAGCAAGTGCAAGCCCACATCGAGCAAATGGCCTCGGCCTACGAGCGCCCGGCCGACGTGATTCGCTGGTACGGCAGCGACCGCAACCGCATGGCCGAAGTCGAAGCCCTGGTGGTTGAGCGCAACGTCATGCAACATGTCCTGTCGCAAGCCAAGGTCGTTGACGAGGTGGTACCCTTTGACGACGTGATGGGGCAATAGCCCCACAACCTTCGGAGCCAAAACATGAGTGCCATCGACACACAAGGCCTGGGCATGGTGCCCATGGTGATCGAACAATCGGGGCGCGGCGAACGCGCCTACGACATCTACTCCCGTTTGCTCAAAGAGCGCGTGGTGTTCATGGTGGGCGGCGTTAACGACCAAACCGCCAACCTGGTGGTGGCCCAGTTGCTGTTTTTAGAAAGCGAAAACCCCGACAAAGACATCCACCTCTACATCAACTCACCCGGTGGGTCGGTGAGCGCGGGCATGGCCATTTTTGACACCATGAACTTCATCAAGCCCGATGTCTCCACCCTTTGCATTGGCATGGCTGCCAGCATGGGGGCTTTTTTGCTGGCTGCCGGCACCAAGGGCAAGCGTTTTGCGCTGCCCAACTCGCGCGTCATGATTCACCAGCCGCTGGGTGGCGCCCAAGGGCAGGCCACCGATATTCAAATTCAGGCCCGCGAAATCTTGCGCCTTAAGGGAGACCTCAATCGTATCCTCTCCGAGCGCACCGGGCAGGCCCTAGACAAAATCGAAGCCGACACCGACCGCGACTACTTCATGTCCAGCGAAGAAGCCAAAACCTACGGCCTAATCGACCAAGTTATTAGCGACCGTGACGCCGCGGCAGCGGCTGCGGCAAGTCAAGTATGATGGGGGAACGTTGCACCCCACTTGGTTGAAAGCACACCCTGATGGCTGACAAAAAAGGCACCGGAAGCGACAAAAGCCTGTACTGCTCGTTTTGCGGAAAAAACCAGCACGAGGTTAAAAAGCTCATCGCAGGCCCCTCGGTCTTTATTTGCGATGAGTGCATTGACCTGTGCAACGACATCATTCGCGATGAGCTGCCCGGGGCTGAGCTTAAAAAAGACAAGTCGGACGACCTGCCGACCCCAGCTGAGCTCAAAGCCCAACTCGACGGCTACGTAATCGGCCAAGAGCAGGCCAAGCGCGCCTTGTCGGTGGCGGTGTACAACCACTACAAGCGCCTGCGCCACCCCGCGGGCAAAGACGACGTTGAAATTGCCAAAAGCAACGTGCTGCTGATTGGCCCCACGGGCTCCGGCAAAACCCTACTGGCGCAAACCTTGGCGCGCGAGCTTAACGTGCCCTTTGTGCTGGCCGACGCCACCACACTAACCGAAGCGGGTTACGTGGGCGAAGACGTAGAGAACATCGTGGCCAAGCTGCTGCAAAGCTGCAACTACGACGTCGCCAAAGCGCAGCAAGGCATTGTCTACATCGACGAGATCGACAAAATCTCGCGAAAGTCCGACAACCCGTCCATTACCCGCGACGTGTCGGGCGAAGGCGTGCAGCAAGCCCTGCTCAAGCTCATTGAAGGCACCATGGCGTCGATTCCGCCGCAGGGCGGACGCAAGCACCCCAACCAAGACTTTTTGCAAGTCGATACCAGCAACATTTTGTTTATTTGCGGGGGCGCATTTGCCGGGCTCGAAAAAATCATTGAAAACCGCACCGAGTCCGGCGGCATGGGCTTTGGCGCCGTGGTGCGCAGCAAGCAAGAGCGCAGCATCACCGAAACGTTTCGCGACGTTGAGCCCGAAGACCTGGTGAAGTTTGGTCTGATACCCGAGTTTGTGGGCCGCGTACCGGTGGTGGCCGCGCTCGATGAACTCAGCGAAGACGCCCTGGTACAAATTCTTACTGAGCCTAAAAACGCACTGGTTAAGCAGTATGGCCGACTGATTGCCCTTGAGGGTGCCGAGCTCGAGGTGCGCCCCGACGCCCTGCGTGCCATTGCGCACAAGGCACTTGAGCGAAAAACCGGCGCGCGTGGCCTGCGATCGATTCTCGAGCAGTCGCTGCTTGGCATCATGTTTGAGTTGCCCAGCATGCACGACGTTGAAAAAGTCGTGGTTGAACCCTCCACCATTGAGGACAACAAGCCGCCGTTGCTGGTGTACCGCGAAGCCGCCAAAAAGGCTTAACCCCATCCCATTTGCCGCCCCCGCGCTAAGCCCACCCACTTATGTCCGGACAAGAATCTTTACCCAGCGAAATCACCGAACTGCCCCTGTTGCCGCTGCGCGATGTGGTGGTGTTTCCGCACATGGTCATTCCGCTGTTTGTGGGGCGCGCCAAAAGCATCAAGGCGCTTGAACACGCCATGGAGGCGCAGCGCCGCATCATGCTGGTGGCGCAAAAAAGCGCGGCCAAAGACGAACCCTCGGTGGACGACATGTTTGCCATGGGTTGTGTGGCCTCGATTTTGCAAATGCTTAAGCTGCCCGACGGCACCGTTAAGGTGTTGGTTGAAGGCATACAACGTGCCAAGGTCGATCAGCTCGAAGAAACCGAAGACTACTTTGTGGCCCGTGTGGTGCCGCTGCCGCCCGACGACCAACAAACCGTTGACTTGCCCGATACCGAAATCGAGGCGCTGCGTCGCGCGTTGATGCAGCAATTTGACCAGTACGTTAAGCTCAACAAAAAAATCCCCTCGGAAATTCTTAGCTCCATTGGCAGCATTGACGAACCCGGCCGCCTGGCCGATACCATTGCCGCGCACCTGCCCCTCAAAATTGAAGCCAAGCAAGACATCTTGGACATGGCCGACATTCAGCCGCGTTTGGAGCAGCTGTTCTCGCAAATCGAGCGTGAAGTCGACATTCTTAACGTGGACAAGCGCATCCGCGGTCGTGTTAAGCGTCAAATGGAAAAAAACCAACGCGAGTTCTACCTGAACGAGCAGGTTAAAGCCATACAAAAAGAACTGGGTGAAGGCGAAGAGGGCGCCGACATCGAGGAGCTAGAGAAAAAAATCAAAACCGCGCGGCTGAGCAAAGAAGCACGCAAAAAAGCCGAGGGCGAGCTTAAAAAGCTCAAGCTCATGTCGCCCATGTCGGCCGAGGCCACCGTGGTGCGCAACTACCTTGACGTGTTGCTCAACCTGCCTTGGTACAAAAAAACCAAGGTCAAGCACGACCTTCCCGCCGCTGAAGCCACGCTCAATGCCGATCACGCGGGGCTCGAAAAGGTCAAAGAACGGATTCTTGAGTACCTTGCCGTGCAACAACGCGTTGACAAGCTCAAGGCTCCCATTTTGTGCTTGGTGGGCCCGCCCGGCGTGGGCAAAACCTCGCTGGGGCAAAGCATTGCCAAGGCCACCGGACGCAAATACGTGCGCATGGCTTTGGGAGGCGTGCGCGACGAAGCCGAAATTCGTGGCCACCGCCGCACCTACATTGGCGCCATGCCCGGCAAGGTGCTGCAAAGCCTAACCAAAGTCGGCACGCGCAACCCGCTGTTTTTGCTCGATGAAATCGACAAACTGGGCACTGACTTTCGTGGCGACCCATCCAGCGCCTTGCTTGAGGTGCTCGACCCCGAGCAAAACCACACCTTTGCCGATCACTACGCCGAGGTAGATTTTGATTTGAGCGACGTAATGTTTGTGGCCACCTCCAACTCCATGAACATCCCGCCGGCACTGCTCGACCGCATGGAGGTGATTCGCCTCTCGGGCTACACCGAAGACGAAAAAACCCACATTGCCACGCACTACCTGCTGCCTAAGCAGTTGCAAAACAACGGTTTAAAAGACGGCGAAGTGCAAGTGGCCGAGGCTGCGCTGCGCGACGTGGTGCGCTACTACACCCGCGAGGCTGGTGTGCGTTCGCTTGAGCGCGAAATTTCTAAAATTTGCCGCAAGGTGGTCAAAGGCTTGCTGCTGGGCAGCTACCAAGCACCTGTGGTCGTATCCTCTGAAAACCTCAACGACTTTTTGGGCGTGCGCAAATTTACCTTTGGCCGCGCCGAGCAACAAAACCAAATTGGGCAAGTGGTGGGTTTGGCCTGGACTGAAGTGGGCGGCGACTTGCTGACCATTGAAGCCGCGCTCATGCCCGGCAAAGGCAACATCACCCGCACCGGCTCGCTGGGTGACGTGATGAAAGAATCGGTTGAAGCCGCCCGCACCGTGGTGCGTAGCCGCGCCAAGGCGCTGGGCATCAATACCGATGTGTTTGAAAAGCGCGACATGCACGTGCACGTGCCCGATGGCGCCACCCCCAAAGACGGCCCCAGCGCCGGCATTGCCATGACCACGGCCATGGTCTCGGCCTTAACCGGTATTGCGGTGCGCAGCGAGGTGGCCATGACGGGCGAAATTACCCTGCGCGGCGAGGTGACTGCCATTGGCGGCTTGAAAGAAAAACTGCTTGCGGCGCTGCGCGGTGACATACGCACCGTGCTGATTCCGGAAGAAAACGTTAAAGACTTGGCGGACATTCCGGACAACGTTAAAACGGGCCTAGAGATTATTCCGGTTAAGTGGATTGACCAGGTGCTGCAACACGCCCTAGAGCGCGCCCCAACCCCTTTGCCCGACGACGCCCCAAGTGCCGCCGTACCCGCTAAGCCCGCCGAAGATCAAGACCCCGCAGCGATTAAGCACTAAACCCATTTGAGCCGGGGGTGGGCTGCTGCAATTCTGCCCCGCCAAGCACCACCACGCCACGGGCGGTGGGTACCCACTGCCGCAGCGCGGCGGCCACCTTGGATGCCTCAATTGGGCGATAGGTAACTGGCAGACAGGGGCCGAGTATGCGGCCTACCGCCTGGCCCCAGCGCTCGGCTCGGCGCGGGGGCTGCCCCAATGCGGCGCGGTTACCCAAAAGCAAAGACGGCTGCGCGATTACCAAGCCAGGCGGCGCAAGGGCTTTGAGCGCCTGCTCCAACTCGCCTTTGACCCGTAGATAAAAGTTTGAGGAGCCCGCATGCGCGCCCACTGAGCTGACCAGCCCAATTTGGCTCACGCCGGCTTGCAAGGCCGCCACGGCAAGGGCTAAGGGCAGGTCGTGGTCAACCTGCCGAAAGGCGGCTTGGCTGCCAGCGGTTTTGATGGTGGTGCCCAACGCCAGGTAAAGCACCGACGCCGGCGGCAG
>JAYPEA010000071.1:0-8550 GCA_038125525.1 Burkholderiaceae bacterium | reverse complement strand
CCAACACGGCCGGGTCTGCCTCAAGCACCAACAATTCAACGGCTGGCGCCGAGGCCCCCAAAACCACTGCGGCGGCCTGCGCCTGCGCCGAGGCTGGGGCTGGGCTTGAGCCAGCCATTGGATGCAGCGCCGCGGCCTCGGGCGAAGCAGCGAAGGTGCCCGGGCTCACCCCCTGGGGGCCCAGTTGGTTCCCTGGGGTACGGCTCGTAGCGGCCAACCCGTTTAACCACCGCCATTGGCCCGAGGTGAGCCCCTGCCGTTGGGCAAAGGCGGCCAAGCTATCGGCATCGGGGGTCTCGGGGGCGGTGAGCACCCGCATGCCCCCGCCCAGCAGCTGCCAGCGCAGCGGCTGAGCCCCGGGCGTTGAGGCGACCGTGGTCTGCCCGGCCTGGGCCATGGGCGCAACCAGCGGGGCCACCGTGGGCTCGCCCACCGCCGGCGCCTCGGATGACACCGCTGCGGTCACTTTCTGAACGGGCGCAAGCGCCGGCGTCACGTCGTTGGGCAGCGCCGTGGCCGTGGGGTGCGACGCGGGGGCCTCTGGCTCAGCGGGTGCAGCCGCAGGCGGCGCCGACGCATCGGCCGGCGCTCCCGCCGATTCCGCTTGGGGCCCAGCCACGGGGGCTGCCGACCGCTCAGGTGTGGCCTGATTGTTGCTCGCCGGGTCGTTGATTTGGGTTGCCTCGCGTGGCGGCGAGTGGCTTGGGCGCCCGCGGGGTTCGGTGGCGGCAACACTGTCGAACAACGCGGCAAATCCCCCCGAGGCCTCACCCGCACCGGTCGGGGATGACAACGGGCTCGAGGGGTTGGCTGGGGTAGAGGACGGCGAAATGGCAAATGACACGCAAAGGCTCCAAACAGGCATGACACCGACCCCAAGCAAGAATCGTGACCGGCGAGGTGTTGCCGCCTCGGGTTTTCCCGGTTAAATCTCGGGGCGCGATGGCATGGCCTTTGCTTCATCCCATCCGAACGCATGACAAACATCGAAAAACCATACTAAATTACTCAAAAAACGCATGGCCACCCTCGCTTTGACGGCTCTTCGACGCTCCGTCTCTCAATTTGACTTCGCCGGACTCGGGATCCCGACGCTGGTGCTGGTCATCATGGCCATGCTGGTGTTGCCGCTGCCGGCCATGTTGCTGGACGTGTTGTTCACCTTCAACATCATCGTGGCCCTGCTCATCATCATGATTGCCATTGGCACCCGCCGGCCACTGGATTTCTCCTCTTTCCCGGCGGTGCTGCTGTTTGCCACCATGCTGCGCCTGGCGCTTAACGTGGCCTCGACCCGCGTAATTTTGGTCAACGGCCACGAGGGCAGCGACGCCGCGGGCAAAGTGATTGCCGCCTTTGGCGAGTTTGTGATTGCCGGCAACTACCTGGTGGGCTTCATCATCTTCACCATTTTGATGATCATCAACTTCATTGTGGTCACGAAAGGGGCGGGGCGCGTTTCCGAAGTGAACGCTCGCTTTACGCTGGATGCCATGCCCGGCAAGCAAATGGCCATTGACGCCGACCTCAACGCCGGCGTCATTGACCAAGAAACCGCCAAAAAGCGTCGCGAGGAGCTGTCCCAAGAGTCCGACTTTTTTGGCTCCATGGACGGTGCCTCCAAATTCGTCAGTGGCGACGCCATTGCCGGCCTACTCATCTTGCTCATCAACATCATCGGTGGTCTGGCCATTGGCATTGCCCAGCACGACCTGTCTTTTGGCGACGCCGGACGGATCTATGTGCTCCTGACCATCGGCGACGGCCTGGTGGCCCAAATCCCAAGCCTCTTGTTGTCGCTGGCCACCGCCGTTATCGTAACCCGCGTCACCACCTCGCAAAGCATGACCGAGCAGGCCAGCAGCCAGTTGGCCAACCCCACGGCCTTGCTCATCTCGGCCAGCATCCTCACCGTGCTTGGCTTGGTTCCGGGCATGCCGCACGCGGTGTTTCTTACCCTAGCGGGCCTGGCCGCCGGCGTGGCCGTGCTGCTGTTGCGCCACAGCAGCCGCGACGCCCAGACCCAAGCCAACGAAGCCAAGGCCGAAGCCGACCAACCCAAAGAGCTCGACTGGGACGACGTAGACCAAGTCGACCTGGTTGGCCTGGAAATTGGCTACGGGCTCATTCCGCTGGTCAACCCCGAAACGGGGGGCCAGCTTATGACGCGCGTCAAAGGCGTGCGCAAAAAGCTATCGGCCGAGCTGGGCTTTTTGGTGCAGCCGGTGCGTATCCGCGACGCCCTTAACCTAGGCCCCGACACCTACCACATCGTGCTCAACGGCGTGGTGCGTGGCAAAGGCGACATCAAAGTGGGCAAAGAGCTGGCCATTAACCCTGGGCGCGTGTACGGCAAACTCGAAGGCTTGGCCACCAAAGAGCCCGCCTTTGGCCTAGACGCCGTATGGATTGAGCCTGCCCAGCGCGACACCGCGCGCACCTTGGGCTACACCGTGGTTGACGCCAGCACCGCGATTGCCACCCACCTCAACAAAGTGCTGCGCGAGAGCGCCTCACAACTGGTCAGCCACGACGAAACCCAACAACTGCTGGACAAACTCGCCAGCCGCTCGCCCAAACTGGTTGAAGATTTGGTACCCGCCAAACTGCCGCTGGGCACGGTCACCCGCGTGTTGCAAAACCTACTCGATGAGGGCGTCTCCATTCGCGACCTGCGCAGCATCATTGAAGGGCTGGCCGAACACGCCGGCCGCACCCAAGACGCCGACCAGCTCACCGCCGCGGTGCGGCCAAGGTTGGGGCGCATGATTGTGCAGGGTCTGCTTGAAGACCAAGACACCCTATCGGTGATGACGCTGGACCCCGGCTTGGAGCAACTGCTGCACAACGTGCTGCAGCAAAGCCAAGGCGGGCAAATTGTGCTCGAGCCCGAGTTGGCCGAAAACCTCTTTGAAGCCTTGCGCACAGGCAGCCAAACCCTAGAAAACGACGGCCTGGCCCCCGTGCTGGTGGTCTCACCGGCCATACGCAGTTGGCTGGCACGTTCGGCCCGCCATCGCGTCACCGACCTCACCGTGCTCTCTTACAGTGAAATCCCCGACGACCAATCGGTCAAGGTGGTGCACACCGTAGAGGCCAAACCCAAAAACTAATCCGGCCCAGCGTCCCACGCCACACGCGAGAACCCCATCATGGAACTGCAACGTATTCTTGCCCGAGACACCCGCAGCGCCACCGAGCGCGCGATCGAACTCTACGGCCCCGATGTCCTGGTCATCTCCAACCAACGGGTGGGGCATCAAACCGAACTGGTGGTGGCCGTTGACTTGGCCCAAGCCCAAGAAAGTGCCGGCCTGCCCCAGCAACCCGAGCGCGACATGGTGCTGCACCATGCCAACAGCCAAACCGCGCGCCAAGCCAAGCCAATGGCGGACTTTGGCCAAACCCTACAAGACTCGCTGCGCCAGGGTGTGGCCGCGCTGGCGCAAACCGCCGCCGCCCAGCCCGATGCGCCGCGCTTTGCCCAAACCCAGCTGGTCGCGCCTGCAGCTGCGCCCAACACGGCAGCCCCTACACCTGTGCCCAACGAACGCATCGAACCCACCTGGGAGGCAAGCCGAAGCAAAGAGCTGGTGGCGCTGGTGCGCGAAGAAATCAGCGCCCTGCGCCAAGAATTCAAGCTCGGCCAACAACTCAGCCCTTGGCAAGACAGCTTACCCATGGCCGCCTCCATCAAGCCCGTGGTGCAGCACCTGCACGACGCCGGTGTCCCCGCTGGCCTCAAGGCCATGCTCATTGACCGCATTCGCGAACTCGGTGACCCCGACGAGGCCTACCACGCCATGCGTGACTTTTTGCTTGGCGTCATGCCGCCAGTGGGTCATGGCCTGCCTCAGCAAGGCTCGCACCTTATTTTTGGGCCATCGGGGGCGGGCAAAACCCTCATGACGCTTAAGCTCGCCACCGCCGCGGCCCAGCGTCACGGGCACAGTCACGTGGCCGTGGTTAGCCTAGCCGACGGCAAAACCGGCGCCTGGGGTCAGTTTCAACTGCTCGCGGCCCAAGCCGGCATCGACTGCTTTCGCGCCAGCGACGCCGCCACC
Organism: Burkholderiaceae bacterium; assembly: GCA_038125525.1. Lineage (GTDB taxonomy): Bacteria > Pseudomonadota > Gammaproteobacteria > Burkholderiales > Burkholderiaceae_C > RS62. The sequence goes on along the minus strand of JAYPEA010000071.1, from coordinate 4,486 downwards.
CTAGCCCTCATACAAGAAGACCTCAGCACCCGGCAGGCAATATTTATTGACACCCCGGGTGTCGCCTTTGAGCGTCAACTAAGCGAGCTTCCCCACCATCTGCCACACGCCAGCTGCCACGCCGTGCTGCCGGCCGACGCCTCCATCGCCAGCGTCAAGCGCGTCACGCAAGCGCACGCTTGGAGCAGCCTCATGGTGAGCAAGCTAGACGAAACTTGCCCGCCCTGGCCGCTGCTGCAAAGCCTGATTGAACGCCCGCAGACCGTGGTGACCGCGCTAAACCGCAGCGACCGACTCGGGCAAAGTGTCATGAGTTACGATGCCATCGCGCTGGTTGAACTGGCGTTGGCTCCAGTGCACGCGCCCCATGGCGCCCGGGCGCTGGCACACGATGAGCCCGCCGCCGAGGTCTTGCGCCAACGCGGTGGCAGCTTCAGGAACCTTCATGGCTAAACTGCATTGCCCACTCGTTATTGGCATAGCCAGCGGCAAAGGCGGCGTAGGAAAAACCTCCACCGCCGTTAACTTAGCCGTGGCCTTGGCCAAAATGGGGCAACGCACGCTGCTGCTTGACGCGGACATGGGCTTGGCCAACGCACAAATCGCCTTGGGCGTCAAAGCCCCCTACAACCTCAGCCACCTGCTCAGCGGCGAAAAAACCATTGAGCAAATCATCTACCCCTCGCAAGAGGGCGTGCAACTCATCCCCGGTGCTTCCGGGCGGCGCGACATGGCCGCCATTCAAGAAGCCGAGGTGGCCACCATTGTGCGCGCCCTCGACCCCTTGGTAGACCAAATCGATGCCCTGATTGTTGACGTCGCCGCCGGCCTCGCGCCTGCCGTTACGGCCTTCATGGCCGCGTGCCACCGACGCTTTATTGTGGTTCGAGACGAACCCTCCTCCATCGCCGACGCCTACGGCACCATCAAAGTCCTGTACACCGAGCAGTCGCTGGACCAAATTTACCTCGTGCCCAACATGGTGGCCAGCCAAGCCGACGGCCAACGCCTGTTTCACCGGCTCAACGACATCACCCTGCGGTTTTTGGGCCACTCATTGCACTACTTGCACGCCATTGAAGAAGACGAGTTAATGCTCAGCGCCTGGCGCCAATACCGCTCAGTGGTCAATCACGCCCCGGGCAGCGCCGCGGCGCGTGATTTTCGGCAACTGGCCAAACACGCGCTTGAGCTCGACCCACTCAATCACGTCACCGGCGGCACGCCGTTCTTTTTGTCGCGCTTACTCGACCTGGGCCTGTAGCCACCATGAACAAGCCCGCCGCGCTCTACGCCCAAGTTCAAGACGACACCAACGCCTTGGTTATGCTGCACTTGGCCATGGTCAAGCGCATCGCCAGTCACCTCAAAGCACGCGTGCCCCCCTTCATGGAGCTCGACGAGCTCATCCAGGTGGGCATGGTGGGCCTGCTTGAGGCCGCGCGCGCCTTTGACCCCACCAAAGGCATCGAATTTGAGGGCTTCGCGCACCTACGCGTCAAAGGCGCCATGATTGATGAAATCCGCCGCCTCTCGTTCTTGCCCCGCTCGGCTGTTACGTTTAACCGCGACACCACCACCGCCACGCAGGCGCTGGCCTCTGAGCTGGGCCGCGCGCCCACCGAGGCCGAGTTGGCCGAACACTTGGGCAAAGACCTCGAGGTGTACCAAAAAGAGCGTGGCCATGCCAAGCGCTTTGAAACCGTCTCCATCGAGGCCGTTAACGACGAGGTGTTGGGCGTAGCCGACGACGCCCAACGCCAGCCCGAGGCCATGGTCGAAGAGGCCGAGTTCATGCAAGCCGTCACCGACGCCATCACCCACCTGCCCGAGCGCGAGCAATTGGTGATGCAGCTTTACTACGTCGAAGAGCTTAACCTCAAAGAAATCGGCGAAGTCTTGGGCGTGAGCGAATCCCGCATCAGCCAAATTCTTTCGGCGGTTGTGAAAAAATTGCGGGATCAGTTACAGTTAAACCGGGCACCAACGCCATGATCTCGCTATTCAAAGACACCTCACCAGCGGCGCTCAAGGCCAAAGCCAAGGCGGCTTTTGAAAAAACCGTCGAGCTCACCTCCGACTCGCGCAACGCCCGCAGCATGCGCGTGCGCATTGCCCTGCTGTCGCGCGCTCACCTAGACAAAACCTTTATTGAAGGCGCCGAACGCACCGAGGTCTACCTCAAACAAGTCAGCAAAGCCATTGTTGACCAAACCGAGCGCCCGCCCGAGCCCACCGCGTCTGAGTACCAAAAGGTAGAAACCGCCACCGACGACATCTGGGTCTACGTGCCGCAAGACTACGCCGACGCCGCCTTTCAAATCGGCAGCCGCTACCAGCGCACCGACATCTCGGCCGAACACGCCATTGACAGCATGCAAGGCCTGCTGGACCAACTCTGCATGTACGAACTGCGCCTAGACGAGCCGCTTGAAGCGTTGCAGTTTTTACGCGACGAATTGGCCGAACAGGCCGCCCAAGAGGCGGACGGGGAGGAAGATGCCCCACCCAGCGAGCCCAGCGCATGAGCGTAGAGAACATCATCTTGGCGCTTATTGCCCTGGTGGTGCTGGGCATTGTGGTAATGCTGCTGTACCTACTTGACCGGGTTGACACCCTAGAAAAACGCCAAACGCCCGACGCCGGTGCCGAGTTGCAACGCGCGCTGCTTGCCGGCGGCTTTGGCACCCTAAGTGGGCGCAAACTGTGGGAAGCCGCTTGCGGCACCGGCACCAACCCCTTACCCCCTGATGCGCTGGCCGCGCTGCGCGAAAACTTACGCCCGGTGTTGGTCAAGCACGTGCAAGAAGTGTTTAGCCAAGGGGCCAACGACGCCCGCAACAACCTTAACCAACCCCCCAAACCCGACCGCTCCATTGCCACCCTACGCGCCAAAGTTGAAAGCCACTTGCCCCCGCCCCAAGTCTCGGCGTTGTACCGCTGCGGCCAAGAATACGCCGCCGCCACGCCCGAGACACTGCCCCGCCTGCGGCAAAACCTAGAGCAAATCGGCGGCGCCATTCAAGGCAAGGTCCAAATCGTGCTGGCCGAACCTTTTGCCAGCCTGGTACTTAGCCCCACCGAACTCGAGGCCACCCAAGCCCTTGCCGCCCCGGCAGAGGGCGGCGAAGACGCCGTGCAGCCGCAGCCGCAATCCAGCGCCGAGGCGTCCATTCCGCCACCGGCGGCCTAAAGTCCGAGGCGGGCCTGCCGATTCCTAAGGCATCGGCAACTTCGTTAGTGCATTTACCATGAGAGCCACCCTAAAAGCCCTAGAGAGTTACGGCGCGGTCAAAATCGAGTCCGTCGTTAACGACGCCAACGGCGTGCAGCTGATTCAAATGCTGTTTGACGGCCTGCTCGAAAGCCTCTCGGTGGCCAAGGGGCACCTGATGCACCAAGACAAAATCGAGAAATCCAAGGCCCTTACCCGGGCTGGGCGCATTGTGGTGGGCTTGCAAGGGGCGCTTGACCTTGAGCGCGGCGGCGAGCTCGCCCGTAACCTGTTTGAGTTGTATTCTTACGTCACGCGCCGCGTGCTACACGCCAACTTGCACAACGACGTGGAGGCCATTGACGAAGTCTACGGCCTAATGAGCGAAATTCGTAGCGCCTGGCAAACCATGCCCGCGTTGGTGCCGCCTAACCGCGCCGACCAAACCCGCGGCGCAATCAACTAACGCAACGCATCGGCCCCGGGCAAGCCCCCACGCTGCGCCAGCCAGCGCAGCACACGGCGCTGGGCATGCGCTTTGATCGAAGCCGAGTAAAACGCGCCGTGGCCACCGTCCTCAATTTGCTCAACCTGCTTGGCTGACAAGCAGCAGCGCGTTGCCACCTCGCTGCGCGACAGGCCCAAAGCCTCGCGCTGTTGGCGCACCGCCAAGCCCGAAGGCTCGGCCTGGCCGTGCGTGGGCGGCGTGCCCAATTCCGCCTCAGCGCATAACGTGACGCCCTGCAAGACGCGGCTCGCTTAGCCTTTGCCCAGCAACAGTTCGCCACGAATCGAAGCGCCCCGCTGCACGGTAAGGGTTTGGTAGGTGATGTTGCCGTCCACACTGGCCGATGCCGCCACCAGCAACTCGGCGCATACGGCGGTACCAGAAAAACGGCCCTTGATGGACAGTGTGGTGCAGGCCACGGTGCCCTCGAGTTCACCCGAATTGCCCACCGTCAATTCGTCTACCTTAACCTGCCCGCTTACACTGCCTTGTACATGCAGCGCGCCGCGGGCGTTGATTTCGCCACGAAAACTAAAGCCTTCGCTCACCACCGAAGGGCGTGGCCCCGAATCCAACAAGCTCTCGCCGCGTGTGCTGCCACGTCCGGCGCCGCTGTCCGCACCGCCCAATATGCGCGGTGCGTCGTCGATTTCGTCGGTGTTGTCGTTAGTCGATTTTGACTTGTTGAACATGTTGCGCCATCCTTAAGACTCGTTCCGGATCCACCGGCTTGCCTGCAATAAAAATTTCTAAGTGAAGATGCT
>JAYPEA010000070.1:3545-8791 GCA_038125525.1 Burkholderiaceae bacterium | reverse complement strand
TGGTCGGGGTTGACGGTGTGGCTGCCCCGGCGCGTGGGCCAGCCACGGGTAAGAATCAAATCTTTGATGGAGGCCGGCACACCCTCAAGCGCCCGCACCGGCGCCCCACTTTGGCGCCATTGTTGCCAGCGGGTTTCGCTTTGGCGCGCGCTGGCCAGTGCGGCCTCTTCGTCAACCAAACAAAAAGCATTGAGCACCGGCTGGGTTTGATTGATACGGGCCAGCACCGCTTGCGTCACTTCAACCGGAGAGACTTGCGCACTGCGGTACATGGCCAGCAATTGCACGGCGCTGCACTGGGTAAGGTCGACACTCATGGCTTGGTACGGGTGTTGGGGTTGAGTTGCGTAAAGGGCAGCTCGGAGGGGTCGGCAGCCATGGGGCCAAGGGCTTTGGCCACCAGCACGTGGCTGGCGTTGGGCTGAAAGTCGGCGCGAAAGTGCACCGAGCTCTTGACCACCACCACCTTCATCGCGTCACTGTTGACCCCCACCATTTTCAGCATGGCACGGTCGAGTAGCTGCGCTTTGCCGCTGACAACGGCCACCAGCACGCCGTCAATTTCCAAGCACGCACTGGCGCCAAGTTGCAGCTCAAGCCCGGTCATCATGGGGCCCACCAAGCGGCACACGCCGTCGGCCACGGCGCGCACGGTGTAGGTGCCTTGCACGGGCGGGTCAGACGGCCCAGCAAAAGTGGGCACCGACTTACCTACGCTGAGCTGAAGTTGCGCCCCCACGCCGGCCTCGCACGCGGCGCGCGCGCTGTCTGGGCAGAACACCATGCCCACCACCACCTGCCCGGGGTAGCGCTTGCCCGCCCCGGTCTTAAGCAGCGCGTGCAGCATGCCGGTGGTGTTGCTGTCGCCCCCGGCGCCCGAGTTGTCTTGGGTGTCGGCAATCACCACCGGGCGGTCGGCGTGTTGTGCCAGCTCCATGGCTTGCTCAACCGCAGCCTCGGGGTTAAGCAACGCCACCTGCCACTGCGCGGGGTCTTGCGCCATTTGCTGCAAGGCGTACGCTGCAGCCTCGGCTTGGGCTTGGCTGTCGGCGTGCGCCCACAACACGGGGCCGCAGTCGGCAAAATCCGAGGCCGGAAAGCCCGGACAAAAACTCACGCACGCCTGATGCTTGGCGTCCAGGCCCGGCAAGGCGGTGTAAAGGGTGCGCCCGGGTTCGGTGAAGGTGCTTTGCGCATTAAGCGAAATCAGGTACGGCAAGCGCACCGCGTGCGTGGCCAAGCGCCGCCCCAGTTGCAAACGCCGTGCAAGTAGCGCAGCGGCGCGGGCGCCGGTTACGGCCATGTCCACGTGCGGGTAGGTGCGGTAGGCCACCAGTGCATCGGCTTGCTCAAGCATACGCGGCGTCACGTTGCCGTGCAAATCAAGACTGGCCACCACGGGCACCTTGGCGCCCACCCGTGCCCGCACGCGGGCCAGCAGCTCGCCTTCGCAGTCGGGTACGTGCTGCGCCACGGCCGCACCGTGCAAATCCAAGTACACGGCGTCCAGCCCCCCGTCGGCCACGGCCGTGTCCAAATCTTCAAGTATGGCCGAGGCAATGCGCTCAAAGGCGTCTTCGGTTACGTACGACGAGGGCGTGGCCCCGGCCCACACCGAGGGCACCACCGTCCAGCCGTGTTTGTTGGCCTCGCGGACAAAGCCGGCAATCGGAATGTTTACCTCAGCCAGCGTCTCGAGCATGGCGGCGCCGCCAATAAAGGCCGGAAACACCTCGCCGCTGGTAAACGCTGCCCAGTCGGCCAAACTGGGGGCAAATGTGTTGGTTTCGTGCTGAAACCCGGCAACCAATACCCGCATCGTAGGCTCCTGTAAGGGGTGATGTTGTGTGGTGGGTGGCCTTTACCCCGCCGCGCCTGGCGCCGAGGCAAACAGGTGTTGGGTGTAGGCGTGTTGCGGCTGCGCGTACAGCGCCGCCGTTTGGCCTTGCTCAACAATTTGTCCTTGGTGCATCACAATCACGCGGTCGCAAAGTTGCGCGGCCACCCGCAAATCGTGGGTAATAAAAAGCATGCCCAAACCCAGCTGGGCTTGAATGTCACGCAGCAGCGCCAATATTTGGGCCTGCACGCTCACGTCCAGCGCCGATACCGCCTCATCGGCCACCAGCACACTGGGCTTGCACGCCAGCGCGCGTGCAATGGCCAAGCGCTGGCGCTGCCCCCCGCTGAACTGGGTGGGGTAACGGCTTAAGGCCTCGGGTGGTAGGCGCACCTGGGTCATGAGCTGCTCGGCCAACGTCCAAGCAGCTTGGGTGCTGGCGCCAAAGTTAATGGCGCCTTCAACAATCGACTGGCCCACCGTACGCCGCGGATTGAGTGAGCGGTTGGGGTCTTGAAACACCACCTGCACCCGATGCCGCAGTGGCCGAAGTTGGCGCTCAGACAAGGTGGCCACGTTGTCGTCTTCCCACCAAATGGCGCCGTCGCTGGGATCGATTAAGCGAATCAGGCACCGCGCCAAGGTGCTTTTGCCAGAACCCGACTCACCCACAATGCCCACGGTTTCGCCGCGTTGCACCGCCACGCTGGCCTCGCTTAACGCTTTGGTGCTGGTGGCACGCCCCATCCAGTCGCGGCTAACGTAGGTTTTGCACACGCCCTCACCACGCAGCAGCTGCGGGCCTTGGGGCAGTTGCCGTGGCGGCGGCGGCTTAATGCCGGGCACCGCAGCCAACAAATCGCGGGTGTAGGGCTGCTGGGGCGATTGCAGCACGCTGTCCCGGCTGCCCCACTCCACCGCCTCGCCTTGGTTCATCACCAGCACGTCGTCGGCAATTTCTGCCACCACACCCATGTCGTGCGTAATAAATAGCACCGCGCTGCCCTGCTCGCGCTGCAACTCGGCAATCAAGCCAAGAATTTCTTTTTGCGTGGTCACGTCCAGCGCGGTGGTGGGTTCGTCGCAAATCAACAGGGCGGGCTTAAGAATCACCGCCATGGCAATCACAATGCGCTGGCGTTGCCCCCCGCTGAGCTGGTGCGGGTAGCTTTGGTACATGCGCTGCGGCTCGGGCAGTCGCACGCGGGCAAACACGCGCTCAATTTCTTGGCGCCGCTGCGCCGGCGGCCAGTTGGTGTGGGTGCGCAGCAATTCGTCAACCTGCTCACCACAAGTCATGACTGGGTTGAGCGCCGTCATGGGTTCTTGAAACACCATGCCCATGGCCTTGCCGCGCAAGTCGCGCAGGCGCGAGGCGCTGGCTTGCAGCAGCGATTCGCCCTGCAGCAGCACCTGCCCGCTTACCGGGCGTACCTCGCGCGGCAGCAGCCCCATAACCGTGGTGGCCATGACCGACTTACCCGAACCCGACTCACCCACCACGCACAGGGTTTGTCCCGGCGCGATGGCCAGCGAAATGTTTTGTACGGCGTGCGGGCGGTCGGCGCCTTGCGGCAAGGCCACTGTCAACCCGTCAATACGTAGGGTGGCCTCCACCGCTAGGCCCCTCGCTTAGCAAACTTGGGGTCAAGCACGTCGCGCAGCCCGTCGCCGAGCAAGTTAAGCGCCAACACCGTGGGTACCAAAAAGCACGCGGGGTACAACACGTTGCCCGGAAACTCGCTGAACTGCACCCGCCCCTCGGCCATGATGTTGCCCCAGGTGGGAATGTCTGGCGGCAGGCCCAAGCCCAAAAAGCTCAAAATGGCCTCAAGCAACACCGCCGAGGCGGCCACAAACGTGCCCTGAACAATCAGCGGCGCCATGGCGTTGGGCAAAATGTGGCGCCACAAAATCACCGGTGTGGGTGTGGCCAACGCACGAGCGGCTTCAACAAACGGCTCTTCGCGCAAGGTGAGCACCAGCGAGCGAACCAAGCGTGAAACGCGCGGTATTTCGGGCACGGCAATGGCCACCACCACCGTGGTGACGTTGGCCCCCAACGCCGCCACCAGGGCAATGGCCAGCAAAATTGCCGGAATCGCCATCAGCCCGTCCATGACACGCATCAGCGCCATGTCCACGGCACGAAAATAACCCGACAACATACCAACGAGCGAGCCAAACAACAACGCCACCAGGGCCGCTGACACAGCCACCACCAACGACACGCGCGCGCCATACACCACCCGGCTGTAAATGTCGCGCCCAAAGTGATCGGTGCCAAACCAAAAGGTGTGTTCAATTTCGTTGCCGTCGGCGTCAACAAACACATCGTGGGTGCCTGCGGCGGTGTTGACTTGGTTGTAGTCCATGCTGGCGGGGTCCACCGTGCCCAGCCACGGGGCGGCCAACCCCATCAGCAACATCAGCCCCAGCACAATCACCCCAAAACGCACCGAGGCGTTGGCCCATAATTTTTTTAACGTTGAATCCATGACTAGTACCTGATGCGCGGATCAAGCACGAGGTAGCTTAGGTCGATAATTAAATTGACCACCACGTAACACACCGCAAATAACAAGACCAGCCCCTGAATAACCGGAAAGTCGCGGTTGAGTACCGCATCAACCGTAAACGAGCCCAGCCCGGGAATGGCAAATACCGTTTCGGTAACCACCACGCCGCCAATAAGCAACGCCACGCCAATGCCAATCACGGTAACAATGGGCACCGCCGCGTTGGCCAGTGCATGACGCAACAACACAGCCGATTCGGCCAACCCCTTGGCACGCGCCGTGCGTATGTAGTCTTCGGTTAGCGCCTCAGACACGCTGGCGCGCGTGACTCGAGCAATGAGCGCCACGTAAATAATGCCCAGCGCCAACCACGGCATGAGCAGCTGGCGCAGCCACTCCCAACACGTGCTGTCGGCCCAAAATTGATACCCCTGCACAGGCAACAAATCCCAGCGAACTGCGAACAGATACATTAGGACGTAGCCCACCACAAACACGGGGACGGAAAAACCGGCCACGGACATGACGGAGAGCGCCTTGTCTAACCATCCGCCCATGCGCCACGCAGCCAGTGTGCCAAGGGGCACCGCAACAACGATGGCAAACACAATGGTTCCAATTGCCAGCGCCAAAGTCGGCTCAACCCGTTGGGCCACCAGCGTCGTAACCGGTAGGTTCAAAAAATACGAGTACCCCAGGTCACCCCGAATGACATCAAAAGCCCACAAGAAATACTGAACGGGTAAGGGTTGATCGAGGTTAAGGGCGGCGCGGATTTGCTCGATATCGGCAACCGTTGCACTGTTGCCGGCAATAACCGCAGCGGGGTCTCCGGGGGCCAATCTCAGAATGAGAAAGACCACAACGGAGACAACAAACAAAACGGG
>JAYPEA010000070.1:0-3445 GCA_038125525.1 Burkholderiaceae bacterium | reverse complement strand
CGGGGGCCAATCTCAGAATGAGAAAGACCACAACGGAGACAACAAACAAAACGGGGATCACCGCCAAAAGACGGCGAATAAAGAAGGTCAGCATGGCGCCCTATATGTAACGTATCGTGAGATTAGAGCACCATGCTGCCAGTTACTTATTTTTTCTTAATATTCCAGAAGACGATCGGACCAGCGGTCTTGAGCATACCGCCTACGTTATCTCGCAGCGCAGCAGGACTGCGGTACTGTCCCAGCGGTGCGTGCGATGCCGTATCAAAGGCGATTTTTTGAATCGACGAAGCAATTTGCTTTTTCTCTGCCATGTCGGTGGTGGCAGCAAACTTTTGCTTAAGCGATTCGATTTCGGCGTTTTCTTGCCAACCAAACCAGCCCTTACCCTCGGCCTTAACGTTGAACATGGCCATGGTCAGCGGGCTGGCAATGTCAGCGGCGTTCCACGCGGTCAAGAAGATGTTCCAACCGCCCTGGCCAATGGGGTCTTTTTTGGCGCGGCGTGCCACCAGCGAGGCCCAGTCCATTTGCTCGAGCTTGACGTTAAAGCCCACTTGCTTGAGCTGCTGCTCGGCCACCAGCGGAATCTTGGCAATCACCGACAAGTCGGTGGGACGCATCAGCACGATGGGGGTGCCGTCGTAGCCCGATTCTTTGAGCAGCGCTCGCGCTTTTTTAATTTGCGCTTTGCCGGTGAAGTAGCCGGTGTTCTCATCGGCGTACGCCGTGCCACAGGGGTACATGCTGCGGCACAGACGACCCAGCTCGGGCACGCCCACCTGAATCTTGATGAACGCGGCTTGCGTCAGCGCCATCATGGCAGCCTGGCGCACCTTGACGTTGTTGAACGGCGCCAACGTGTGATTAAACCGAAGGATGTACTGCAGGCCCGCCGGGGAGTACTCTTCGACATTAATGCCCTTCATCTTCTTGACCGAGTAATACTTCTCGAAGGGTAACTGCTCCATCATGTCGACTTCGCCGGTCTTGAGGGCGTTAACCTGCGTTTCGGCGTCTTTAATAATCACCCACTCGACGCGGTCGAAGTTAACCACCTTGCCACCAGCCAAGCCGTCGGCGGGCTCACTGCGTGGCACGTAGTCGGTGTTTTTCTCAAACACCACTTTGGAGCCCGATACAAACTCGCTGGCCACAAACTTAAATGGGCCAGACCCAATGGACTCTTTAATCTGCTCGTTGGCTGGGGTGTTGGCCAAGCGCGCCGGCATGATGAAAGGCACGTTGGAGGAGACCTTGCCCAACGCGTCGACCACGATGCCGCTGGGGCTCTTGAGCTTGATCACGAAGTGATCTTCGGTGGGGGTGTCAAAGCTCTCCACGTTGGCCATGAGCACGCCGCCAAAGGCGTCTTTGGCGCCCCAGCGCTTGATGGATGCCACCACGTCGGTGCTGGTGACTTTGGAGCCGTCATGAAACTTTAGGCCCGGGCGCAACTTAAAGCGCCAGGTTTTGAGGTCGGCGGTGGAGCTGTAGGTGTCCACCATTTGCGGCTGAATGCGACCCTTGGAGTCCTCGGAGAACAAGGTGTCATAAACCATGTAACCGTAGTTACGCGTGATGTAGGCGGTGGTCCAAATTGGGTCCAGAACGCTCAAGTTCGAGTGTGGAATGACCCTCAGTGTCCGCTTATCGTCGGCGGTCGCGGGCGTTGCCAGCGTTGCCGCCGCTAACGCCACAGCCGCGGCGATTGAGGCGAAGTTTCTACGTCGCATTTCATAGCTCCTTTTGCATTTTTGGCGGGACCCGGTTAAACCAGGATCGTTCCAGCGGATAATTCAACCGCTCGGTCGGACTATGCCATTGAACCCCACCCACACCGATTATGGATATCCCTAACACCTCTGCACTCGCGCTCAGCCAAGCTCTTGCTACGGGCTCGCTCAGTTGCGAGGAACTGATGCGGGCTACGTTAACACAAATTCATCAATTTAACCCCCAGCATGTGGCCATTGTGAGCCAGGTAGACGATGACACGCTGCTGGCGCAAGCCCGCCAACGCGACCACGAGTTGGCCAAAGGTCAGCGTATGGGTTGGCTGCACGGCATACCCCAGGCGGTGAAAGACTTGGCCGACGTGGCCGGACTGCCCACCAGCATGGGTTCGCGTGCGCTGTACCCATTGCACGCCACGGAGGACGGGCTGGTGGCGGCACGGTTGCGCGCGCAAGGCGCGATTTTTGTGGGCAAAACCAACACACCAGAATTTGGGCTGGGCTCACACACCTTTAACGATGTGTTTGGCGCCACCAAAAACGCGTGGAATCCTCAGCGCAGTGCCGGCGGCAGCAGCGGCGGGGCGGCCGTGGCGCTGGCCTTGCGTATGCTGGCCGTGGCCGATGGCTCAGACTTTATGGGCAGCCTGCGCAACCCGGCGGGTTGGAACCACGTGTTTGGCCTGCGCCCCACACCTGGGCGCGTGCCCAACCTGTTGCCCACGCCCGGCGGGCTTGAGCAACTGGGCACCGAGGGCCCCATGGCGAGGCACATCGACGACTTGGCCATGATGCTGGCCACGCTGGCTGGGCCGCACCCCCAAGCGGCTCAGGCCTTGGCCGACGACCCCACCGCGTTCACTCCGCCGGTGCCGCCCAAGGCCCAAGGCGTACGCGTGGGTTGGCTGGGCGACTTGCAGGGGCATTTGCCGTTTGAAGACGGCATTTTGGAGCTCTGCCAACATGCCCTGGGTACGCTGGCCCACGCCGGCTGCCAGGTGGACCACGCCACGCTGCGCGTGGACCTTGAGGCCGTGTGGCAAGCCTGGCTGATGTGGCGCAACGTGCTGGTGGGCAACAAACTCAAGCCACTGGTACAACGCCCCAATGCCCGAGATTTGATTAAACCCGAGGCCCTTTGGGAACACGACCGCAGCCTGAGCTTTACCACGCAAGACGTGACGCAAGCCCGGCACACCCGCGGCGAACTGGTGCAAGCCTTTGACGACTTGTGGCAGCGGTTTGACGTGCTGGCCTTGCCGGTGTCTCAGGTGTGGCCGTTTGACGTGAACTGGCGCTGGCCCGAGCAAATTAACGGCCGAACCATGCAAACTTACCACCACTGGATGGAGGTGGTGCTGTACGCCACCTTTGCTGGCCTGCCGTGCCTGTGTGTACCCGCTGGCTTTGGTGCCAACGGCCTGCCCATGGGGCTGCAGCTCATGGCCAAGCCCAAGGCCGAATGGACGTTGCTGCAACTGGGCAAGGCTTATGAAGAGGCCGCCGCTGCCATGCTGGCCAAGCGCCCGGGAGTGCTTGACAATGCCTCTACCTGAACGCGACACCGCGATCACTGCGCGGGGGAAACGCAGGACTAGGCAGCATTGGCAGGCGCCAGAACAGCTAAATCCATAAGGTGCAGCACAGCTAAGGCCATGACTTTGGCCGAATCCACCAGTTCGGCCACGCCCACGTATTCGTCGGGCTGG
>JAYPEA010000069.1:0-8951 GCA_038125525.1 Burkholderiaceae bacterium | reverse complement strand
GACATGGTGATGGTCAAGCCCGGCATGCCGTATTTGGACATGGTGCGTCGCGTCAAAGACAGCTTTGGCGTACCCACGTTTGCCTACCAAGTCAGCGGCGAATACGCCATGATGAAAGGCGCGGCAGCTCAGGGTTGGCTGGACCACGACGGCGTGATGATGGAGAGCTTGCTGGGCTTTAAGCGCGCCGGGGCCGACGGCATTCTTACCTACTTTGCCATCGACGCGGCACGCCTGCTGCAACACGCCTAAGCGCGGCAACCCTCGGCCGTGGTTAAAGCCAAAACGCTTTACGTTTGCCAGTCGTGCGGCGCGCAAAGCCCCAAATGGCTAGGCAAATGCCCAGAGTGTGAGGCGTGGAACGCACTGGTTGAGCAAACCGCTTCGCCCGGCCCGGGCAAGCACCGCATGGCCGGTTTGGTGGCCGCGGCGCCGGCGCAGGCACTGCGCGACATTGCGCTGGCCGAAGTCCAGCGTCGCCCCACCGGCTTGCCCGAACTGGACCGCGTGTTGGGCGGCGGTTGGGTGGATGGCGAGGTGGTGCTCATTGGCGGCGACCCGGGCATTGGCAAGTCCACGTTGCTGTTGCAGGCGCTCTCGGCCATGGCCGCGCACGAGCCCACCTTGTACGTCACCGGCGAAGAATCGGCCGCTCAGGTCGCGCTACGGGCGCAACGACTGGGGCTAACCAACGGCGACGTGCGCGTGATGGCCGAAATTTCGCTCGAGCGCATTGTGGCCACCATGGAGGCCGAAGCCCCGCGCATTGCCGTGATTGACTCCATTCAGACGGTGTACACCGACACGCTTTCGTCGGCCCCTGGCTCGGTGGCACAGGTGCGCGAATGCGCTGCGCACCTAACACGCGTGGCCAAAGCCACGGGCATGACGCTGGTGCTGGTGGGACACGTTACCAAAGAAGGTGCGCTGGCCGGGCCGCGCGTGCTTGAACACATGGTGGACGCGGTGTTGTACTTTGAAGGCGACAGCCACTCCAACCACCGGTTGGTGCGCGCGGCCAAAAACCGGTTTGGCGCGGTCAACGAGCTGGGCGTGTTTGCCATGACCGAGCGCGGCCTGCGTGGCGTAAGCAACCCAAGCGCCATCTTTTTAAGCCAGCACGCCAACCCGGTCCCCGGCGCCTGCGTCTTGGCCACGCTGGAGGGCTCGCGGCCCCTGCTGGTGGAGGTACAGGCGCTGGTGGACAGCGGCGGCGCCAGCCCGCGGCGCCTAAGCGTAGGGTTGGAGCGCGATCGGCTGGCCATGCTGCTGGCGGTGCTGCATCGGCACGGCGGGGTCTCGTGCGCCGACCAAGATGTGTTCGTCAACGCCGTGGGCGGCATGCGCATCAGCGAGCCAGCAGCCGATGTGGCGGTGCTGCTGGCGATTCAAAGCAGCCTACGCGGCCGCGCCCTGCCGCCGGGCTTGGTGGCGTTTGGCGAGCTGGGCCTGGCTGGCGAAATTCGACCCGCGCCGCGTGGCCTTGAGCGGCTGCGCGAAGCGGCCAAGCTGGGGTTTTCATACGCGGTGCTGCCCAAGGCCAATGCCCCCAAGCGCCAAGACGCCAGTCTGCAAGGGCTCACCCTGCTGCCGGTTGACCGGGTGGACGAAGCCTTAGCCGCGGTGCGTCAGGCCGGCCCCGCGCCAGCGGGGTAGCCGCATACAATGTGGGGCTTAGGTCATTTGCCCATGCCCACCGACCCCGCCCCATCGGTCCCCAGCCACGTTGCCTTCATCATGGACGGCAACGGTCGCTGGGCGCGCCAGCGACGGCTGCCGCGGGCGGCCGGCCATGTCAAGGGAGCCGCCCAGGTACGCACGGTAATTGAACACTGCGCCCAACGTGGGGTGCAGGCCGTGACCCTGTACGCATTTAGCACCGAAAACTGGGCTCGCCCGGCCAATGAGGTGGGGGCGCTGATGGCGCTGTTTGCGCGTTACCTACAAAACGAAATCGCCGACATGCAGCGCAACGGTGTGCAGCTGCGTGTGATTGGCGACCGCTCGGTGTTTTCGCAATCGTTGCAGCAAGCCATCAGCCAAGCCGAAGCAGCCACGGCAGGCGCAAACCGCTTGGTGCTGCAACTGGCAGTTAACTACGGCGGCCGCGCCGAACTGCTGGGGGCCATGCAACGGTGGCTGCAAGCCAACCCAGGGGCAGAACCTGCCGCGCTGACTGAAGCCGCGCTGGCAGCGTATTTGTTTAGTCCCGACCTTCCCGCCCCCGATTTGTTGGTGCGCACGGCTGGCGAGCGTCGGCTAAGCAACTTTTTGTTATGGCAAACCGCCTACACCGAGTTGTACTTTACCGACACCCTATGGCCGGACTTTGACGCCAAAGCCCTTGACGCGGCGCTGGCTTGGTTCGCCAGCCGCGTGCGCCGCTTTGGCAAAACCACCGAGCAGGTGCTTAACGCCGCGGCTTGAGCTGGCACCGTCCAGCGGCACGGCTGGGGCCATACAATCCCGGTTCTTCGTTTTTTTGTTGGAGCAACAAGATGGCTGCGCCCCAATCGCTGGCAGACCAAGACGGCAAGATTTGGATGGATGGGCAGTGGGTACCTTGGCGTGACGCCAAGGTGCACGTGCTCACCCACACCCTGCATTACGGCTGTGGTGCGTTTGAGGGGGTGCGAGCTTATCAAACCGAGCAAGGCACGGCCATTTTTCGCTTGGCCGAGCACACGCAGCGCCTGTTTAACAGCGCCAAAATTCTGCGCATGAACATCCCGTTCACGCCGCAAGCGCTCAACGACGCGCAATGCGAGGTGGTGCGACAAAACCAACTCACCAGCTGCTACATCCGTCCGCTGGTTTTTATTGGCGCCGAAAAGCTCGGTGTCAGCCCCAAAGGCAACCGAATCCACGTTATGGTGGCGGCATGGGCCTGGGGGGCTTACCTGGGTGAAGAGGGCATGGCACGCGGCATACGGGTTAAAACCAGCAGCTACACCCGGCATCATGTCAACATCACCATGACGCAGGCCAAAGCGGTAAGCAACTACACCAACAGCATCTTGGCCAACATGGAGGCCCTGGACGACGGCTACGACGAGGCCTTGCTGCTGGACGCCACCGGGTTTGTCTCTGAGGGCGCGGGCGAGAACCTGTTTGTGGTTAAAGACGGTGTGATTTACACCCCCGACCTCTCAGCCGGCGCGTTAAACGGCATCACCCGCAACACGGTACTGCACATTGCCAAAGACTTGGGCATTGAGGTGGTACAAAAGCGCATCACGCGCGATGAAATTTACATTGCCGACGAGGCCTTTTTTACCGGCACCGCCGCCGAGGTGACCCCCATTCGTGAGCTCGACCGCGTCACGCTAGGCAGCGGCGCACGTGGCCCCATCACGCAGCGTGTGCAACAAGCGTTTTTTGACATCGTCAATGGCCGTAACGCCCAATACAGCCACTGGCTCACCCACGTTTGACATGACCACTTCCGTGCAACACCCCGTGGCACTGTCCACCAGCGACCTCAATCCGCAAGGCGGGATTCACTGCCCACACCCCAAGGCGGACATGGCCTTGTGGAACAGCCACCCCAAGGTGTTTTTGCAAGTGGCTCAGACCGGTGAGGCATGCTGCCCCTACTGCGGCACGCGGTATCAGCTGCCCGCCGGGCCTGTGGCACTCGGCGGCCACTAAGGGCCGGCTGGGGCAAAAACAACAGGCAAAAAAAACCCCGCTTAACGCGGGGTTTAAGACGCGGTGTGACCGCGTCATGCTCCCTGACTGGTTAGGTGCGTTGACTCACAAGGCCGATGCCCTGGGTACCGCAACCGATGCATTGTTGACTGGCTTTTCTGTGTGACATGGGCTTACTGTAACACCAAAATACACCATAAACCCATATCCGAGTAAATTGGTGGTATTTAGAATTACTTTAAGCGTTTGGTCGCCCACACCACCAGCAGCAACACCGGCACACCCAGCAAAGCGGTAAAAACAAAAAACCCCGGGTAACCCATGGCGTCGACCATGCCACCCGAATACCCCCCGAGGGTTTTGGGTAACAACGTCATGACCGAGCTGAACACGGCGTATTGCACCGCGGTAAACGAAACCTGCGTTAGGCCAGACAAAAACGCCACAAACGCCGCGCTGGCAAAGCCAGCGGCCAAGTTGTCGGCGGCCACCACCGTGTACAAGCCAGCAAGACTTGCATCCGAAAGCGCCAGCCAAACGAACAACACGTTGGTCAGCGCCGAGACCACCGCACCCCAAAACAGGCAACGCATCACGCCCCAGCGCGTGGCCAGCCAGCCGCCCAAAAACCCACCGCCAATGCTTACCACCACGCCAAAGGTTTTCACGGCCTGCGCAATGTCGGGCTTGCTGTAGCCCATGTCCAAATAAAACACGTTGGATATCACGCCCAGCACAATGTCTGAGATGCGATATAAGCCAATAAGCGCCAACAGCAGCCAGGCCGTACGCGCACCGTGCCGCAAAAAAAACGACTCCACCGGTGCCAGCCAAGTTTGGCGCAGCAGCGCCGCGGGCACCCAACCCAAGCGCACCAGCGTTTGGCCCGCGGCCAAGCCCGCGGCCAACGCCAGTGCCAAGCGCAGCAACTCGGCCAGCAGCGAAACCATGGGCCCGTGCCCGCCGCCTATCCATGGTGCCAGCGCCGAGAACACCGCAACAAACACCGCCACCACGGCGGCAAACAGCAGCAACAAAGGCCCATGGTGCGGTGAAGCGGCGGGGGGCGTAGCGGTGGCCTCGGGCGTTGGGGTAGGCTCGGGCATGCGCCAGGTGGTAAGCACCCCAACCAGCATGCACGCGGCCATGACCTGATACGCATGCTGCCAAGCCTGCGCGGCGTAGGCCCCGCGGGTGGAGCCCCAAGCGTCAGCCAACCACAGGGCGCCAGCGCCAGCCACCACCATGCCTACGCGATAGCCAGCGATGTAGGCCGCCGAAAGCATGGCCTGCCACTGCAGCGGCGCACATTCGATGCGGTAGGCATCGATGGCAATGTCTTGCGTGGCCGAGGCAAAGCCCAGCCACACAGCGGCAAGCGCCATCATGGGCAGGGCGCCAGGGGTGGCGGGGTTTACGCTGGACATCGCCCCAATCGCCGCCACCACGTTGAGCTGTGCCAACAACAACCAACTGCGCCGGCGGCCCATGGCGCCCAGCCCGGGCAACACCAGGCGGTCAACCAAGGGCGCCCACACAAACTTAAACGAGTAGCCCAACGCCGCCCAACTGAACATGGTGACGGATGCACGCGCCACGCCCGCCTCCGCCAGCCACAGCGACAACGAAGAAAAAATGAGCAAAATAGGCAGGCCCGCGGCAAAGCCCAACAGCGCCATGGTGGGCAACCTGGGGTGCCACCAGCTGAGGCGCACCATCTTAGGTGCCACCCACAAACGGGTTGGTGGCGCGTTCGCGACCAAACGTGCTCTCGGGCCCGTGCCCGGGTATGAAGACGGTGTCATCGCCCAGGGGCCACAGGCGCTCGGTGATGCTGCGTATCAGGGTGTCGTGGTCGCCGCGCGGAAAATCGGTGCGGCCAATGCTGCCGGCAAACAGCACGTCACCAACAAAGGCGCGGCCAATGGCGGGGGCGTAAAACACCACGTGACCCGGGGTGTGTCCGGGACAGTGGCGCACCGTGATGGTGTGCTGCCCTAGGGTGAGGGTATCGCCGTCGTTGAGCCAACGCGTGGGCGTAAAGGCCTGGGCCGGGGCAAAGCCAAACTGCTGGCTTTGCTGCGGTAGCGCGTCTATCCAAAACTGGTCTTCGGCTTGCGGCCCCACGATGGGCAGCTGCCAGCGTTGGGCCAATTCGCCTACCCCGCCGGCATGGTCAATGTGGGCGTGGGTAACCCAAATCGCGCTAAGGCGCACGCCTTGGGCCTGTACCGCCTGCTCTAGCTCGGGCAAATCGCCGCCAGGGTCAATCAGTACCGCGTCGTGGGTGACGTCGCACCACAGCAGCGAGCAGTTTTGTGCAAAGGGCGTAACAGGAATGGTGCGGTAGCGAAGCATGGGGTGAATCGGTGGCAAGTCAGTGCGTGGGTTGCAACACAAACCGCACCGGCACCTCCAGCCACATCGCCACGGGGGTGCCTTGCTCGGTGCCGGGGCGGTATTGCCAAGTGCTCACGGCGTCTTGTGCGGCGCGGTTGAGTCGTGGATAAGGGCTAGGGCGCAGCAACTGCACGCGCTGCACGCGTCCGGTGGCATCAATTTGGGCGCGAAGCCACACCGTGCCTTGCTCGCCCAAGCGGCGGCTCAGCGCCGGGTAGCGCGGCGCGGGCTGCACCACGTTGGGCAAGGGCTGGGGCGGACGTGAGGGCAAGGCGGCGGCGGCCGCGCCATTAACGGAAGCCTGGGCGGCGGCAACCTGAACAGGCCCCTGCGCTGGCGCCGCGACTGCCGTTGGGGGCGGTGTGAACACCGGCTGCTGGGGCGGCGCGGAGGCGCTGGCCACCGGGGGCGCCCGCGGGTTTGGGCGTTGAGGCGTCGTTTCGGTTGTGGCTGCTGTGGGCCTAGGCGCAGACCAAACGGCCGATGGCGAGGTGGGCTTGGGTACGACGGGCTGGCGCGGCGCAGCCAGTTCGGTGGGTTGCGCCAACGGCCGTGGCGCTGGCGTGGGGCCGGCCTTGGTGGCAACGGGCAACGGCAACGGTGGCTGGGGCAGCAACGACGCGGCAAACCAGTGCACCGCATCGGTGGGCGGCTCAGCTGCAACCGGTGCCGTGCGGTCGTGTGCAGCGCCCAGGCTCCAAAGTAGCGCGGCATGCAGCGTCAACGACACCACCAGTGCCGTGCCCCAGCGGCGCCCATGGCCCGCGCGTGCCCAAGTTGCCGAGGCGCTTAAGGCCGACGCACTGGCCCACGCACTCATGGGCGGCTGGCGTACCACACCGTGAGCGGGGCGTGGTCAGAAAAGCGTTGCGCCTTGAACACCTCAACACGCTGCGCGGCGCGCGCCAAGGTTGGCGTGGCCAATTGGTAGTCAAGGCGCCAACCCACGTTTTTGGCCCAGGCTTGGCCTCGATTGCTCCACCACGTGTAACAGGCGTCGGTGGCGTCGGGATGCAAATGGCGGTACACATCCACCATCCCTTGCTGCAAGGTGGCGCTAAGCCATTGCCGCTCGGGCGGCAAGCAGCCGCTGTTTTTTAAGTTACTGCGCCAGTTTTTAAGGTCGATATGCTGGTGGGCAATGTTCAAGTCACCGCACATCAACACCTCGCGCTGCGGCAACAAGGCAGCCAAATGCGGGGTGAGCGCGGCCAAGCAGCGGTACTTGGCCTCTTGGCGCTCGTCGCCCGAGGAGCCGCTGGGCAAATACAGGCTAATCACGCTAAGCCGCCGCGCCGGGGTATCAAAGCGCAACTCAAGGTAACGCCCCTCGGCGTCGAACTCGGCGTTGCCAAAGCCCACCCGCACGTCGCTGGGTTCAACGCGGCTGTACACCCCCACGCCCGAGTAGCCTTTTTTTTGTGCGAAATGAAAATACCCGCGCATGCCGCCAAGGGCTCGCATGTCGTCGTCTAAGTCATCGGCCTGGGCTTTGAGCTCTTGCACACACATACAATCGGGCGCGAGGCTGGCCACCCATTGGCCCAACCCTTTGCGCATGGCCGAGCGAATGCCGTTGAGGTTAAGCGAGGTGAGTTTGAAAGACGCGTTTTGCATGAGCACCCATTCTGCCCTTTCTCCTGACCCCCTGGCACAAGCGTTTGTGGCCTTTGCCATGGACGCGGGGGTGTTGGGGCTGGGTGAGTTTAAAACCAAGGCAGGACGCCTGAGCCCGTATTTTTTTAACGCCGGCAAGTTTGACGATGGTGCCAAGCTTAGCCAACTGGCGGCATTTTATGCCCGCCGTATTGTGGCCCAGGGTGTGCCGTGCGACATGCTGTTTGGCCCAGCCTACAAAGGCATTGTGCTGGTGGCGGCGGTGGCCGTGGAGCTGGCGCGCCTGGGCTACAACCTGCCGTTTGCCTACAACCGCAAAGAGGCCAAAGACCACGGCGAAGGCGGCACACTGGTGGGCGCGCCGCTTAAGGGGCGCGTGATGATTGTGGACGATGTGATCAGCGCGGGCACGGCGGTGCGTGAATCGTTGGCGCTGATTGCCGCGGCCGGGGCCACGCCGCACGCGCTGGCCATTGCACTGGACCGCCAGGAAATGGCCACCGAAGTGCAAGCCGACGGCCAAGTACGCGATGTACCCTACAGCGCGGTGCAGTATGTGCAACAGCAGCTTGGCCTAACCGTGTGCGCCATTGCCACGCTGCAAGACTTGCTGGCGCATTTGGCGCAGCTGCCCAACGGCGCGCAGCAGGTGGCGCAGGTGCAGGCCTACCGCCAACGCTGGGGCGTGGCCACTTAAGCCCGCGCCCTTACAGTAACTTAGCGCGCAGCAAATCGCCTACCTGTTGCGGGTTGGCTTTGCCTTGGCTGCGCTTCATGACCTGGCCAACCAATGCGTTAAAGGCTTTGTCTTTGCCAGCCTTCACTTGTGCCACGTTGTCGGGGTTGGCGGCCAATACTTCGTCCACCATGGCCTCTAAGGCGCCGCTGTCGTTCATTTGGCGCAGGCCCTTGGCTTGCACAATGGCGTCAACCTCGCCGCCGTCTTGCCACATGGTGTCAAACACCTGCTTGGCGGCATTGTTTGAGATGGTGCCATCGGCCACACGCCCCACCAACGCGGCCAGCTGGGCCGCGGATACGGGCGATTGGGCCACGTCAAGCTCTTGCGCGTTGAGGCGCCGGGTGAGCTCGCCCATCATCCAGTTACTTACCAGCTTGGCCTGGCCGCTGGCTTGCGCGGCGGCTTCAAAGTAATCGGCGCTGGCCACACTGGCGGTAAGCAAGCCCGCGTCGTGCGCCGGCAGCGCGTACTGCTGCTGCAGCCGCGCGGCACGCGCGCGGGGCAGCTCGGGCATGGCCGCACGCTCTTGCGCAATCCAATC
>JAYPEA010000068.1:0-8969 GCA_038125525.1 Burkholderiaceae bacterium | reverse complement strand
AACGCAACCCAGACTTGTCCGAGTTCAGCTTGTCGCAACTTGAAAAGCCGGGGAAGGGGTTTGAGTGAAGGGTTTGAGTAAAGGCTTAAGCCCAACCCGAGTGGGGCGCGCCGATACAATCGCTGCCCATGAGTGACGCCCCCGCCCACCCCACGCCCGAGCTTGACGAAAACCAACTCATCGCCGAGCGCCGCGACAAGCTACGTGCCTTGCGCGCCAGCGGCGCGGTGGCGTTTCCCAACGACTTCAAACCCAGCCACCACGCCGAGGCGCTGCACGACACCTACCACGCCCAAAGCAAAGAAACGCTAGAGGCCAAAGCCATTCGCGTGCGGGTGGCCGGGCGCATGATGCTCAAGCGCGTGATGGGCAAAGCCAGCTTTGCCACGCTGCAAGACGGCTCGCTGGGCAGCAGCGGCGGGCGCATACAAATTTACCTCAACAACGACTCGGTGGGCGAGGCCGTGCACCAAGCCTTTAAGCACTTCGATTTGGGCGACATCGTGGCCGCCGAGGGCGTGTTGTTTAAAACCCGCACCGGCGAGCTCACCGTGCACGCCGACGTGGTGCGCCTGCTCACCAAAAGCCTGCGGCCGCTGCCCGATAAGTTTCATGGCGTGCACGACCAAGAGCTTAAGTACCGCCAGCGCTACGTTGATTTAATCGCCGACGAGGCCGCGCGGCGCCGCTTTGCCGCGCGCAGCAAGGCGTTGTCGGGCATGCGCGAGTTTATGGTGGGGCATGGCTTTTTAGAGGTTGAAACCCCCATGCTGCAGCCCATCCCGGGCGGGGCCAACGCGCGGCCCTTTGTGACGCACCACAACGCGCTTGACCAAACCATGTACCTGCGCATCGCGCCCGAGCTGTACCTTAAGCGCTTGCTGGTGGGCGGCTTTGAGCGGGTGTTTGAAGTCAACCGCAACTTTCGCAACGAAGGCATTTCGGTGCGGCACAACCCCGAATTCACCATGATGGAGTTTTACGCCGCGTACTGGAACCACACCGATTTGATGGACTTCACCGAAGCCTTAATTCGTGACGCTGCCCTGAAAGCCACCGGCGCGTTGCAGCTGCCCTACGCGGGGCAAATGGTTGACCTTGAGGCGCCGTTTGAGCGCCTAACCATGCGCGAGGCGATTGTGCGCCACACCAACGCCGGCGCGCAGGTGGACGACCCCGAGTGGTTGCGCCAGCGTTTGCGCGCCGCAGGCAAAACCAACGAGGCCGACGGCCTGGCCACGCGCTCGCTGGCCGGGCTGCAGGTCATGGTGTTTGAGCAAGAGGTCGAAGACCTGCTGTGGCAGCCCACGTTTATTTGCGAGCACCCCACCGAAATCTCGCCCCTGGCGCGCGCCAGCGACACGCGCCCCGAGGTTACCGAGCGCTTTGAGCTGTACATCACCGGGCGCGAAATAGGCAACGGCTTTAGCGAACTTAACGACGCCGAAGACCAGGCCGCGCGCTTTGCCGCGCAGGTGGCGGCCAAAGACGGCGGCGACGACGAGGCCATGTACTTTGACCACGATTACGTGCGCGCGCTGGAGTACGGCATGCCGCCCGCCGGCGGTTGTGGCATTGGCATCGACCGGCTCATGATGCTGCTGACCGACAGCCCCAGCATTCGCGACGTCATCTTGTTTCCGGCGCTGCGCCGCCAAAACTAAACGCGCCCAAACGCGGGCGCCGCCCCCGTCGGTGGCGGTGGCGGTAGCGCTAGGGCCCCCACATAAACACGCACGGCGTCTCGGGCGCGGCCCAGGCGTGGCGGCGCCACTGCGCCACGCTGGCCAGGCGCACCTGCGGCTGCTGCCCCAGGTTGGCCGCCAGCGCCAGCCGTGTGCTGGGCTGCAGGTGTTGCAGCAAGTCGGCCAGCAGCGCGGCGTTGCGGTAGGGGGTTTCAATGCACACCTGGGTTTGGCCCAGGCGCAACGCGGTTTGCTCAAGTGTGCGCAGCTGCGCTGCGCGCGCCGCGCCAGTGGGCAAGTAGCCCACAAAGGCAAAGTGCTGGCCGTTGAGCCCGCTGGCCGCCAGCGCCAGCGTAATCGACGACGCCCCGGGCAGCGGCTGCACCGCCACGCCCAGCGCGTGTGCGGCGCGCACCACCGAGGCGCCGGGGTCGGCCACGGCGGGCAAGCCGGCCTCGCTTGCCAGCCCCATGTCGTGCCCTTGCAAGGCCGGGGCCAGCAGCGCGCGTGCGGCCTCGTCCAGCGCCGCGTTGGGCTGGTGGTCGCCGTGTTTGTGCGCCGCGCGTGGCAATTCGGCAATGGTCATGGCTTGCAGCGGCGCGGCCAGCGGCTGCTCGGCGGCCACACGCTGCAAAAAGGCACGCGTGGATTTGGCGCTCTCGCCTATCCAGTGCGTCAGCTTGGCCGCTTGGGCAAGTGTGGCGCCTGGCAGCACCTGCGCCAGCGGCGGTTGTGGGGTTTGCTTAAAGTCAAGCGGCGTGGGCACCAGCCACAGCGTGCCGCGCGGGCTCGTCATGGCAGGGTGTAGCCGGCTTGGCGCAGCATGGCGGCGGTGCGTATCAGCGGCAGGCCCACAATGGCGGTGGGGTCGTCGCTGTCCATGGCCTCAAGTAGGGCAATGCCCAGCCCTTCGGTTTTGGCGCTGCCGGCGCAGTCGTAGGGTTGCTCGGCGTGCAAGTAGCGTTCAATGGTCTGTCGCGTCAGCGGCCTAAAGCGCACCGCCACGTCGGCGCACGCCTGCCACTGCCCCGCTGGGCCCACCAGCGCCACGGCGGTATGAAACACCACCGTTTGCCCCTGCATGGCCAGCAGTTGCGCCACGGCGCGCGCGTGGGTGTGCGGTTTGCCCAGCGGCTGGCCATTTAGGTTGGCCACTTGGTCGCTGCCCAGCACCCAGGCCGCCGGGTGTTGCGCCCCTACCGCTTGGGCTTTGGCCAGCGCCAAACGCTCGGCCAGTGGCTTGGGCGCTTCGCCCGGCTGCGGGGTTTCGTCTACCTCGGGCGCCACTTGGGTAAACGGCAGGCCCAAGCGCCCCAGCAGCTCGGCGCGGTAGCGCGAGGTTGAGCCCAAAATCAGCGGCGGGGCAGCGGCGGGTGGCATGCCGGTATTGTCTTACACTCAGGCGCCATGGCCGACGCCACCCCGCACCACCTAAGCCATTTGGCGCTCGATTCGCTGCCCGATGCCGGCTGGCAAGGGCAGGGCACGCTGCCGCTTACGGCGCTGCCCCGGTTGGCCGCCGAGCTGCACACGTCCAGCGGCGCGGTGCAGTGGGCGCTTACTTTGTCACGCCAACCAGGGGGCGATGGCCGCCCCCAGTGGTGGCTGCACGTGCAGGCCGACGGCCCGCTGCAGCTGGTGTGCCAGCGTTGCATGCAGCCCATGAACTGGACGCTGCACGTGGCCCAAGCCTACCGCTTTGTGCCCACCGAGGCCGAGGCCGAAGCCCAAGACGCCGAGGCCGAAGAAGACGTGCTGGCCTGGCAACCCACGCTGGACGCGCTGGCCTTGCTCGAAGACGAGGCGCTGCTGGCGCTGCCGGCGTTTGCGGTGCACGCCAAGGGCACGCCGGGCTGCCAGCCGCCCGCCCAGGCCAGCGACGCTCAGGTGCCACACCCCTTTGCCGCGCTGGCGGCGCTGCGCAAGGGGTAGGCGAGCCCCGCCGGGCAGCCTATAATGCCGGGTTTACCCGCCACCAAGGCGGGCTTGGCGCGCGGCGCCAATTCACCGCTTAAGGAATCCTTCCATGGCTGTTCAGCAAAACAAAAAATCGCCGTCTAAGCGCGGCATGCACCGTTCGCACAACGCACTGGTTGAGCCTGGCACGGCCATTGAGCCCACCACGGGCGAGGTGCATCGCCGTCACCACATCAGCCCCAACGGTTTTTACCGTGGGCGCCAAGTGGTTAAGCCCAAAAACGCCGATTGATACCCGCTGGCCTTGGGCACCGCAGCGGTGCGTAAGGCGTAACGCTTGATGGGTTCAACCGCTTCTGCCGCTGCCATCACGCTGGCGGTTGATGTCATGGGTGGCGACGCCGGCGCCACGGTTACCCTGCCCGCCTGCCACACCTTTTTGCAGCAGCATCCGCAAGCGCGGCTGCTGCTGGTGGCGCCGCCACACGTGGCCGCGGCGCAAGGCCCGCTGGCCCAGCACCCACGGGTGCAGTGGGTGGCCGCCACCGAGGTCGTGGCCATGGACGACCCCATTGAAGTGGCGCTGCGGCGCAAAAAAGACTCCACCATGCGCGTGGCCGTGGCCCAGGTGCAGCAAGGCGCCGCGCAAGTGGCGGTCTCGGCGGGCAACACCGGCGCGCTCATGGCGATTTCGCGCTACCTGCTCAAAACCCTGCCGGGTATTGACCGCCCGGCCATCGCCACCCAAATGCCCAACGTCAAAGGCGGCGCCACCACGGTGCTCGATTTGGGCGCCAACGTTGACTGCGAACCCGCACACTTGCTGCAGTTTGCTCTACTGGGCTCGGCCCTGGTGCAGGCCAGCACCGGCGAGGCGCAGCCCAGCGTGGGGCTGCTGAACATTGGCGAAGAGCTAATTAAGGGCGGCGAAGTGATTAAGCAAGCCAGCGTGCTGTTGCGCGACGCCGCGCTGCACAACGACCTTAACTTCGTGGGCAATGTGGAAGGCAACGACATTTTTAAGGGCAGCGTTGACATCGTGGTGTGCGACGGCTTTGTGGGCAACGTGGCGCTGAAGGCCAGCGAGGGGTTGGCGGCAATGGTTTCGGCCATGATTCGCCAAGAGTTTGCGCGCACCTGGCTAACCAAGCTGGCTGCTTTGGTGGCCATGCCGGTGCTCTCGCGTTTTAAGGCGCGGGTTGACCACCGCCGCTACAACGGCGCGGCCTTGCTGGGCTTGCGCGGGCTGGTGTTTAAAAGCCACGGCAGCGCCGACGCCGAGGCCTTTGCCTACGCGCTGGCGCGCGCCCACGACGCCGTGCAACACAACCTGCTCAGCGGCGTGCAACAGCGCTTGGCGCACGCCGCCGGGGTGCTGCAGGCCGCTGCCCAACCGCTGGACGCCGCGGCATGAGCGCCGCGCCCTACGCCCGCTTAATTGGTACCGGCAGCGCACTGCCCGCGCGGCGCGTAACCAACGCCGACTTGGTGGCCGAGTTGGCCGCCAAGGGCATTGAAAGCAGCGACAGCTGGATCACGGAGCGCACCGGCATTGCCGCGCGCCACTTTGCCGATGCCAACACCCACGCCAGCACGCTGGCCGTGCAAGCCGCACGCGCCGCGTTGCAAAGCGCTGGGGTGGCCGCGGCCGACGTTGATTTGATTGTGGTGGCCACTTCCACCCCCGACATGGTGTTTCCCTCCACCGCGTGCATCGTGCAGCACGCCTTGGGCGCCAACGGCGGCGCGGCCTTTGACGTACAAGCCGTGTGCTCGGGGTTTGTCTACGCCGTCTCGATTGCTCAGGCCATGCTGTGCGCGGGCTCGGCACGCCGCGCGCTGGTCATTGGCGCCGAGGTGTTTTCGCGCATCCTTGATTTTTCTGACCGCACCACCTGCGTGCTGTTTGGCGACGGCGCCGGCGCCGTGCTGCTCGAAGCCGGCAACGCCCCCGGCATATTGGCCACCGACTTGCACGCCGATGGCCGGCACGTGGATATTCTTTGCACGCCCGGCACCGTATCGGGCGGGCAGGTGCTGGGCAGCCCGCTGCTGCGCATGGACGGGCAAGCTGTCTTCAAACTCGCCGTGGGGGTGCTCGAGCAATCGGCGCGCACGGTGTTGCAAAAGGCCGGCCTAAGCAGCAACGAGTTGGATTGGTTTATTCCGCACCAGGCCAACATACGCATCATGCAAAGCACAGCGCGCAAGTTGCAACTGCCTTTAAATAAGGTGGTGGTCACCGTGGACCAACACGGCAACACCTCGGCGGCCTCCATTCCGTTGGCGCTGGATGTCGCCATGCGCGACGGCCGCATTCAACCCGGGCAGCATGTGTTGCTCGAAGGCGTGGGCGGCGGCTTTACCTGGGGCTCGGTGCTGTTGCGCACCACCTAAAGCCAGCGCCCCCATCCACACAAGGACGCAGCAATGAAACCTTTTGCCATGGTGTTTCCGGGTCAAGGCTCGCAGTCGGTGGGCATGCTTGGTGCGTGGGCCAACCACCCCGAGGTGCAGCACACGCTGCAGCAAGCCAGCGATGCCTTGGGTGAAGATTTGGCGGCTCTCATCGCCAACGGCCCGGCCGAGGCGCTGGCCTTAACCACCAACACCCAGCCGGTGATGCTTGCGGCCGATGTGGCCATTTACCGTGCTTGGCAAGCCAGCGGTGGGCCCGAGCCCGCGGTACTTGCCGGCCATTCGCTGGGCGAATACGCCGCTTGGGTGGTGGCGCAAAGCCTTAACCTGTCCGACGCCGTGCGCCTGGTGCGCTTGCGCGCGCAAGCCATGCAGCAAGCCGTGCCGGTGGGCCAAGGCGCCATGGCCGCGGTGCTGGGCCTACCAGCCGAGCGTGTGGTGCAGGTGTGCCAGGCGGTGCAAGCCAACATGGCCGCTGGGCAGGTGGTGCAGGCGGTGAACTTTAACGACCCCAGCCAAACCGTTATTGCCGGCAGCGCCGAGGCCGTGGCGCAGGCCACCCAAGCGCTCAAAGACGCCGGGGCCAAGCGCGCGCTGCCGTTGCCGGTTTCGGCGCCGTTTCACTCCAGCCTCATGCAGCCCGCAGCCGAGGCTCTGGCTGAGGCGCTGGCGCAGCTGCCCGTGGCGCCGCCGCGTATACCCGTGGTCAACAACGTGGACGTGGCGCAAGTGTCTGAGCCCGCGGCCATACGCGATGCGCTGGTGCGCCAAGCCGCGCAGCCCGTGCGCTGGGTGGCGTGCGTGCAAGCCATGGCCGCGCAAGGGGTGCAGGTGCTGGCCGAGTGCGGCCCGGGCAAAGTGCTTACCGGTTTTGGCAAGCGCATCGCGCCCGAGCTGGTGTCGCTGTCGCTGGCGCAACCGGCAGGAATGGATGAACTAAGGGAGAACATGCAATGAGTCAGTCCACATACGATTTTTCAAACCGGGTGGTGCTCGTCACCGGCGCTTCGCGCGGCATTGGGGCGGCCATTGCCGCGGCCTTTGCCGCCCAAGGGGCCAAGGTGGTAGGCACGGCCACGTCCCCCGCAGGCGCCGAGGCCATTGGCCAAACCTTAAGCGCCAGCGGTGGCGCAGGGGTCGTCTTTGACGCCGCACAGCCCGAAGCGGCCGAGGCGCTCATGAATGAGGTGCTTGCCCGCCATGGCCGCGTGGACGTGCTGGTTAACAACGCCGGCATCACCCGCGACACCTTGGCCATGCGCATGAAAGACGACGACTGGAGCGCCGTGCTTGAGACCAACTTGGCTGGCGTGTTTCGCGCCTGCCGCGCCGCGCTCAAGCCCATGATGAAGCAGCGCGCCGGGCGCATCATTAACGTCACCTCGGTGGTGGGCGCCAGTGGCAACCCCGGCCAAGCCAATTACGCCGCCGCCAAGGCCGGCGTGGCCGGCATGACACGCGCGCTGGCACGCGAAATCGCCAGCCGTGGCATCACCGTTAACTGCGTGGCGCCTGGCTTTATTGAAACCGACATGACCGCCTCGCTGCCCCAAGCGCAGCAAGAGGCGTTGCTGACGCAAATCCCCATGGGCCGGCTGGGCCACGGGGCTGACATCGCCCACGCCGTTACGTTTTTGGCCAGCGACCAGGCCGGTTACATCACCGGGCAAGAATTGCATGTCAATGGCGGCATGTTCATGGCATAAGCCGTCTATTAGCAACAAAAAGAGCCGTTTTAGGGGTCATCCCGAGGGGGCGCGAAAGCGCCCGCCGGGTCGCTAGAATGGCAATCCGTTTTCCAACCACCCGCAGAGGGCATCATGAGTGACATTGAGGCACGCGTTAAAAAAATCATCGCCGAGCAACTGGGCGTCGAAGAGGGGCAAGTGACCAACGAAAAAGCGTTCGTCGCCGACCTGGGTGCCGATTCGCTGGACACCGTGGAGTTGGTGATGGCCTTGGAGGACGAGTTTGGAATTGAGATTCCCGACGAGGACGCCGAAAAAATCACCACCGTTCAGCAGGCGATCGATTACGCCACCACCCACCAAAAGGCCTGATCACGCATGGCGCGACGCCGTGTGGTGGTCACCGGGCTGGGGTGCATAAGCCCGGTTGGCAACACTGTGGCCGAGGCTTGGCGCGCGCTGTGCGCCGGGCAAAGCGGCATTGCACCCATTACCCGGTTCGACGCGTCCGGCTTTGCCTGCCAAATCGCGGGCGAGGTGAAGGGTTTTGATATTGAATCGGTGATGCCCGCCAAAGAGGCGCGCACCATGGACCGCTTTATTCACTTTGGGGTGGCGGCTGCGGCGCAGGCCATTGAAGACGCCGGCCTGCCGCAGGGCGAGGCGCTTGACGACGACACCGCCGAGCGCATCGGCTGCCTGATTGGCTCGGGCATTGGTGGCCTGCCCATGATTGAGGCCACCCACACCGAATACACCAACCGCGGGCCACGTCGCATTTCGCCGTTTTTTGTGCCTGCCTCCATCATCAACATGGTTGCCGGCCATGTTTCGATGCGCTACGGCTTTAAGGGCCCCAATTTGGCGGTGGTGACGGCCTGTACCACCGGGCTGCATAGCATTGGCGAGGCCGCCCGACTCATTGAATACGGCGACGCCGACGTGATGGTTGCCGGCGGCACCGAGTCCACCGTATCGCCGCTGGGCATTGGCGGTTTTGCTGCCATGCGTGCCCTGTCTACCCGCAACGACGCGCCCGAGGCCGCCTCGCGCCCGTGGGACAAAGACCGCGATGGCTTTGTGCTGGGCGAGGGCGCTGGCGTGGTGGTGCTGGAGCGGCTGGAGCACGCCCAGGCGCGCGGTGCGCGCATTTACGCCGAGGTGGCGGGCTACGGCATGAGCGCCGACGCCGGCCACATGACCGCTCCCAACATGGACGGCCCACGGCGCGCCATGCGCAACGCCATGCGCAACGCCGGTG
>JAYPEA010000067.1:0-9376 GCA_038125525.1 Burkholderiaceae bacterium | reverse complement strand
ATGAATAAGATGGTGACCATGCTCGATGCGGCGTGGCGTGCGCTGCTGTACCTGTTGATGCCACGGGTGCTGCTGCTTACCCTGTTGCCTCTGCTGGTGGTGCTGGTGGCGGCCGCCGCTTGGGCGTGGTGGGGCTGGTCTGATACGGTGCACTGGCTGGACCAAACCTTGCAAGGCGTAGGCTGGACGGGGCAGGCGGTGGACTGGCTCAACGGCATGGGCATGGCCATGGTGGCAACGGCCATGGCGCCCACCTTGCTGCTGCTTATGCTCACCCCGCTGTTGGTGATGGGGACGCTGCTGATGGTGGCCACCACCATGACGCCGGTCATGGTGAGCCAGGTGGTGCAACGGCGATTTGCCCATCTGCAGGGCTTTAAGGGCTCGGGGTGGTGGGGCAGCCTATGGTGGTCAGCGGTGTCCACGGCGATGGCGCTGTTTTGGTTGGTGATAACGCTGCCGCTTTGGTTGTTGCCACCGCTGGCGGTGCTGCTGCCGGCGCTGATTTGGGGTTGGCTAAGCTACCGGGTGTTCGCCTACGAGGCGTTGGCCGACTACGCCACCGCTCAAGAGCGCACCGCGGTACTGCAAGCGCATCGTGGCACGCTGTGGTTGATGGGTTTGGCCAGCGGCGTCTTGGGTACGCTGCCCGGTGTGCTGTGGGCCAGCGCGGGCTTGTTTGTCTTGCTCTTGCCGCTGCTCTTGCCCTTGGCCATTTGGGTGTACACGCTGGTGCTGGCGTATGCCTCGCTTTGGTTTGCCCACTACACCTTGGCCGCGCTGCAGCATGAGCGCGACCGAACCCACGCGACAACGGCGGCCCAGCCACCCCCCTCTGTTTTGCCCCATGATTGACGCCCGCGCGGCGCACACGCTCCCCTGACCATGCACGCCATTACCTTTTCCGCCATGATTGTTGGCGATGAAATTTTGTCGGGCAAACGTGCCGACAAGCACTTGCCCAAACTCATCGAACTGCTGGCCGCCCATGGCCTCAGCCTTGAAGAAGCCTACTACGTGGGCGACGACCCCGCGCGCATCACCGCGGCGCTACAACGGGCGTTTGCGCAACCCGCAGGGGTGATGTTTTCGTTTGGTGGCATCGGCGCCACACCTGACGATCACACGCGCCAGTGCGCCGCGGCCGCGTTGGGCGTGGACTTGGTGTTGCACCCCCAAGCCAAGGAGCTGATTGTGGCGCGTATGCGCGACATCGCTACCGAGCAAGGGGTGCCTTTTGAACCCGAACGTGAGGACAATCGGCATCGCCTCAACATGGGGGTGTTCCCGGTGGGGGCAGACATCATTGCCAACCCATATAACAAGATTCCTGGCTTTCGCTGCCACGCACCAGCAGGGGGCACGGTCCATTTCGTGCCGGGCTTTCCCGTCATGGCTTGGCCCATGGTGGAGGCCGAGTTGGCGGCGCATTATGCGACCGCGGGGCAACGTGGCGCCTGGCAGGAGCGCTCGGTGATTGTGTACGGCGCCATGGAGGCTTCGCTTACGCCCGTGATGGAGGAACTCGAGGCCACATTCACTGGGGTGAAGGTATTCAGCCTCCCCAGTGTCGACCATCCCGAGCATGGGCGGCACATCGAACTCGGCGTTAAGGGTAAGGTGAACGATTTGCAAGCTGCCTATGGGTGGCTCAAACAGGCGTTGACGTCTCGGGGTTTGCCGTTAGGCCCCGAAATGGTGCGTGAACGATAGCACCAACATAGTGCAAACGGGGTAAAATGCACAGAAATTGTGCAGCGTACACGATCGTGCCCCGGGCCAATCGGTGGCATAAAACCTGCTAATTTCGACTCAAACCGTTTTTTTAGCTGATCGACCTTTTGGAGAGTGAAATGGCCACTACCGCCGCCGATGTCATGGGCATGCTCAAAGAGCATGACGTCAAGTTTGTTGACTTCCGCTTTGCCGATACGCGCGGCAAGGAGCAGCACGTGACGGTGCCGATTTCGGCGTTTGACGAAGACAAGTTTGCCGACGGCCACGCGTTTGACGGCTCGTCGATTGCTGGCTGGAAAGGCATTGAGGCCTCGGACATGTTGCTCATGCCCGACCCCAACACGGCCAACATCGACCCGTTTTTTGAAGAGTCCACGCTTTACATGCAGTGCGACGTGGTGGAGCCTGGAGACGGCAAGGCCTACGACCGCGACCCGCGTTCGGTGGCCAAGCGGGCCGAGGCCTACCTAAAGGCTTCTGGCTTGGGCGATACCGCCTACTTTGGCCCGGAGCCGGAGTTTTTTGTGTTTGACAGCGTGCGCTGGGAAAACACCATGGGCGGTAGCTTTTACAAAATCGACTCGGACGAGGCACCCTGGTCAACCGGGGCATCCATGGAAGGCGGCAACCACGCCCACCGCCCCACCGTCAAAGGGGGCTACTTTCCGGTGCCTCCCGTGGACAGCATGCAAGATATGCGTGCCGAGATGGCTTTGGTGCTCGAGCGCCTTGGCATTCCGGTTGAGGTGTTTCACCACGAAGTGGCCGGGGCAGGCCAAAACGAAATCGGCACCAAGTTCGCCACGCTGGTGCAGCGCGCCGACTGGACGCAGAACCTGAAGTACGTGGTATGGAACGTGGCGCACATGTACGGCAAAACCGCCACCTTCATGCCCAAACCCGTGGTGGGCGACAACGGCTCGGGCATGCACGTGCACCAGTCGGTATGGAAGGACGGCAAAAACCTGTTTGCGGGCAATGGCTACGCCGGTCTAAGCGATTTTGCGCTGTACTACATCGGCGGCATCATCAAGCACGCACGCGCGCTCAACGCCATTACCAATCCCACCACCAACAGTTACAAGCGCCTGGTGCCAGGCTTTGAGGCGCCGGTTAAGCTGGCGTACTCCAGCCGCAACCGCTCGGCTTCGATTCGTATTCCGCACGTGGCATCGGATAAGGCACGCCGCATTGAAGCCCGCTTTCCTGACCCCATGGCCAACCCCTACTTGGCGTTTTCCGCGTTGCTTATGGCCGGTTTGGATGGGGTGGAGAACAAAATTCACCCGGGCGAGGCAGCCACCAAAGATTTGTACCACTTGCCGCCCGAAGAGGACGCGTTGGTGCCCACCGTGTGCCACAGCTTGGACCAGGCGCTTGAGCACCTGGACGGCGACCGCGCCTTTTTGACCAAGGGCGGAGTGTTCTCGGACAGCATGATTGATGCGTACATCGACCTCAAGATGCAAGAAGTCACGCGTTTTCGCATGGCCACGCATCCGGTTGAGTTTGACATGTACTACAGCCTGTAAACCATGCCTTAGGCGCAGCAAACAAGGGGCGGCGCTGACCGCCCCTTGTTGTTTGTTTCATGAGCGTTGTGACTCCTTCCTTTGCCCCAGTAAATGCCAGTTTGCCGCAGGTGCCGCCGCCGCCGGTGGGTTGGTCAGCGGCCTACGATGCATTGGCCAGCGGGCTGGTGCTGCTTGACGCCCAGTCTTGCATACTGGCCATGAACAGCGCGGCGCAAGACTTGTGGTCGGTGTCGCAAAAGACGGTACTGGGTCAACCCATTACTGAGCTGTTCGAATCGGATGGGGCCTTGCAACGCGCCTTGCAAGGCGCCCGCGGCCATGACTTTACGGCGCTGCGCTTTGAGGCGGTGGCGCGGCAAGCCGGTGCGTTGGTGCCAGTGCACGTGGTGGTGAGTGAGGCGCGGCCCGACGCCACGGTGCTGGTGGAGGTGCTGACGTTGGCGCAACAGTCGCGCCAGGAGCGCGACGCGCATTGGCAGCAGCAGGCTCAGGCCAACAAAGAACTGATACGCAATCTTGCGCATGAAATCAAAAACCCGCTGGGCGGTATTCGCGGCGCGGCGCAGTTGCTGCAAATGGAGTTGGTGGCCCGTGAGTTGGTGGACTACACCAACGTGATCATTCACGAAGCCGATCGGCTGCAGAGTTTGGTCGACAAACTGCTGGCGCCGCATCGGCACGCGCACGCGCGCGCTGCCGTGAACATTCACGAAGTGTGTGAGCGCGTGCGCTCGTTGGTGCTGGCCGAGTTTTCGGGTGGGTTGCGGGTGCAGCGTGACTACGACACCTCGCTGCCCGAGCTGCATGCGGACAAGCAGCAGTTGATTCAAGCGGTACTTAATGTGGCCCAAAACGCCGCGCAGGCGTTGGTGGCCGAGCGCGCCAAGGGCACAGCCTGCATTGTGCTGAGAACGCGCGTGGCACGGCAGTTAACGTTTGCGGGCAAACGCCACAAATTGGCAGTGGAGCTGCACATTGAGGACAACGGGCCGGGCATCGCCCCCCACATTAGGGGGCGGGAGTTTGCGCCTTTGGTCTCGGGGCGCGAAGGCGGCACAGGCTTGGGTTTAACGCTGGCGCAAACCTTTGTGCAGCAGCATCAAGGCGTGATGACATGCGAGAGTGTGCCGGGGCGTACCGTATTTAAGCTGGTGCTGCCGCTGCTGGCGGCAGAGAACAACTGAGAACGGACGGGGACACACCATGCAGCCGATTTGGATTGTTGACGACGACCAGTCGATTCGTTTTGTGCTTGAGCGCGCGCTGCAGCGCGAGGCCTTGCCTACACAAAGTTTTACTCACGCGGCGCAAGCGCTGCAGGCGCTGCGTCAGGCAACCCCGGGGCAGCAGCCTGCGGTGTTGGTCAGTGACATTCGCATGCCAGGCCAGTCGGGGCTTGAGTTGCTGCGCGACATCAAGCAGATCGCGCCCCAGTTGCCAGTGATCATCATGACGGCATACTCTGACCTAGACAGCGCGGTGAGTTCGTTTCAGCGTGGGGCTTTTGAGTATCTGGCCAAGCCTTTTGATGTGCCCAAGGCCATTGAGCTGATTCGGCGTGCCATGGCCGATAACCCCGCAGGCACCGAGGCCGAGGCCAGCCCCACGCCAGGCGAGGAAATGCTGGGCCAAGCCCCGGCCATGCAAGAGCTGTTTCGCGCCATTGGGCGCTTAAGTCAAAGCCACGTCACGGTGTTGGTAACGGGTGAATCGGGTAGCGGCAAAGAACTGGTGGCGCAGGCCTTGCACAAGCATTCGCCGCGGGCGCAGGGGCCGTTTGTGGCGATTAATACGGCGGCCATTCCCAAAGACTTGCTCGAGTCTGAGCTGTTTGGCCACGAGCGTGGCGCCTTTACCGGGGCACAGGCAGCGCGGCAAGGTCGATTTGAGCAAGCCGATGGCGGCACCTTGTTTTTGGATGAAATCGGCGACATGCCGTTTGATTTACAAACGCGTTTGTTGCGTGTGCTTAGCGATGGGCATTTTTATCGGGTGGGGGGGCATACAGCGATTCGGGCCAACGTGCGTGTAATTGCCGCTACGCACCAAGATTTGGACAAGCGCGTGGCCGATGGGCAGTTTCGCGAGGACTTGTTTCACCGCTTAAACGTGATTCGACTGCGCGTTCCAGCGCTGCGTGAACGGGAGCAGGATTTGCCTTTATTAACGCGCCACTTTTTGGCGCGCAGCGCCACGCAACTGGGCGTGGAGCCCAAGCGCTTGTCACCAGCAGCCCAGCGGCGGTTGCATGGTTTTGCGTTTCCAGGCAACGTGCGGCAGCTGGAGAACATTTGCCATTGGCTCACGGTGATGGCGCCCTTGCAAGTGGTGGAAGAAAAAGACCTGCCGCCTGAGGTGCTGCACCAGGTGGCCCCATTACCCAGCCGCGAGGCCGCAACGCCCGGTGCTGCGCCAGGTGCGGTCGTCTCGCCGCAGTTACCGGTGTCGGTTGCCACGCCGGTGGCGCCGGCGCATGCCGAGTGGGGTGGCATGGAGTGGGCCGACCAAGCACAAACTCAAGCGCGCGCCCTGTTGGCGCAAGGCATGCAAGGCGTGTGGGACCACATGGTGCAACAGCTCGAGGCCAAACTGATTGGCGCGGCGCTTGAGGTGACCCACGGCCGCCGGGTGGAGGCGGCCGCCCGTCTGGGCATAGGACGCAACACCATCACGCGCAAAATTCAGGAATTGGGCCTGGAGTAGCCGCTAGCGCGCGGTGACGGTGGCGCTAACATGCAGGGCATGAAACCGCTCAACCGTTACCGCACCTGGTGCATGCTGCCCCTGCTGGTGGGTTTGCTGGCCGGGTGTGCCTCCACCACCCAAGGCAGCAGCGACGCGGCACAACGCCAGCAACTGTTGTTGGTTTCACCGCAGCAAATGGATCGCATGACCGCGAAGGCCTACACGCAGAGCTTGCGCGAGGCCAAGCGCCAAGGGCAACTTAACCAGCGGCTTGATGTGTTGGCGCGGGTTCGTCGTGTGGCCAATCGGCTCATACCAGCGACTGGCGCGTTTCGTGCCGACGCCCCGGGGTGGGCGTGGGAGGTCAACGTGATTGACCGCCCCGAACTGAATGCCTGGGCGATGCATGGCGGCAAGATGGCGGTGTACACCGGGCTGGTTGACAAACTGCAGCTTACCGACGACGAGTTGGCTGCCATCATGGGACACGAAATGGCGCATGCCTTGCGCGAGCACTCGCGCGAGGCCATGTCGCAAGCGCTGGCCACTGACCTGACGATTAACCTGGGCGTGCAGCTGCTTGGGCTGGGTGCCGGAGTGGGCGACATGGTTTCCACCGGCGCTGACTTGATGCTGCGCCTGCCCAACAGTCGCCGCGCCGAATCCGAGGCCGACCGCCTTGGCCTTGAACTGGCCGCGCGCTCGGGCTTCGACCCACGGGCGGCGGTGAGTTTGTGGCAAAAAATGGCGGCTCAAAGTCAGGGCAAACAACCGCCGGCGTGGTTGTCCACCCACCCCAGCCACAGCCAGCGCGTGGCTGAACTTAGCGCGTTGGCACAACAACTGATGCCGGTTTATCGGCAAGCCACGTCGCGGCGCGACCCGGTGGTACGGCGCGCGCCTTAGGCAGCAGCTGGTGGCTGGCTCAGGGTAAGCACGACCGGGGCGTGGTCTGAAGGGCGCGGGTTTTTGCGTGGCGCTTTGTCCACCGCGCAGGCGGTGGCCTGGGGGCGTAGCGCCTCGCTGATGAGTAGGTGGTCGATGCGCATGCCGCGGTTGCGGCGAAAGGCCAAGTCGCGGTAGTCCCACCAGCTGTAAACCTTGGGCTCTTGCGTGAACAGGCGTAGGCTGTCGTGCAGGCCCAGCGCCATGATCTGGGCCAGTTGCTCGCGCTCTTGCGGTGTGCAGTGAATGCTGCCTTCGAGTGCGGGGTCCCACACGTCGCGCGCGTCCATGGTGATGTTCATGTCGCCCATGAGCACCAGTTGCCGATGCTGGTTCAACTCGTGGGGCAGCCACGCGCGTAGCGCCTCCAGCCAACGCATTTTGTAAGCAAACTTGTCGCTGTCGGGCGCTTGACCGTTGGGAAAATAGCCGTTGATCACGCGCAGCGTGCCAGTCTTCAGCGGCAGCGTGGCGGCGATGAGGCGAGACTGTTCATCGGCAAAGTGTGGGTTGTTGCGCACCACGTCTTGCAAAGGTACGCGGCTCAGCAGGGCCACACCGTTGTAGGTTTTTTGCCCGTGCCACACGGCGTGCCAGCCCGCTTCAGCCAGGGCTTGGGCCGGAAATTTGTCGTCGGCCAGCTTGAGCTCTTGCAGCCCAAGCACATCGACCGGGTTGGCCTCAAGCCACTCGATGACTTGCGGCAGCCGCACCCCAAGCGAGTTCACGTTCCATGTGGCGATTTGCATGCGTGCATTATGGGTCAGCGTGTGGCGCCGCGTTAGGCAGCCGCAGCAAAGGGTGATAGCATCCCCCACTGTCAGTGCGCTTGCGCCTTGTTCCAAGGCCAACGTTCAACGGGAAGCAGGAGGGGTGTAACACCCTAACCTGCGCTGCCCCCGCAACGGTAAGCGGCCGCGTCGTGTTCATGCGCGACGCCGGGTATGTCGAATCCACTGGGTGCGTGATGCGCCTGGGAAGGTCACATGCTTTGTGCCGTGAGCCCGGATACCGGCTGACAAGGTGGCGCCGTGTCTGTGGAGATGGCGCCGTATCGCTTGGAAGGTCGGGGAAGGCCGTCCGGGCTCATTACGGTTGGATGGTTTCATGCGAACGAATCAGGTAAGGTCGCCCGTCGG
This sequence comes from Burkholderiaceae bacterium, assembly GCA_038125525.1. GTDB lineage: Bacteria > Pseudomonadota > Gammaproteobacteria > Burkholderiales > Burkholderiaceae_C > RS62. Next base: position 1,335 of record JAYPEA010000067.1, on the reverse strand, counting down.
GCGAGCGTTGCCGCTTGGCCTTGGGCTGTTGGCGGTGGGAGCGGCATGGCAAGCGCTGGCGCAGGTGCCGCAGGTGGTCAGCCTGCCCGAGGTGGTGGTAACGGCCACGCGGGTGGCCACGCCGCTTGAGGACGTGGTGCGCGATGTGACGGTGCTTGGGCGCGAAGAGATTGAGGCCTCGGGCGCGGCCAGCCTGGTGGAATTGTTGGCTGGCTTGCCCGGTGTGCAGGGTGTGGGGGATTCGCGGCTTTACATTCGCGGCGCCGAGGCACGCATGACGGCGGTTTATGTGGACGGGGTGCGGGTTGACCGGCAAGACGCGTTAACCGCTGGCGGCGGGGCACCGTGGCAGGTGTTGCCGCTGCATAGCGTGCAGCGCGTTGAGGTGCTACGTGGTGCAGCAAGTAGCCTTTACGGCAGCGACGGCATGGGTGGGGTGGTGCTGATCACCACTCTAGCGTCGGCCGAGCAAGGCCCAACCACCCAAGTGGCGGTGGGCTTGGGTGCGCAGCAGCAGCGCGTGGCCAACGTAAGCCTTAACCGCACGGTGGGGGGCATGCGGGTGGGGTTGGCGCTGGACACCGAGCAAAACGACGGCTACGACCAACGGCCAGACCTTGCCCATACGCCGGCGAATATGGCGCGGCGCAACCGCCAGGCCAGCGGCTACCTGCAGTGGGGGCAGGCCGAGGCTGGTGGCAGGCTGACGCTGGGGGTGCGCCAAGGGCGGGACAAGCAGGCTTCGGTGAAGGTGAACTACCTCAACGTCGCGCCGTGGACTGAAGATGGAACGGGGACCAATTTTTGGGTCACGCAAACGCTTAGCCAATGGCACATCACGTGGGACAAGCACGATGCACAAGATGGCACGCGGGTGGCGTTGAGTCAAGCGCATTTTGGTTATGACGACACCTACCCTGAAGGTGCACGGGCGTTTGCTGGCCGTTCCACCACCTTGACTGCCCAACGGCAACAGCAAACGGCGTGGGGCCAATGGCACGCTGGCTACGAGGGCAAACGCGACAGTTACCAAAGTCAGTCGTGGAGCTTCAACCCCGCGGTTGCTGCCGCGCGAAGCCAACACGCGCTGTACGGTGGCGTCGGGCTTTCGGCGGGGCAAGGGGTGGCCCAAGTGGACGCGCGCTACGACACCTCGAACGCCCACGCCAACGTGCTCACTGGCAGCTTTAGCGCCAGCATGCAGGCTGCCGGCTGGCAGTGGCGCGGGGTGCTGGGGTCGGGGTATCGCCTGCCCACCATGTCACAACGCTTCAGCGTTTACGGCTCCGCCTCGGTGCGACCCGAGACGAGCGCCAGCGCCGAGCTGTCGGCGCG
>JAYPEA010000066.1:4852-9446 GCA_038125525.1 Burkholderiaceae bacterium | reverse complement strand
TGGCGCGCGGTGTTGACCACCTCCACGTTGTTTTGGTACGAGCGCGAGGCCGCCATCATCTCCACCATCTCGGTCACCTCGTTCACGTTGGAGGGGTACACGTAACCGTTGGCGTCGGCCAGCGGGTTGGATGGGTCGTAAATGGGCTGAATCGGCGCATCGGTTTGGGTCATGCGGTCAACTTTCACGCCACCCACGTACGGGGCGCCGGCATGCGTCATTTCTTTGCTCAGCAGCGCCTTGAAGACCGGGCGCTTGGCGCGAAACGCCTCGGCGTCTGAGCCGGCCACGGTGTCGGCGTTGGCCAGGTTGGAGGCCGTGGCGTTCATGCGCGTCATTTGCGCGTTGAGTGCGGTGCCAGCGATACCAAAAATGTTGCCAATCGACATAAGACGGCTCCTGCTTACTCGCCGCGCAGCGCTTTGCGCACGCCCGCGATGCGGTTTTCTAAAAAGTTCAGCGTGGTCTGATAGTCCATGGCGGCCTTACCGTAGGCGGCCTGCTCCACACTCATCTCCACCGTGTTGCCGTCAAATGGCGTGTTAAACGGCACGCGGTAACGCATGCCGTCGGCGGCTCCGGGCAACTCGGCTATGGCGTAGTGCTGGGTTTGTGTGGCGCGCATGGGCGTACCCAAGGCGTTGTTGAGCATGGCCTTGAAGTTGATGTCCCGCGCTTTGTAGTTGGGTGTGTCGGCGTTGGCAATGTTTTGGGCAATCGTCTCCATGCGCTGCGCCCGCAGGTGCAAAGCGCGTTCATGAATGCCAAAGGCTTGATTGCTGATGTCCATCGCGTTGTTCCATTCGGTTGCTCGAGCCCAGCCACTGAAGGCTGTATGGGCGGCTCAAGTTTTGACACGTGGACCCGACTTGCAATTTATATGCCATGCCCAATGAGGGCGTGGGCGGCAAGTTTTTGCCGGCTAGGGGCGCAGCGCGCGCTGGGCGTGCTGGTACAGCCCCAGCACCAGCGACTGGCGCGTGATGGGGCGCGAGGTATCTTGGCCCACGTGCAGCGCGGCGGCTTGCGGCGCGGCGATCGGCAGCGCGGCATGGCGCCTCGGCTCTGCACGCGCGGCCGGTGTGAGAATCGACAGGTACAAGTCGTCTAGGCTCAGCCGGGTCTTGCCTGCCTTGCCCACGTCGGTTAGGTAGGCGTCGACCAAGTCCAGTTGTTGCAACACCGATAACGCTTGGATGCGCTCGGGGGCGCGTGCGTGCCCGACGCTGGCCGCCCCTCGGTCAGGCCCGTCGCAAAACTGAATGATGCCGTGGCAGCTGCCGTTGCTGGCCCGAGGATTCAAGCCGTCGCTCTCCATCAGCGTGACCCGGGCAAAGTCATCCGGGGTAAAGCCGTGGCGCTGGGCCAATTGCACAATCTTTTGTCTTACCGAGGCGGTGTCGGTTGCCGGCACGTAGCCCTTGTCCACGGCGCGCTGCAGCACGCGCTCGAGCACCGGATGCGGCCCGCCACCCTGCCGGGCGGCCAAGGCCAGCGCCGCCGGTTGCGTCTTGGGCGGGCGTGCCGGTGTGGGCGCGGTTACCCCTTCAGCCCTTGCCGCAGATGCGGTGGTGTTGGGGCGCTGGCCCGCCAGGTGCTGGGCAAGCGGCTGCAAGCTGATGCGTTGCCCGGGGTAGATGCGATCGGGGTCGGGCAGCTGGTTGTGCTGTGCCAGCTGCTGGGCCCAGCGGTGGGCGTCTCCATCGCTCAGCCGCACACCATGGGCGGCGGCTTGGGCGCGCACCAAACCGGTCAAATGGTCACCCGGGCGCACCACCACTGCGCCGTGGGTCGCGGCCACCGTGGCCGAGCGCAGCGCGCGGGCGAACCCGGCGTCCGTTGGGCCTGGGGCCGCGGGGCGTGGCGGGGCAGACGCCGGCGGCGGTGCTGTAAGGGCGGGCGTTTTGATCATTGGCGTGGTTTTTGCTTTTTCCTCAACCAAGAAAGGCTGCCGGGTTTTTGGCAGCTGCAACGGGACTAGCAAACAACATGCCGATTCGCCCCACCCCATCTGCCCAGCGTTGGGCCCGCGCCACCCTCTACGGGGCTGCGGTGGGGTGTGCCTTGGGTCTGCCCCAGCATGGCCACGCCACGCCCCAAGCGGCGCGTCAAGCGGCAGTCGCCTGGGCGGCTCAGACCACCGGCGTAGCCACGGACGCGGTGCGCAGCCAGCCCATGGACGAGCGGCTGCAGTTGGGCGCGTGCACTCAGACGCTACAGGTAGACGCCCCCTTTGGCGACCCCACGAGGCCCCGCGTGCGCTGCGGGCAACCCAGCTGGCAGGTGTTCGTTCAACTGACGTTGCCCGAAGGTGCCTCCCAGGCTAAGCCAAGTGCCCAACCCACGGCCACCAACCCAAACCAGCCGGCAACCACCCGACAGGTGGTGATGCTCACTACCCACCTGGCACGCGGCACCCGGCTCACTGCGGACGTACTAACCGTGCGGCAGGTGGCGGCCCAGCAAGCAACAGGCGGCGTGTTGGAGCGCCCCGAGCAGGCCATTGGTGCCGAACTGGTGCGCGACCTCGCCCCGGGGCGCCCCCTGCGCCGCCACGACGTGCGCGCCGCGGTACTGGTTAAGCGCGGCGCCCTGGTGCAAATTACCATTGGTAACGCGCAGCGCTTTGCCATCAGCGCCCGCTTGGTGGCCCAGCAAGACGGGCGGCTGGGACAGCAAATTAAGCTCAAAAACCCCGACACCGGGCGCCTCGTGATGGGCCGCGTCGTTGGCAGCAACGAGGTAATTGGCCCATGAACCCAACCCACCTCATGGGTGCGCTAAAGTTTAAGCGGACCGAGCCGACACTGTGTATGTCCAAAAACAGGAAAGATGCGCCTACCCGGCGTGATCGTCAGGAGAGATTCACATGACCCAACCGATTAACGGCAGCCAAGGCCCCAGCCCGCAAGAGCTGGCCAGTCGCGCCGCTGAGCGCGACAAGGTGCGGGCTGCCCAACAAGCCAAAGACACACCCGAAGCCAAAGAGGTTGAAAGCAAAGACTCACTTCAACTCAGTGGTATCGCCGAACAAGTGGCCAGCGAGCCGGCCTTTGACCGGGCCAAGGTCGACGCCATCAAGCAAGCCTTGCGCGACGGCAGCTACCCCCTGGACCCCCGCCGTATTGCTGAGAGTTTTGTTGCCATTGAGCGCATGATCGGCGAGTAAGCGACCACTTCAACGTAAGTCTTGGCCATGACATCCCCCGTGCTTGACCCATCCCGCTTGGACGCCGCGCAGGCCCAGGCCGAGCGGTTACGCCAGTTGCTCGAAGACGAGTTTTCGGCACTCAAGCGCCAATCGCTCGAAGACTTTGAGGCCATTCAGCCAAGCAAAAACGATTTACTCGAACAATTGAGCCGCACCGTGGGCACACCGCCAGCGTCCGAGGCCAGCGAGCCCAACCCGCAGTGGCAGGGCTTTCGGCAAGCCATGACACACTGCCGCGACCTGCACCGGCGCAATGAAATTTTGATCTCGCGCCAACTCGACGCCATCCGCGGCACCCTACAAGCGCTGCAGGGTAACCCCCTGGGCGGGGCAGACGAGGTGTACGACCGCCTGGGCCAAGTGCGCGGGGGGCGTCGCGCGCGCGGCTACAGTCTGGCCTAAGCCTAAACCCGAGCCGTTAGGCCGCGGCCGCACCTTTTTTCTCGTCGCCGGGTTGCATACCCTTCAACCAGTACACCCAAGACAACACCACCGCCACGGCCGCGTAAAGTTCCGGTGGAATCGCCTCATCCAATGGCACATCGCGCAACAGTGCCAACAACTGCGGGTTCTCGGCAATCAGTACCCCATGCTTTTTGGCTTCAGCCAAGATTTGTTCGGCGCTTTCATCCGAGCCCCTCGCGGTCACCACAGGCGCGTCGTTTAGGCCATATTCAATGGCAATTGCCTGCAGTTGACGACGGTTCACGACGAGATATCCAACAAACTGCCCACCGGCACCTGCGGCTCTGCGGTTTGAGGGCGCGCGCTGCCCGGGTAGGCACCAAAACCCGTAAGTTGCAGCGAGGCTTGTTGCAGCTCACGCGCGAGGTGTCCACGCCAGCGCCGGGCGTGGGCCACCACCTCGTCGCGTTCGGCCCACAGCGTCACCTCCACGCCGCCTTGGTCCTGCAGCCGGGTGCGAACCCACACCTCGCCCAGCGCCTCGCTTTGGGTGTGCAGGTGCACCTCCCAGTGGGGCGGCGACTGGCTGCCACCATTCCCGGGTTGGCGTTTGAATCGCAAGTCCACGGGCGGAGCGTCTTTAAAGGGTAGGGACAGGCCAAAGACCCATTCGCGCTGCGCCCAAGGGGCTGCCGACTCACGCGTTGGGCTACCCGCTGCCTCCTCTGCCGCGGCTTGGCGCGCCCTTGCCACCATGGGCGCCCACAGCCCGAGCGCCGCGAGCAGCGCCTGCCGCACCGCCGAGGCGTCCAACTGGTCGGTGCGCAAGCTCGCTACGGCGGGCCACACATCAAACGTTTGGGCAACCGCAGCCCGGGGTTCGCCCGGCAGAAGCTGCTCGGGGTAGCGCGCCGGGCCGCTTGGCGTGGGTGACTCGGCGATGGCACCTGCCGTAAGCGGCGGCAAAGTCAACGGGTT
>JAYPEA010000066.1:0-4752 GCA_038125525.1 Burkholderiaceae bacterium | reverse complement strand
CAGGCGGGGCCACGCGTGCGGCAAGGGCCTGGCTGGTCACCGCCGATGCCGCCGGTTGGGATGACGCGGCGGTTGCCGCAGGTGGGGGCGCGGGGTTGGGTGTAGCCGGCTGCGTTGCCTGCGTGCCTGGTCCTGCGGGCGCCGTGGGCGTACCCGGGTTCGCCGGCGCCGAACCCACCCGCATGGACACGGGCGTAAGCGGCTGCAAGGCCCATACCCCGGCAGACAAACGACGCACCCACACCCCCACGGTTTGCCCGTCTTCAAGCTGCCAGTGTCTGGGCACGTCAAGCACGTGCTGGCGCCAACGCAGTTGGCTGCCGTGTTGTGCCACCCGCAACGCCAACACCTGACCTTGGCTGAGGCCCATGGCCGCCGCGGTGCGCGGGTTAACCATCAACCAGCGTGCGGGCACCTGCGCCACTGACGCAGCCCCGGCCTCACCGGCCAGGCCCTGCGCCCAGTTGGGCAGGGGCATAGGCGGTGGGTCTTGCGCCTGCTGCGCCAACGGGGCCAGCTGCGCCGCACCCGAGGCCAGCTGCTGCACCTGCAACTGCACCGTCTGTCCAAGTAACGCACGCCAGCGCGGCGGCAGCTCGATGGCCCGGTTTTGCAGCACCAGCCGCAAACGCTCGTTGCGCACCTCCACCAGCGCCGACACGATTTGCCCATCCAACAAGCCCAGGGCGCGCGCCACGTCGGCCTGCACCATCGGCAGCCTCACCTCCATGGGCAAAGGCACGGCCCGCCCCACGGCGGAGACCTGCTCAGAGGTGAGCAACAAAAGACGCTACCTCGGAAAGCGCACCCAGTGCCGGCGCGCTTGGGCATCGTTGCCCGTGGCCACGGCTGGGCTGGGGCCACCATCGGTGGCCACGCCGGGCACCCGCAACACCACACCCGCCTTCAGGTAGTGGGGCGACTGACGCGGGAACGCCTGCGGGTTGGCTTGCACAAACGCCATGCGCAGCGCCTTGCTGGGGCGGCGCACACCGGGCATCAAACGGCGAATGATGTTGTCTAAGGTGTCGCCGCGGCGCACCCGGTACGACCCGGCCACCGCTGGCGGCACCAGATCCGACTGGGCAGCGGCCGCTGCAGCCGGTTGCGCGGGGCTAGCCTGCGCCTGGGTTGCGGCCTTGCCCAGCAAGGCCTTCAACGCGTCATGGGCGGCGGCGCTTTGCGCCTGCGCCGCGGGTACGCCACATCCGGCCCACAAAGCCACCGCCACCGGCCACCCGAAAAAAGAAGAAATACGCTTGTTCATCATCTGCCTCGGGTTACAAGGGTAACGCCACCCAGTCGCCTTGCGCGGGTACAGGGGGGCCTGCCACCTGCCTCAGCGTGCTACGTTGCCCTTCAATCGATTCCACCTTGGCCAAAGCCAGGCGTGAGACCACCCCGGCATGCAGCACCTGGGCCGGAATGTCGTGCTTGTTCACCAACACCACCCGGTCGCCTTGGCGAAGGCCGCTGGGCTCACCTGCGTGCAACATCAGCGCCCCGCCCTCGCGGTGCAGCGCAAAATGCAACGGCTCGCAGGCCAACCGCTCGCCCAAGGCCTGCTGCCAGCGCTGGGCCAGCTGGGCCAGTTCACGCGTTACCGCCTCTGGCAGCGTGGGCGCGCTCAAGCCCGCCTGCCCCAGTGGCCACATCACCTCGGCCTGTGCACGCCATACCTGTGCCCTGTTGGGCGCGGCCACCAGCTGCGCCCTCAGTTGCAAGCGCACCGCGTTGTTTGGCGCCGCACTGGCCTGCAGCACCATGTGCAATTGCCACGGTGCACCTGGCCCGCCCTGGCCCAGCAGCATGCGCTGGTAGGCCGACTCTGCCGCGGGCGCCGCCGGCGTGGCCACCCAGCGTGCGCCGCTGGCTTGCTGCCACGGTTGCCGCGCCGCGGCCAGCGCCTGCTGGCCAAAGTAATCCCATACCGACGCCGCAGCGGGCGCCAACTCCAGGTGCCAGCCCACGTGGTGCGCCCAGCGCGCCTCGCTGGGCACCGGGCAAGCCTTGCGCTTGGCCAAGGCCTCAACGGTCAAACGTGGGTCGATCGCGGCGGCGTCCACCTCAGCCTGCCAACGACGTTGGTCGTTACCCTGCAAGTAGCTGCGCACCCTCACCCCACGTACCCGCACCTCGCTGGTCATGCGGGTGTCCTCGCGCAGCGCCCCCTTGTCGTCAAGCCAAGCGTCAGCCACCACCCGTGTTGGGCCCTGCGCCGCGGCCAACACCAGCGCCTCACGTATGGCCTTGAGTCTGGCCTCCTCCTCTGGGTCGGGCGCGGCCGCCACCTTAGCTTGAACCTTAGCCCGCGCGGTCACGGCCTTGGTTGGCGCGGTGGTTGGCGCAGGCGGCGCGGGGTCCTTGGCCGCTTGCTCCGTGGCAGGGGGTGCGGCCGCTGGGCGAACCGCAGCGGCCAACGGCGGCTCGTCGTAAGGCACGCCCAGCGCGGCCTCACGCGCGCGCAGGGGGTCTGCGGCATGCGCCGTGGTCAACCACGCCACACACACCCCCCATACCACGTAACCCATGCGCATCCTGAAGCCCCTAGCGTTTGGCGTGACTGGCCAACGAGCCCAAATACAAGGCCCGCAAATCGTCCACCACCTGAGCGTCCAAGCTCAGCGTGGTCTCGTAGGTGTCCTCGCCAATGGGCGTGATGCTCACCAGCCGGGCACCGTAAATCACCCCCTCAACCCGGGTGCGAAAGGTGTCACTGGTTACCATCATGTCAGCCACCGTGGTGCTGGCGTCCAGATGCTGGCCGTACACCTGCTCGGTGAGCGAGCGGTAGGCGTCGAGCTTAGAGGCCCGAATCGCCATCAAACGCTGTTGCGCCGGCAGCTTGTGGCTTTGCACGCTAATCACGGCGTAGCCCGTGGCGCTGATGGTCTCGCGCTTTTCCACAATCGGCGCAATCATCGAGGCCTTGGCTGCCGATGGCGGCATCACCGGCTCCACGGCGTCGGCCGTGGCCGCTTGCTCGGCCGTGGGCTTAATCGTCAACGCCATGGGCTGACAACCCGCCAGTATCACCAAGCTTGCGGCCACCACCGGCACCCAATGCAAGGGCCGCCGCGCGGGCCAAAACCGTTCCATCATGCTGCTCTCCTGTTCAGAATCAACCGTCGCCTCGTTCGGCCCGGTCACGTCCTAAGAATCGGCACCGAGCGCCTTGGCTTTAACCCATGGCCCGCACCGCGCGTTATCCACCATAATGGCCCAAGTTATGGTGCAAAAGGCCAATTCCCCACCGATTTTGGGCAAAAGCCCGCTCATTGACGGGCTGCGTGCACTCATTGCCACCGTGGCCCCAGCCGACGCCACCGTGCTGGTACATGGCGAGAGCGGCACCGGCAAAGAGCTGGTGGCCCGCGCTTTACACGCGCAATCGGCGCGCGCCGAGGCACGCTTTGTGCCTGTCAATTGCGGCGCCATTCCGCGCGACTTGGTTGAAAGTGAGCTCTTTGGGCACCGCAAAGGGTCGTTTACCGGGGCCATTGCCGACCGCCCCGGCCGCTTTGAGATGGCCCACGGCGGCACGTTGTTTTTGGACGAAATTGGCGACTTGCCGCTGGACATCCAAGTCAAGCTGCTGCGCGTGCTGCAAGAGCGGCTGATTGACCCGGTGGGCAGCGTCAAATCGGTGCCTGTGGACGTGCGGGTGGTTGCTGCCACGCACAAAGACCTTGAGGCCGAAGTTGCCGCTGGGCGCTTTCGCGAAGACCTGTACTACCGGCTTAACGTGTTGCCGCTGCACACCCCGGCGTTGCGCGAACGACCCGAAGACATCGAAGACCTTTGCGCGTTTTACGCCGAGCACCACGCCCCCGGTGGGCAGCAGCCCATCCGCATCGCGGCTGATTTGCTAATGGCATTTCAGGCCTACCAATGGCCGGGCAACGTGCGCGAACTGGCCAACCTCATCGACCGCTTCAGCGCGTTGGTGCCGGGCCGCGAGGTCACGCTGGGTATGCTGCCCACCTCGCTGCTGCCCAAAGGGTTGGCGGCGTTGCGCGAGTCCATGTTTGGCGACACCGGCCCGCGCTCGCTGCTGCATATGCTCACCCCCGAGCCCCTGACACCAGCCCCTCAAGACCCCACACCCGCCCAGCAAGCACCGGCGCTGGACGACCAAACGCCGACCCAAGCCCAGGCAACCGGCGACGACGCCAACCCGCTCGAGGCCCTGCTCGGCCTGGCCCAAGGCCAGCCACTGGCGGCGTTGCCGGCCGGTGGGCTGCATCTTAAAGAGACGCTGGCCGACATCGAAAAAAGCTTCATCAGCCAAGCCTTGGTCATGGCCAAGGGCAACGTCTCACGCACCGCGCGCCTACTCAGTATTCAGCGCACCACCCTGATTGAAAAAATCAACAAATACGAGTTGCGTGCCAGCGACTAATTAAGCACCAAGAAGAACGGCCCCGCTTCCTCGCGGTGCTGGCGACAGTGCTGGTTGCCGTTGTAGGTGTAGGTCACGCACCCCAGCGGAAAGTTCTTTTTGGCGTCGTTGCTTGCCCAGTAGTTGGCAATCAAAACGCTCGGAAACACATTGCGGTTGAGGTAAGGGTTTTCGCACTTGGGGGCCGCCAAGGTGTCCATCTCAGCCAACGTGGGCAAACGCCAGCGACGGCCGGAGATTTCAGAAAACTCCTCGGCGTAAGCCAGCGCCTCGTCCAGCGACACCTCCAGCGCTTGGCCACGGCACACGCCCCCCACGTAGCGCTGCCCGGCGCTGCAGCGGAACCACCG
>JAYPEA010000065.1:7407-9811 GCA_038125525.1 Burkholderiaceae bacterium | reverse complement strand
CGGGGCCAAGCGGTGCGCACACCGGTCTTCCATGGCAACGGCCTGCCCCTCGGGGGTGCGAAACAGCACCACGTCGTCACCCAGCACGGTGCGCGCCAAAGGCTTTTGTGCCGTGAGTTCGTTGGGCCACGCCACCACGTACCAGTGGTGGCGGCTAAAGCCATGCGATGGAAACAAGGTTTGGGTACCGGTTGCCATGGTTACCACTCTCCAAAAATTACGCCACCGGCGGCTGCTGGGCTGGTGCGGGCCATGATGGCTTCGTCGGTAATCGTGACGCGGTTGCGCCGCTGGCGCATCCAGTCAAAGCACCACAGCAGGTGCTCTTCGCGGGTTTTGGCGTGGCCGGGGTCACGCCCAAGGTCAACAAACTCGTGCGGGTCGTTGTGCAGGTCAAACAGTTGCGGGCGCTGCCCGTCGTAGTGAATGTATTTGTAGCGCTCGCTGCGCGCCATGATGACGCGCGCCTCGCGCGGCTTGAGCTTAAGGTTTCGCGCGGCGATGTGGATGGCGTAGTCGTACTCTGAAACCGCCACCTCGCGCACGCTTTGGGCTTGGCCGGTAAGCAAAGGACGCAGCGAGCGCCCCTCGAGCCAGTGGTACGGAATGGGGCGCTGCATGGTGTCGAGAAAGGTGGGAATGAGATCAATGGCCTCAACCAGGGCGTTGCTGGCGGTGCCGTGGGTTTGCGGCGCCGAGGGGTCGGCGATGATGAATGGAATGCGCGCGCCTTGCTCAAACATAAATTCTTTTTCGCCCAGCCAATGGTCACCCAAGTAGTCGCCGTGGTCGGCGGTAAATACGATGAGGGTGTTGTCCCACAGGCCTTGGGCTTTCATAAAGGCAAATAAACGCCCCAGGTGATCGTCAATTTGTTTTACCAGCCCCATGTAGGCCGGTAGGGTGTTCATGCGGTCGCGGTCACGCGAAAACGCGATGCTCTCGGGCTGTTGCCTAAAGCCGGCGTACACCGGGTGGTCGTCGTCGCGCTCGTGGTCGGCGCGAATGGGGGCTTGTACATCGTCGGCGCCGTACATGTTGTGGTAGGGCGCTTGCACAATGTAAGGCCAGTGCGGCTTAATGTAAGACAGGTGCAGCAGCCACGGCTTGTCGCCTTGCTCGCGCATAAAGTCCATGGCGCGGTTGGTCATGTAGGCGGTTTCGCCGTGTTCATCGGGTGCGCGCGTGGGCCGGTGCGCGTTGCGCAGATACCAGCCGCTGGCCACTTCGCCGTTTTCGTCTACACCGGCGTTGGCCCAGGTGTGCCAGGGGTTGTCGCCGTCCATGCCGTGCTTGCGCAGGTACACGTTGTAGGGCAGGTTGGGGTTGGCCATGCGGTCGGGGTGAATGCCGTCGTCGCGCTCGTAGGGCTCAAAGCCGGCTTCGGCCAGGTAGCGGCCTTGGGTACTCTGCGGCTCGAGCGCGAGGCGCTTCAGCCCGTCTTGGTCGGCGTACATGTGGGTTTTGCCCACCACGGCCACGCGCATGCCCGCGTCGCGCATGTGGTCGCCCAGGGTTTGCTCGCCAATGGGTAGCGGAATAAAGTTCCACGTGGCGCCGTGCGAAAACACGTAGCGCCCCGAGTAAAACGATGCGCGCGATGGCCCGCAGTTGGGCGACTGGCAGTAGGCTCGGTCAAAGCGTACGCCACGCGCGGCAATGCTGTCGATGTTGGGCGTGTGCAGGGTGCGGTGACCGTAGCAAGACAGGTAGTCAAAGCGCAGCTGGTCGCACATGATGAAGAGAATGTTTTTAACTTGGCTCATGGCTTGCGTGGTGGGTTGCAGGGTTAAATGGTGACGCCACCGTCCACGCCAATGACTTGGCCGGTGATGTGGCGCGCGGCTTGGCCGCACAAAAAGGCCACGCAGTGCGCCACGTCGCCCTCGGTTTGTGGGCGTTGCATGGGCACGTGGGTTTGTATGCGTTGGTCAAACACGGCGCGGCCGTCGTGGTGGCCTTCGCGTGCGGCCATGGTTTGGCCCAGGGCGTCCCACATGGGCGTCCAAATAAAGCCGGGGCAGACGGCGTTGGCCGTTACGCCGTGCGGCGCGAGCTCGCGGGCCAACACCTTGGTTAGTGAGATCAGCGCAGCCTTGGACACGCTGTACGCCGGCATGTAGGGCGCCGATATCACACCCGTGATGGACGACACATTGACCACCCGACCCGCAGGCGAGGCCAGCAGCGCGTCGCGCGCGGCGCCGCACACGTGCACCGCACCCATTAGGTTGATGTTGAGGGTGCGCTGCCAGTCGGCAGGGCTGCATTGGGTAAACGGCATGCCGGGGGTACTGGCCACACCGGCGCAGTTCACCACCACGTCCAGCTGGCCCCAGCGCTGCAACACCTGCGCCACGGCATGCTGCACGTGCTCGGGCTCGGCCACGTTGCAGCCCAGCGC
>JAYPEA010000065.1:0-7307 GCA_038125525.1 Burkholderiaceae bacterium | reverse complement strand
TCGCGCTGGGCGATGAGCCAACTGTCCGCGTGCGGGCGCAGCGTGTCGTGGCGCACACCACTAAACGTTTCGGCGTCGTACTCCAGATGCGACCGGTAGATCAAAAAGTTGCTTCGTACCTTAAGCACGTCGCCCGGCTCCACGGCGGTTACCTCGATGTTGCTAATCAAGTGCCGCGTGCGCGAGCGCGGGGTTTCGGCCCACGCCATGCCGGTGGCTAAGCGCTTGACGCGGTTGGTGAGGCTGGTTTTGTTGTCGTCAAAGTGCGCCACCTCGCCAAACGCCGCCACCGACTTGCCGATGTCGCGGCCAATGCGGTTGGTGATGGTGGGCATCCAATACCGCAGGTCGTCGCTAAATAGGTTAAGCCATGCCTCCAGCGCATGGTCGTCAAGCAGTCGGGCCTCGGCGGTTAAAAAGGCCTGCACGCGAAACCACAGGTTCATGTCAATCACGGGGGGCAGGGTGCTCATGCCGTTGCCCCTTGGCTGGCAGCGCCCACCGTGGGCACTTGTGGCGGGCGGGTGTCGTCCATCAGTTTGGCCCAATGCGTATAAAAGCTGCGCTGGTTGATTTCGGATTGAAACTTACCCAGCCTTCCGCGAATGTCGGGGTGAATGGTGTGCGGGTCGTTGATTTCGTCGCCCAAACCCATTTCGAGGTTTTGCGGATACTGGCGCGCCACAAAACCCTCGCTTGAGCCGTGGCACTGCACCCAGTTGTCCACGTCGTCGGCCTCCCAGGTGCCGCTGGTGCCGTGGCGTTGCACCATGTGCAGGGCTTTTTCGCGCTTGTAGTCCTCGGGGGCGGCTTTGTCAACAAAGCACCAGCCCCAGGCTTCGGTGAGTTTGGGGCCTTTGGGGTGCCACACGCGTATGGCACTGCCTTGCCACAGCAGCGAGACGTTAGGAAAAATCGAGGCGTGCATGGGTGAGAAGTGCAGTCCGCGCAGGTTGCCCAAGCGTTCAATGGATTCCTCGAGCCGTGATTTTTCGTAGTCTAAAAATTCGGGCAACGCCATCTCAAACACCTGCTCGCGGTTTTCGGCCCAGCGTGTGCCAAAGCCGTGGCCACCACCGGGGCAGACCTGAAAACCCTCGTACCCGTAGCCGCTTTTGCGCCGCGGCATGCCCTCAAACCCCGACACCCAGGCCGATTTGTGGCTGACGGGGCCGTGGTAACTGTCGCCAATAAAGTTGTCTACCGGAAACTTCCAATTGGTGTGCACCAGCCACTTGTGCGTGCCGGGCAAAAATTCAATGCCGCCTTCGCGGCGGTCAAGAATCATGTCCAGGTACCACGCCATGTCACCCAGGTAGTCAAGCAAGCTGGGGGCATTGGCGTCGAAGGTGGCAAAAATTAGGCCCTTGTACTGGTCAATTTTGGCTACTGGCACCAGGCCGTGGGCCTGCAGGTCGAGTTTTTCTAAATAAATTTCTTTGTACCCAGGCACGTTGGTTAGCGCACCGTTGCTGCCAAATGTCCAGCCATGAAACGGGCAGCTGAAGCTTCGGGCATTGCCCGAGTCGGCGCGGCACACGCGGTTGCCGCGATGGCGGCACATGTTCAAAAAACATCCAATGGTGCCATCGGCTTGGCGGGTTACGATTACCGAGTCGCGCCCCATGTAGGTGGTAAAAAAATCGTTGGCCTTGGGCAGCATTGACTCGTGCCCCAGCAGCAGCCAGCAGCGCGCAAAAATGCGCTCGAGCTCCAGTTCAAAGATCTCGGGGTCTGAGAAGATACGCCGGTCTAGGCTGCCTTTGTTCAGATCCAAAAAGTGCGCGAAGTGTGATTGCATTTGGGGCTTTTGTGTGATGAATGGGTTACAGGTCAAGCACCAATCGTGCGCCTTTGGCACGCGAGACGCAGACCATCATGGTTTGGTTGGCGGCTTTTTCGGCGTCGCTCAAAATGCTGTCGCGGTGTTCAATGTCGCCATTAAGTACATCGCACTCACAGGTGCCGCACACGCCCTCGCGGCAAACCGAGGGCACAATCACGTCGGCTTCTTCCAGCGCGTCCAGTGCGCTTTGCCCGGGTGCGACTTGCACCACTTTGCCCGAGCGACTGAGTTCAATTTCAAAGGGTTGATCGCTGCAATGATCGGTGGCATCGGTGCTGGCGGCAAACGATTCAAAGTGCACAGCCGAGGCTGGGTGCCCCATGGCGGTTGCGGCTTCGCGCACCGCTTGCATCATGGCCGCTGGGCCGCAGCAGTACACATGGGCACTCGGTGGCAAGTCGCGCAGGGCGTGCGCCATGTTGGGTACGTTGCCCCCTTGCTCATCGTCAAAGTGCAGCTGCAAGTCGGTGGCGCCGCTGGGTAGTGCATTAAGGTAGGCGGCATGGGCGCGGCTTTGGCCGGCGTAATGCAGGCGCCATGCCTTGCCCTGTTGCTGGCGCTCGTGTGCCATGGCCAGCAAGGGGGTGATGCCAATGCCGCCAGCCACCAACCAAACCTCGGCCGCGTTTGGCTCAAGGCCAAAGTGGTTAACCGGCTCGCTCACCATCAGCCGTTGCGCGGGCTCAACACTGGCGTGAATCCACGCCGATCCGCCCCGGCTCGGTGCGGCGTGCGCCACGGCCACCACGTAACACGGCGTGGGCAGCCCTTGGCTTGGGTTGATCAACGAGTACGCTCGGGTGATGCCGTTGGGTAGGCGCAGGTTGACGTGGGCGCCCGCAAAAAAACCGGGCAGCAAGTCGCCGCTTGGGTGGGTGAGGGTCAGTTCAATCACGTGGCTGGCCACCGAGCGCCGGTGGCTGACCACCAGTTCCGTAAAGTCCATGATCGCTTGACTCGGGGTTTCAGGGGGTGAGACTCAGCGTAGTCGCCTTTGCCTTTTGCCGTCAAGCAAACATTGGGCGCTTGCGATACAAAAAAGTTATATAGTTCAGCCAAAAGGGCAGGCTCGCCCGGCATAAAACGCAACCTTGAAACTCAGCCAACTCCACGCCCTAATTGCCGTGGCCGATACCGGCAGCATTCGTGCCGCCGCGCGGCGCGTGGGGCTAACGCAGCCGGGTTTGAGCAAATCGTTGCGCGCCCTTGAGGAGGAGTTGGGTGTTACCTTGGTCAATCGAACCTCAAGCGGGGTGAGCCTTACGCCCTTTGGCCTGGCCACGCTCAAACGCGGCCGTGGCATCAGCCAAGAGCTGGACCGTCTGCGTAGCGAGGTGCACCAGATGCGGGGCCGGCTTGACGGGCAAATCAGCGTGGCGGTCTCGCCTAGCCCCGCGCTGTTGCTCATGCCCAAGGTGCTGGCGCGATTTCATCAAGCTTACCCATCGGTGCAGGTGCATGTGTGCGAGGCGGTGTATCCGGACACGCTGCGCCTACTGCGCGAGGGGCTGGTTGACATGGCTTTAGGCGCCCATCCACCGCCCACTGAAGTTAAGCAGCGCGAGTTTATGGTGCAGCCGCTTTACGCCAATCGGTTGGTTGTGTGCGCACGAGCGGGCCATCCTTTGGCGGCATGCACCACCTTGGCCGAGTTGCTGCATAGCCCGTGGGTATTGCACGGCCCCGAGGACGGCCCTGGCTCAATGTTTGCCCCCACCTTTCGTGCAGGCGGCTTGGAGCCGCCCAGGGCATGGACTGTCTCGCATTCGTTGGTCACCACGTTGGGATTAATTGAGAATACCGACTCGTTGTCGTTGCTGCCACAACGGCTGGTTGAGCACGCAAGCCTTAAAGGTCGGTTAACGGTGCTGCCCTTGACCGATTTGGAGGCCTTGGCCGAGGTGGTGCTTGTGGTGCGTGCGGCACAAACGGCCACGCCCATGGCTCGCAAACTCATGGACATGCTGCGTCGCACCCCAGCCTAGGCTGGCCCCAACGCCATCTATAAACCTTACCCCACACAAGGAGCCCCCGACATGGACAACACATCGCAAGAAACTACCATTCGCCGTTTGGTTGAAAACTGGGCCGTATGGCGCGATGCCGGTGACTGGGAGCGGTTTCGCACCGTGTGGCACAACGACGGCATGATGATGGCCACCTGGTTTCAGGGGCCTTTCGAGGAGTTTATTCGCGTGACCATTGAGGGATGGGAGCGGGGTGTCAGTATTTTGCACTTTTTGGGTGGTTCGTCGATTGACGTGAACGGCACGCGTGCAATTGCGCAAACCAAAATGACCATCTCGCAGCGCGGCCCGGTGCACGATGTGCTGTGCGACGTGGTGTGTACTGGACGGTTTTATGATTTTTTTGAGCAGCGCGAGGGACGCTGGGGCCTGGTGCATCGCCAGCCGATTTACGAGAAAGACCGCATCGACCCGGTTGACCCGGCGGCCACGCTGCGCCTGGACGCACAGCGCCTGGCCACGCTACCCGAGGGCTACCGGCACCTGGCGTACATACAAACCGGCATTGGCTACCAAGTGAAGATGGACATGCCGCAATTGCGGGGCGCCGAGGTGCAGCAACTGTACGCGCGCGGTCAGGCGTGGCTGCAAGGCCAGCCTTTGCAGCGCTAACGCAGCAGCTTGCCAATACGCTCAACAGCGCGCTCGATGTTGGCCGCGCTGTTGGCGTACGAAAACCGCACATAGCCCTCGCCCCAGGCGCCAAAGCTGGTGCCGGCAATGGTGGCGACGTTGGCCTCGTTCAAAAACAAATCTTGGGCTTGCTTGGCGGTAAGGCCCGTGCCCTCAATGTTAGGAAACGCGTAAAACGCGCCGGCGGCGTCAGCGCAGCGTACCCCGGGCAGTGCGTTGAGGGCCTGCACAATCAGGGCGCGGCGTTGGTCAAACGCGGCCATCATCTCGGCCACGGCGTCTTGCGGGCCTTGCAGCGCGGCCAAGCCCGCGTACTGCGCCGAGGCGTTAACGCACGAGTGGTCGTTGATGCACAAGCGCGTAACGTGTGGCACCAGCGCTTTGGGCCACACCGCATAGCCCAGGCGCCAGCCGGTCATGGCGTAGGTTTTGCTCCAGCCGTCTAGCATGATGAGGCGCTCGCGCATGCTGGGGTAGTTGAGCAGCGACACATGCTCGCGCCCGCCGTACAGCATTTGGCTGTAAATTTCGTCCGACAGCAAGGCCACGTGAGGGTGCTTTTCAAGGCCGGCCACGAGTTTGTCAATTTCGGCCTTGGGCGTGACGCCGCCGGTGGGATTGGCCGGGCTGTTGATGATGATAAGCCGTGTGGCCGGCGTGATTTGTGCCAGCACCGCGTCGGCGTCAAAGGCAAAGTCGTTGTCCTCGCGCAGCGCAATGGGCACCGGCGTGGCGCCGCTGTACTTAATTACGGATTCGTAAATCGGAAAGCCCGGGTTGGGGTACATGATTTCGGCCCCGGGCTCGCCAAACATCAGCACCGCAAAAAACATGGTGGGTTTACCGCCGGGTACCACCACCACGCAGTCGGGGTCAACGCCGGCGCCATGACGGCGCTGCAAGTCGGCAGCTACGGCCTCGCGCAGTGCGGGAATGCCGTTGGCCGGCGTGTAGCCGTGGTGTCCGTCGCGCAGCGCGGCAATACCGGCTTGCACCACGTGCGCCGGGGTTTGAAAGTCGGGTTGGCCAATACCTAGGTTAATGATGTCGCGCCCCTGAGCCGCGAGGGCTTGCGCCCTGGCCAGCACCTCAAAGGCTGACTCGGTTCCTAGCCGTGACAAAGAGGCGGCGGTTTGCAACATGGTGGCGTCCGGTGGTGATGGCGGTTAAGGCCGCTATTTAACCACCGCCACACATTCTTTATGATGCGCCCATGGGCCACGACCATTCCCACCACGACCATGACGAGTCCAGCCACCTGGACCCGATGGACATTCGCGTGCGGGCGCTGCAAACCTTGTTAGAGCAAAAAGGTTACATTCAGCCGGCCGCGCTGGACGCCATTGTGGAGATGTACGAGCATGAGGTGGGCCCGCACAACGGCGCCCGGGTGGTGGCGCGCGCCTGGACCGACCCGGCCTACCGCCAATGGCTGCTGCAAGATGCCACCGCCGCCGTGGCCGACATGGGCTACACCGGGCGCCAAGGCGAGCATTTGGTGGCGCTGGCCAACACGCCCACTGAGCACCACATGGTGGTGTGCACCTTGTGCAGTTGCTACCCTTGGCCGGTGCTGGGGCTGCCGCCGGTATGGTACAAAAGCGCCGCTTATCGCAGCCGCACGGTACGCGAACCACGCGCGGTACTGGCTGATTTTGGCGTCACCCTGGCGCCTGATGTGCAAGTTCAGGTGTGGGATTCAACCGCCGAGGTTCGCTACCTGGTGCTGCCCATGCAGCCAGCAGGTACGGAGGGCTGGGGGGCCGAGGCGCTGGCCCCGCTGGTGACGCGCGACAGCATGATTGGCACCGGGCTGCCTACGGCACCATGAACGGCGTGCACGACATGGGCGGCATGCACGGCTTTGGCGCCGTGGTGCCCGAGCCCAACGAGCCGGTGTTTCATGCCAGCTGGGAGCGACAGGCGCTGGCCATTACGCTGGCCATGGGTGCCACCGGGCATTGGAACCTTGACCAGTCACGCCAAGCACGCGAGCGCTTGCCTGCGGCGCGGTACCTGGGCAGCAGCTACTACCAAATTTGGCTTGAGGCCTTGCAGGTGTTGATGTTGCAGCACGGGTTGGTGACTGAGCACGAGCTGGCCAGCGGCCAAGCCCAAGCCACCCCTGTGCCCGGCGTGCGCCCATTGGCCGCCGCGCGGGTTCGCACGGTACTGGCCCAAGGTAGCCCCGTGGTGCGCCCCGCGCAGCAGCCGGCCCCGTACGCGGTGGGCCAGGCGGTGCGCGCGCGCGTGATGCACCCGGCGGGACACACGCGCTTGCCCGCTTATGTGCGCGGCAAGCCTGGCGTGATTGCCCGCGTGCATGGCGTACATGTATTTGCCGACAGCCACGCCCAACCCGATGGCGCCGAGGCACCCCAGTGGCTTTACAGCGTGCGCTTTGAGGCGCAACAGTTGTGGGGTGAACACGCCGAGCCCAACAGCAGCGTGTGCGTGGACGCCTGGGCGAGTTATTTGGAGCCGGCGTGAGTACGGCGAGTCAAACCTTGGCGCAAATTGCCGCGCAATGCGCGCGTGGTATGCCCTTACCCCCGGGTGGCGCGCCTCACGAGGCGGTGTTTGCCCAACCCTGGCAAGCACAGGCCTTTGCCTTAACCGTGAGCTTGCACCAGCAAGGCGTATTTACCTGGCCCGAATGGGCCGAGGCACTAAGCGAGGCGATTGCGGCGGCGCAGGCGCACGGCGACGCCGACGAGGGCGACACCTACTACGTGCACTGGGTAACGGCATTGCAAACCATGGTGCAGCGCAAAGGCTTGGGCGAGCCGGCGCAATGGCAG
>JAYPEA010000064.1:4766-9828 GCA_038125525.1 Burkholderiaceae bacterium | reverse complement strand
ATGGCCGCGGCCGGCTGCCGCGCCCCCGAGGTGCTGGACTGGCATCAGGCGCAGGGCTTTATGCTGCTCACCGACTTAGGGCCGCGTACCCTGTTGCAAGCGCTGCAACCCGAGCCAGCGGCCTACCTGCCTCACATGCGCGAGGCGCTTGACCTGCTGCTGCGTTGGCAACAGGCGAGCCGCCCCCATGTGCTGCCGGCCTACGACGAGGCACTGCTGCGCCGCGAGCTGGCATTGTTTCCCCAGTGGTACATCGAACAACACCGCGGCTACACCCTAAGCTCAGCGCAGGCCAACGACTGGGCCGCGCTGTGCGACCGGCTGGTGCAGCACAACCTCAACGCCCCCATGGTCTACGTGCACCGCGACTACATGCCGCGCAACCTCATGCTTGACGACGCGGACCGCCTGGGGGTGGTGGATTTTCAAGACGCGGTATTTGGCCCAGCCAGTTACGACCTGGCCAGCCTGACCCGCGACGCGTTTCACGAGTGGGACGAGGAGGTTGTGCTGGACCTCAGCGTACGCTACTGGGAACAAGCGCGCACACTTGGGCTGTTTGGCAGCAGCCCTTGGTCACACGACTTTGGCGCCTTTTTTGAGGCCGTTGAATGGATGGGCTTGCAGCGCCACCTCAAGGTGTTAGGGATTTTTGCCCGCTTGGGGCTACGCGACCACAAACCCGCGTACCTGGCCGACACGCCGCGCTTTGTGCGCTACGTGCGCCACACCGCGCGGCGATACCGGGCGTTGCAGCGACTGTTGCCCCTGTTTGACGCACTCGAAGGCGCCGATGCCACCCAAACCGGGTGGGTCATGGGGCGCGGATGAGCCCAGCGCCCCGGTTTTTTTGTCCGCTGCCGCTGGCCGCCGGCGCCCTGACGCTGCCGCCCGAAACAACCCGCCACGTGCAAGTGCGGCGGCTGCAACCCGGCGATGCGCTGGTGCTGTTTGATGGCGCGGGCTGCGCGTGGCAAGCACGCTTGGCCCACATGGCGCGCAACCAAGCCAGCGCTCACTTGGAACACGCCTTACCCTGCGAGCCCGCCAGCCAATACCGGGTGCATTTGGCCATTGGCATGCCCGCCAACGAACGCATGGACTGGGTGATTGAAAAAGCCACCGAGCTCGGTGCCGCCAGCATCACGGCGCTGCGCACCGCGCGCAGCGTGGCCAAGCCCAGCGGCGAACGCGCCGCGCGGCGCTTGCTGCACTGGCAGGGCGTGGCCGCTGCGGCGTGCGCCCAAAGTGGGCGCAACCACCTGCCCACGCTGCACCCCATCGCCAACCTAGCCGACTGGCTAGACGCCCTGGCCGAATCGGCCCCGCCCACCATGACCCGCCAGCTGTTGCACACCCAAAGCAGCCCCATGCTGCCGTTGGGTGCCCAGCCGCGGCTGCTGTTGTGTGGACCCGAGGGCGGCTTAACCGCCGACGAGGTACAACACGCCATGACCTGCGGCTTTGCAGCCGCCTCGCTGGGCCCGCTTACCCTGCGCAGCGACACCGCCGCGATAGCCGCCTTGGCACGATGCGCTGTAACATAAGTTAAATCTTATAAAGGAAATCCCATGAACGGCAACCTGTGGCGCTTGGCGTTGGCCCAAGGTGTGTTTTTGACCAACAACGTCACCTTTATTGGCATCAACGGCTTGGTGGGGTTGCAACTGGCACCATACGGCTGGATGGCGACGCTTCCCATCATGGGTTACGTGGTGGGCAGCGCCCTATGCACGGGACTGGTGGCGCGCACCCAACGCCGATGGGGTCGGCAACGCAGCTTTCAGCTGGGGCTGGTGGTGGCGGTGATCTCGGCGCTGATGGCAGCCCTGGCCACTTTGTGGCAAAGCTTTGGCCTGTTGCTGCTGGCGACCATGGTGGCTGGTTACTACAGCGCCAACGCCCAGCTGTACCGTTTTGCCGCAGCCGAAATGGCCACGCCTGACAAAAAAGAAAAAGCCATTTCACTGGTGCTTGCAGGCGGGCTTATTGGCGCCGTATTTGGGCCCAACATGGCCGCCTTCACGCGCGACTGGTTGGCCACCCCTTTCACCGGCGTGTACTTGGCGCTGGCCCTGGTGGGCGTGTTTGGCCTGGCGGTGATGCAGTCCATCACGTTTGCGGCGGCCCCGGCCAAGGCGCCGGGCGAGGCCGCGGCGCGCCCGCTTTCGGTGATTGTGCGCCAACCGGTGTTTGTGGTGGCGGCCATGGCCGGCGCCCTGGGCTACGGTGTAATGAACCTGCTCATGGCGGCCACGCCGCTGGCCATGCAGGTGTGCAGCTTACCGTTTGACGACATTGCCCTGGTGCTTGAGTGGCATGTGATTGGCATGTTTGCTCCGGGCTTATTTACCGGCAACCTCATCAAACGCTTTGGGGTGTTTCGCATCATGGGGGTGGGCGTGGCGCTTAACGTGGCGTGTGTGGCCATTGCCCTAAGCGGGGTCGAGTTGTCGCAGTTTGTGGTGTCGTTGTTTTTGCTCGGAGTGGGCTGGAACTTTTTATTCACCGGCAGCACCACGCTGTCGCTGCAAGCCTACGCACCGCAAGAGCGTGACCAAGCCCAAGCGGCGCTTAACTTCACCGTGTTCTCGGTCATGGCGCTGACGTCGTTTGGCGCGGGCGCCTTGGTGACCACCCAGGGCTGGCAATGGATCAATCTGGGCTCGTTGCTGCCTTTGGTCATGGTGGCCGTCGGGCTGTGGTGGCTAGCCAAGCGTGCGGCAACTGCGGCCAACCCAGCCTAGCGACGCACGCAAAACACCGCGGTACTGGCCTGCGCGTTGGGCCAGCGCCGCTGCACTTGGCCGTCGTGCAGGCCAAAGCTGTCCACCACTTGCAAGCCCAAGCGATGGGCCAGTTGCGCGAAGTCGGCGTACGTGGCCACGCGAATGTTGGGCGTGTTGTACCACTCGTAGGGAAGGTGGCGCGTCACGGGCATGCGCCCGCGCAACACCTGCAACCGATTAGGCCAATGCGCGAAGTTAGGAAACGCCACCACCCCCAGGCGCCCCACCCGCACCGTCTCTTGCAACATCACCTCGGCGTTACGCAAGTTCTGCAGCGTGTCAATTTGCAGCACCACGTCAAACGACTGGTCGTCAAACATGTGCAGGCCCGCATCCAAATTTAACTGCAACACCGGCACCGCGCGCTGCACGCAAGCCTGTACCTTGGCGTCATCAATCTCCACGCCATAGCCCGTGCAGCCACGCGCGCGCATCAAATACGCCAGCAACGCACCGTCGCCGCAGCCTAGGTCAAGCACATGCGCCCCCTGCGGCACCAGTGCGGCAATGGCTTGGTGGGTGGCCATGTCACTCATGCGGGCACCTGCTCGTCAAAGTAGTGGCGCACCAGCGCGTGGTAACGCGGGTCATCCAACAAAAATGCATCGTGCCCATGTGGGGCGTCAATTTCGGCGTAGCTCACTTGCGTGCGGTTTTGCAACAAGGCGCGCACCATGTCGCGGCTGCGGTTTGGCGCAAATCGCCAGTCGGTGCGAAAACTCACCACCAAAAACTTAGCCGTGGCCAACGCCAGCGCCGCGGCCAAATCGCCGCCGTGCTCGCGCGCGGGGTCAAAGTAGTCCAACGCGCGCGTGATCAGCAAGTAGGTGTTGGCATCAAAGTACTCGGCAAATTTGTCACCCTGGTAGCGTAAGTAGCTCTCAATTTCAAACTCCACCTCGTGCGTGGTGTACCGATACAGCGCGCGCGCCAGGGACTCGGGGCCTTGCTGCGCCAGGGGCCGCAAGCTGCGCCCAAACTTTTCGTTCATCACGTCGTCGCTCAGGTACGTGATGTGCCCAATCATGCGCGCGATGCGCAAGCCACGCCGCGGCAGCACCCCATGGCGACGGTAATGCCCTTCGTGAAAATCGGGGTCGGTAACGATGGCGCGCCGCGCCACCTCGTTAAAGGCAATGTTCTCAGCCGTTAGGTTGGGGGCGCTGGCCACCACCACCGCGTGCCGCACGCGATGCGGGTACTGCACCGTCCAGCTCAAGGCCTGCATGCCGCCCAAACTCCCGCCCATGACCGCGGCCAGCCGCTCGATGCCCAAGGCGTCGAGCAAGGCTGCCTGCGCCTGTACCCAATCTTCCACCGTGACCACGGGAAAGTCTGCGCCCCACAATTGGCCATCGGCACGTTCGGTGGTGGGGCCGGTCGAGCCAAAGCACGAGCCCAGGTTGTTCACACCAATCACAAAAAATCGGTTGGTGTCCACCGGTTTGCCTGGGCCCACCATGTTGTCCCACCAGCCCTCGGTGCGCGGCTGCGGCGCGCCGCTGGCGTCGGCATAGCACCCAGCCACATGGTGTGAGGCGTTGAGCGCGTGGCAAATCAGTACCGCGTTGTCGCGCGCGGCGTTCAGCGTGCCGTAGGTTTCGTAGGCAAGCGTGTACTCGGGCAATACCGCGCCGCTACGCAGCGCCAAAGGCTGCGTTATCAATCTGCTGCGGGGGGTGGCGATCCAGGTCATCGTGGCAGTTTACCGGTTGCGCAACCACCACCACCGCCAGCCATGCGGCGCCATTTGTGGTGAGAAAGCCTCATTTCTTGACGATTTGCGCCCTCTACCGTGGCCAAAAGCCCCCCAGAGCCAGGGTTTGCCCCCGATAATACGGCGACGTGCGCCAGTTTCACTGGGGCGCGGGTGGTGATTGGATGAGGTCTCTCGTTTCCTGCGCGTGTCGCATGGTTGGTGTCTGCTGAACTCCTATCGCTGTGAACAATGTGTTTTTAGGAGTCCCAACCATGGGCAACAAACTGTACGTGGGCAATTTGCCCTATTCCGTGCGCGACGATGATTTGCATCAAGCGTTTTCGGCTTTTGGCGCCGTCGCCAGCGCCAAGGTCATGATGGAGCGCGACACCGGTCGCTCCAAAGGCTTTGGTTTTGTGGAAATGGGCAGCGACAGCGAAGCCCAAGCCGCCATTGAGGGCATGCACGGCCAAAGCCTAGCCGGTCGCGCCTTGGTGGTCAACGAAGCCCGCCCCATGGCACCACGCCCCCCGCGCAGCGGTGGCTTTGGCGGCGGTGGCGGTGGCGGTGGCGG
>JAYPEA010000064.1:0-4666 GCA_038125525.1 Burkholderiaceae bacterium | reverse complement strand
GGCGGTGGCGGTGGCGGTGGCGGCGGTTTTCGCAGCCCTTACGGTGGCAACCGTCGCCGGGACGGCTAGTCGCCCCCAAGCGTTTACACGTGTTAAGACGCCGCCCCATGGGGCGGCGTTTTGCTTGGCGCGTCGGCCTGCCACACGGCCCGCACCTTGCCTTCAAACTTCACCACACCGGTGTCGGTGCGGTATTCAAAGCGGCGGGCGGTAATCACCTGACGGGACCCGCGCTGCACACGCACGGCTTGGTCCGTCCACACGCGCGACTCGGGCTGGGCGTACACAAGTCGCTGCGAGGTCATGCGCACCTCCTGTCCGTCTCGTTGTTGCGTCACCACGGCCTGGCCTTGTAGCTCAAAGCGCTGGCCATCGTCCCAGGCCCACAGGCGGTCGGCCCGCGCGGTAACCGGCGGCGACGTATCGTTTAGGCTGCGTAGCGTGGCCTGTGTGACGCGCAACACCTCGCGGTCTGGAAAGTGCGTCCCTACTTCGCCTTGTAGCTCGCTGCTGAGCACGCCATTGGCATCAAATTGCTTGGCCACAAAGTTGCGCACGGTGTAGTCGGGCTCGGTACTGGCCTGCGCCGCCGGCGCCTTAGGTTGGCTCGCTTGGGTTTGCCGCTCGAGCCAAAAGGTAAACAAGGCCAACAAACCCATGATGACCACCGGTGCAGCACCCACCAACGCCGCGTAACCCGCTTGCCAGCCTTGGGTCCTCATGCGCTGGCCTCACGCCACAACCCAGTGTATTGACCACGCGCTTGCAACAGCAAGTCACACACCTCGCGCACCGCCCCTTGGCCAGCACCGGCGCGCGTGACGTGGTGTGCCAGGCGCTGCACCTCAGCATGGGCCTGCGGCGGCGCGCACGCCAGCGCGGCGCGGCGCAGCAGGGGGGCGTCGGGCCAGTCGTCGCCCACGGCGGCCACCTGAGCCCACGACACCCCCAACTCGTCCAGCACTTGTTGGGCCAATGGCAACTTGTTGGCATCGCCCAGTTGCGCGTACGCCAACATGTCTAAAGTTTGCAGCCGATGGCGCAACGCCGCCGAATCACGCCCCGAGACCACCACCGGCCGCACCCCGGCCGCCGACAACAAGCGCAACCCATGGCCGTCCAGGGTGTGAAAGCGCTTAATCACCTCGCCGTGCTCGCCCCACCACAGCCCGCCGTCGGTGAGCACACCGTCCACATCGAGCAGCAGCACGCGCACGGTCGCGGCCCGGGCGAGCAAATCGGCACCAAAGGCAAGTGCGGGGGTAAAGTCAGAGGGTGGCGTCATACACGGCTGGCATAAGGGGGCGGTTTAAATGACGCGCGCGCGCATCAAATCGTTGCTGTTGAGCACGCCTTGCAAGACGCCTTGGTCGTCCACCGCCAGCACACTGGTGATGCGTTGCTCCTCCATTACGCGCGCGGCTTCGGCGGCCAAGGCCTCGGGTGCCAAATGGCGTGGTTGGCGCTGCATCACCTGCGCCACCGTCAGTGTGCGCACGTCACCGCCTTGGGCCAACAACCGGCGCAAGTCGCCGTCGGTTAACACCCCTTGAACACGGCGCGCGGCATCCACCGCCACCACCAGCCCCAACCCCTTTTCGCTCATCAGCGGCAACACATCAAGCACGCCGTCTTGTGGCGCCACCAAAGGCATGGCGGCATCGCGGCGCATTAAGTCGGCCACCCGTGTAAGCAGGCGCCGCCCCAGCGCACCACCGGGGTGCGAGCGGGCAAAGTCTTCGGGGGCAAAGCCACGCTGCTGCAGCAAAGCAACGGCCAAGGCGTCACCCAGGGCCAACTGCGCGGTGGTGCTGGCCGTAGGCGCCAGGTTGTGCGGGCAAGCCTCATGCGTGACCGCGCTGTCAAGCACCACATCGGCGGCTTGCGCCAGGGCTGAGTCGGGCGCGCCCGTCATGACCAGCAGCGGGACACCCATGCGTTTGATGAGCGGCAACAGCACCAGCAGCTCTTCGCTTTGGCCGCTGTTGCTAATGGCCAAAGCCACGTCGCGCGCAGTGAGCATGCCCAAATCGCCGTGACTTGCCTCGGCCGGGTGCACAAAAAATGCAGGGGTACCGGTGGAGGCGAGCGTGGCGGCGATTTTGCCGCCCACGTGGCCGCTTTTGCCCATGCCCATGACGATTACACGGCCCTGGCAGTGCAGCATGCAATGCACCGCGTGGCCAAACGGCCGCCCCAGACGCTGGGCCAAGTGGGCCACAGCCTGCGCCTCGGTGGCCAACGTGGCACGCGCACTGGCCACGGCCGCGGCAACAAAATCGGCAGAAGGCTGGCTCATGCGCCGATTATCGGTCAAGCCACGCCGCCTGGGGCTTGACGCGGGGCTTACCATGTGAGCCATGAACGCGCTTGACCTGACGCTTCTTTACCTGCTGGCTGCGGTGCTGGGGGTGGTGTTGTGCCGCGTCATGCAGTTGCCGCCGGTACTGGGTTATCTCGGGGTGGGGGTGGTAATTGGGCCCAACGCCCTGGCATTGGCGCAAAACTCGGAGCAGGTGCGCTACGTGGCCGAATTTGGCGTGGTGTTTTTGATGTTTGTGATTGGGCTGGAATTCAGCCTCACGCGGCTGCGTACCATGGGACGCCATGTGTTTGGGTTGGGGCTGACCCAAGTGGCTACCACGTTGGGCATGGTCACCATCACGTCGGTGGCTTTTGGCACCCTCGCTCCGCAATGGTGGGGCATGCCGTGGCAAACGGCACTGGCGTTTGGTTGCGTGGCCGCCATGAGCAGCACGGCGCTGGTCATGAAAATGACGGCCGAGCGTGGCGAATTAGAAACCGAACACGGCAAGCGCGTGGTTGGCATTTTGTTGTTTCAAGACTTGGCGGTGGTGCCACTGTTGGTGCTGATTCCGGCGCTGGGCTCACCGCCAGAGGCCATGGCCCAGGCGCTAGGGTTGGCCGTGCTCAAAGCCGCCGTGCTGCTGCTGGTGTTGCTAACGGGCGGGCAGCGCGTGCTGCGCTGGTGGTTGGCGCTGGTGGCCAACCGGCGCAGTCACGAGTTGTTTGTGCTTAATTTGCTGCTGATCACGCTGGGGCTGGCTTGGCTCACCGAGCACGCTGGGCTGTCATTGGCGTTGGGGGCATTCGTTGCCGGTATGCTGATATCGGAGACCGAATTCAAGCACCAGGTTGAAGCCGACATCAAGCCGTTTCACGACGTGTTGCTGGGTTTGTTTTTTATCACCATCGGCATGCTACTTGACTGGCGCATCGTGTGGCAG
Source organism: Burkholderiaceae bacterium (assembly GCA_038125525.1). Taxonomy (GTDB): domain Bacteria; phylum Pseudomonadota; class Gammaproteobacteria; order Burkholderiales; family Burkholderiaceae_C; genus RS62. The sequence continues at coordinate 1,418 of JAYPEA010000064.1, read as the reverse complement.
CAGTGGTTGTTGTTTTTGCTGCTGTTGCTGCTGCCCATGGGGCTAAAGTTTGCGCTGATTGCCGGGTTATCGCGCGCTTTTGGCGCCACCCCCGGTGTCTCGGTGCGCGTGGGGTTGTACTTGGCGCAAGCCGGTGAGTTTGGGCTGGTGCTGCTAACCCTTGCCTCGAGCCAGGGGCTGGTGCCACCCACGCTCTTTAACCCGCTGCTCGCGGCCATGGTGGTGTCCATGCTGCTGACGCCTTTTTTAATTCAGTACAGCGACGGCTTGGTGATTCGCTTGGTAGGCAGCGACTGGCTGCTGCAATCGGTGCAAATGACCACCATTGCCAAGCAAGCGATTGGCGCACAAAAGCATGTGCTTATTTGCGGCTACGGCCGCAGCGGCCAAAACCTCGCGCGCTTGCTGCAGTCGCAAGACATTCCCTACCTTGCGCTTGACCTAGACCCCGACCGCGTACGCCAAGCTGCCAGCGGCGGCGACGCGGTGGTGTTTGGTGACGCCACCCGGCCGCAGGCTTTAATGGCCGCCGGCCTAGCACGCGCCAGCGCGGTGGTGGTGACGTACCCAGACCGCGCCACCGCCCTTAAAGTGCTGGCCCACACCCAGTCGCATGCGCCCACCGTACCGGTGATTGTGCGCACCGTGGACGACCGAGACTTGGATTTGCTGCGCCAAGCCGGCGCCACCGAAGTGGTGCCCGAGGCGATAGAGGGTAGCCTGATGCTGGCCTCTCATGCCTTAGCGCTGGTGGGAGTACCCATGCGCCGCGTGCTGCGCTTGGCGCAAGATCAACGCGCCCAACGCTACGGCCTGCTGCGCGGGTATTTTCATGGTGCCGATGACGACTCGGCCGACGAACAAGAGCAAATCCGCTTGCTCAGCGTTAACCTCACCCCGGGTACCCACGCCATTGGGCGCAGCTGGCAGGCGCTGATGCCGGCTGACAGTGCGGTGCAAATGATTGGCCTCAGCCGTGCCGGTAGGCGACTCAACCCCGAGCCCGAGACCATCTTTATGATGCACGATGCCTTGATTTTGCAAGGCCCACCCAGCGCCCTAACGCTGGCCGAACAACAACTGTTACACGGGTAAACCATGGACACCGCCGCCTACCTTAAGCAACACATACGCACGGTGCCCGATTGGCCGCTGGCCGGCGTGCAATTTCGCGACATCACCCCGTTGCTGCAAAACCCGCTGGTCTTTCGTGTGCTCATCGACGCCTTTGTGCACCGTTACATGGCCCCGTCACACCGCCCCGACGTGGTGGCCGGGCTGGACGCGCGCGGCTTCATCATTGGCTCGGTGCTGGCGTACGAGTTGGGGGTGGGCTTTGTGCCCATACGCAAAAAGGGCAAGCTGCCGTTTACCACCGTCGAGGAGACCTACGAGCTTGAATACGGCAGCGCCGCGGT
>JAYPEA010000063.1:0-9861 GCA_038125525.1 Burkholderiaceae bacterium | reverse complement strand
GGCAGGGGAGGAAGGACTCGAACCCTCGCATGCCGGAATCAAAATCCGGTGCCTTAACCAACTTGGCGACTCCCCTGCACCTGGGTTTGCGTTGCCGCACGCCCAAAAACCGTTTCGTTGCAGCGAATCAGTCAACCCATTCGGCCAGTGGGTGCGTGTCCACCAGTTGGGTGGTACGCACCAGCCAGGTAGCCGGTGGCTTGCGTAGCGCGTGACCCAAGGGCAGCGGCGCGAACACGGCCGAGCCTGAGCCCGACAACCTGCCCTCTAGGCCCTGATCATGCAGCCATTGCAGTGCATGGGCGATGTCGGGGCAGAGGCGTTGCGCGATGCCTTGCAAGTCGTTGCGACCAAAGGCGGTTAGGCCTTGGGTTACGCCTGCAGCGAAGTCGCGCATTGTAGCAGACGGGGTGGCCCGCTCAAGTTCGGGGTGAGCAAACACGGCGGCCGTGGCCACCCCAGTGGGCGGCTTAACCACCACAAGGGTTTGCGCCGGCAGACTAATGGGCTGCAGGCGCTCGCCCACACCCTCTACCCAAGCCGACTGGCCAAATAAAAAAAACGGCACATCGGCGCCCAGGGAGACCGCTAGGGTTTGCAGCTCGGTGCGCGTCAGCCCCAGCTGCCACAGCCGGTTAAGGCCCAGCAAACAGGTGGCGGCGTTGGATGAGCCACCGCCGAGGCCGGCTTGCATAGGCACGGCCTTGTGCAACGTGATGTGGGCGCCCAGACGGCAGCCAGTGGCCTGCTGCAGCGCCTGCGCGGCACGCACGCACAGGTCGTTGGCGGGTAAGCCGGGCGTGGGTTGGGTGTGGGCCACCACGCCGTCGTTGCGCAGGCTTAGGGTGAGGCGGTCGTGCCAGTCAATTAATCCAAACACCGATTGGAGCAGGTGGTAGCCGTCGCCGCGCTGCCCAAGAACGTGCAAAAACAGGTTAATTTTGGCCGGCGCAGGCAAATCGGCCAGGGTGGTAGCGTGGGGTGGCGGTGGCGGCAAGGGGGTCAAGGTGCGTCCTTCCACACGCGCACACGCACCTGGGGCAGTGGCGCTTGTCGTGTGGCCACCACGCTTGGCGTGGCGGTGGCACCGGGCTGCACACGCCATCCGGGCGCCGGGGTGGGGCGGCCTTGTAGCCAGTCCACCATGGCTTGCCACGGCAGGGACGTGGGCAGCAGCGCCTGCGTCATGGCTTGGGCGGTATTAAATTCGCGCCGCGACGCGCCTTGGCGCACCACGGCCTGGCCCGGTTGCCACTGCGCTTGGCCCAGCGCCTGGCCGGTGGCGGCCAGCAGCGTTAAGCGCCCGGTTTGGGCTGTGCCTTGCAGCACGTACTGCAACTGGTGGCGTTGCGCTGGGGTGTCGATTACCTCCACCAACAGCCGCCCCTGGTGCCAGCCGCTGGCCGGTGTCACCACAGGCGGGGGGGCGGTGGCGCAACCGGCTAGGCCAAGCAGCGCCAGCGCGGCAACCCAGCCTTTAGCGCGTCCCATCCAGTCGCTGCATGGTTTCGGTGAGCTTGGCGTGGTCGGCTTGCAGCTGTTGGCCTTGGGCCCATACCTCGCGCGCTTTGGCGCGTTGGCCCAGTTGCCACAGCACCTCACCCAGGTGGGCGGCAATTTCCGCGTCGGCACGGCTGTCCCAGGCTTGCTCCAGCAGCGTCAGGGCGTCTTGCAAGCGCCCTTGGCGGTACAGCACCCAACCCATGCTGTCGGTGACAAACGGGTCACCGGGCGCCAGTTGCAGCGCTTGGGCAATCAGGTCATGCGCCTCGCTTAGGCGTTGGTTGCGGTCGGCCAAGGCATAGCCCAGCGCATTAAAGGCGTGATGTTGGTCGGGTTGGGCGCGCATGAGTTCGCGCAGCCAACGCTCCATGTCGTCAAAGCGCTCCAGCTTTTCGGCCAGCATGGCTTGGTCGTAGAGCCAGTCGACCATGTCAGGAAACGCTTGTCGGGCCTGCATGAGCTCGGTGTAGGCGCGTTGGTAGGCTTGCGCTTGTTGCAGCAGGCGCACGCGCTCGATGGCGCGCATTTGCCGCTGTTGCACGTTGGCTGTGGGGGCTTGGGCCAGTCGCGCAAGGGCAGCAGCCAGCTGGTTTTGCGCCACCAAAATTTGTGCGTGTCGGTAGTCGATGTCATCGGGCACCGCGCTTGCCGGTATGCCTTGTAGCCATTGTTCGGCCTCGGCGTAGCGCTGTTGTTGGCGTGCGGTGTTGGCCAGCAGCGTGTGTGCGCGGGCAAGCCATTGGTCGCGGTTGGGCTGGCTGGGGGGTAAGGCCTCAATAAAGCGTTGCGCGTTGGCACGGGCCGCCTCATGGTTGTGTTGTGCCGATTGCAGCTGGCCAAGCAGCAGCCAAATTTCGTGTGGGGCTTGGGGCTGTTGCGCCAGGGGCTCAAGGGTTTGCAGCGCAAGCCGGTTGCGGTTGTGGTTGGCAAAGGCGCGCGCCGCGGCCAGTTGCACGTTGGTTAGCTTGGGGTGTTGGCGCAAAAACGCTTGCAGTTGCGGCAGCACCGACAGGCGGTTGGCGTCAAACAGCGCCACCAACACCAGCGCCGCGGCCTCGGACGATGGGTTGGCGGCAAATGCCAAACGGGTGGAGGCTTGGGCGGCCTCGGGTTGATCGGCCAGCAGTTCAAGCTGGGCGAGCACGGCGTGCGCGTTGTCGGCTAGCGCAGGGTTTTGTTTGGCTCGGGCCAGGCCTTGTTGGGCAATGGCGAGGCGGCGCGCGGGCTCGTCGCTGAGGCGGTTGAGCCACGTGGGCACGGCCAGCACCATAAGGCGCTGCTCGGCCTCGGGCGTGACACGCAGCAACGCCGCCAACGCCTTGGCTATGTCGGTGTCGTTGCCGATGCCAAGTTGCAGGTGCAGCCACTGTTGGTGCGCGGTCACCGATTTGGGCTCAACCTCAAGCCAAGCCTGCAGCGCTTGCTTAACCGAGCCCCCCGCACGCGCGGCCAAGGCCATCTCGACGGCGCGTTCAAACAGTTGCGGGTCGCGCTCGTTTTGCGCGGCCTTGAGCATGATGGCAAAGCCCGTACCCGGGTCGTTGCTGCCGCTGAGCAGTTCGGCTACCACCAGTTCGTAAAACAGTCGGGCGTCCAGCGCCGATTGCTTTGCTGCCGTGGCCGCAGCCGGCAGCGGCTGAGCCGGTGCTACCACCGGCGGCGTGGCGCATGCAGGCAAGGCACCCAGCAGCCAAATGGCACCGAGCCAGCCAAGGGCGCGATGGTGCCATGGACGCGGGGTGTGGCGTGAAGGGGGTAACGTGGCGCGCATGCACCGCATCATAATCGGCGGCACGGGCAATTGCCCGATCGCCCCTGAGTCAAGGAGACCATGTGCCTGAGCTACCCGAAGTTGAAGTGACCCGCATGGGGGTGGAGCAGGCCTTGCTGGGTGCCACCATCGACGGTGTGCGTATGGGCAAGCCGTTGCGCTGGCCGTTGCAAGTGGCACCTCAACGCCTGGTGGGGCAACGCATTCAAAGCGTGCAGCGGCGTGGCAAATACATGCTGTTGCAGCTCTCGCAAGGGGTGTTGTTGGTGCATTTGGGTATGTCCGGCAGCGTGCGCTGCGCCACTGAGCTGGGTGAAGCGGGCGTGCACGACCACTTTGACTTGTTTACCACCCGCGGTGTGTTGCGCCTAACCGACCCGCGGCGTTTTGGTGCGGTGGTGTACGCGCCGCACATGAATCACCCACGGGTGCGGCAGTTGTTGGGGCATTTGGGCGTGGAGCCGCTGGGCGATGCGTTTAACGCGGCCTACTTGCACGAGGCGCTGCGTGGGCGCAGCGGCAGCATTAAACAAGTGCTGCTGGCTGGGCAGGTGGTGGTGGGGGTGGGCAACATTTACGTCAGCGAGTCGTTGTTTCGGGCCGGTATTCATCCGCTGCGCCAGGCGCGGCGCGTGGCACGGCCACGGCTTGAGCGACTGGTGCAGGCCATACGCGAGGTGCTGCAGCGCGCCATTGTGCTGGGTGGTAGCTCGCTGCGCGACTTTAAGGGCACCCAAGGCGGCTACGGTGATTTTCAGCACGAGGCGTTGGTATACGGCCGAGCGGGCCAGCCCTGCGTGCACTGTGCCACGCCCATACGGCGCGTGGTGCAAGGGCAGCGGTCAACCTTTTATTGCGTGCGATGCCAAACCTAAAGGCCACTGGCGCGCGGCCCAATGTGTTTGAGCGTGTGGTGGCCTGGCAGGGCCGCCATGGTCGCCACCATCTGCCGTGGCAGCAGCAGCGCACGCCTTATCGCGTGTGGTTGTCTGAGGTGATGCTGCAGCAAACCCAAGTGGGCACGGTGCTTAAGTACTTCGAACGATTCACGGCCCGACTGCCCACGGTGCAAGCCTTGGCTGCAGCCTCGCAAGACGAGGTGCTGCAACTGTGGGCTGGGCTGGGCTACTACCGCCGCGCGCGCTTGTTGCATGCGTGCGCGAAGCAGGTGGTGGCCGATCATGGTGGGGTATTTCCGCGCGATTGGCAAGCGTTGGCGGCCTTGCCCGGCATTGGGCGCTCCACGGCCGCGGCCATTGCTTCGGTGTGTTTTAACCAACCGGTCTCCATACTCGATGGCAACGTGTTGCGCGTGCTGGGCCGCTATTGGGCGGTGGACGAGGACATTAAGTCAGCCGCGGTGCAGCGCCGGCTGTGGCAACGCGCGCAAGCGCTGCTGCCGCCAGCCCCGGCCAACATGGCGCCCTACACCCAAGGGCTGATGGACTTGGGCGCCATGGTGTGCGTGCGTGGCAAGCCGCGCTGCCAGCAGTGCCCGCTGCGTACCGATTGCGCCGCCCATGCCCAAGGCCGCCCCGAGGCCTGGCCGGTGCGCCGCCCAGCCCCGCCCAAGGTGGTGCAGCACTGGTGGCTGTTGCTGGCCACGCGGGGCTCAAGCGTGTGGCTTCAGCAGCGGCCAGAGGGCGGCATTTGGGGCCGCCTTTGGGCGCCGCCGGTGTTTGCCACCGAGGCCGCCTGCTGGCGTGCGGCGCAAGCCTGTCAGGCCCAGCGCGTGTTGCCCGGGCCCAGCGTGGCGCACGCGCTGACGCATCGCAGTTTGCATTTGTACCCGCTGTGGCTGGACGGCGCCACGTACGCCCCACCCGGCGAAGGGGCGTGGTTTGCGCGCCATGCCTTGCCGGCCATGCCGGCACCGGTTACGCGTTGGTTACTGGGCTAGCAGGGGCCGTGCCGGTAAGTTCGCGGTGGCGCACATGGGTAGGCCACTGGCCGCCAAGGCGTTGGGCGAGTTGCTGGGCCACGTACACCGAGCGGTGCTGGCCTCCGGTGCAGCCAATGGCCACGGTAACGTAGCTGCGTTGGTTGGCCTGCATGGCCGGCAGCCACCGATGCAAAAATTGCTCAATGTCTTGCACCATGTCGGCCACCTCGGGTTGAGCCTTTAAATAGTTGGCCACGGGTGCATCAAGCCCGCATAGGGCGCGCAGCGCCGGCTCGTAAAACGGGTTGGGCAGCATGCGCATGTCAAACACCAAATCCGCATCAAGCGGCACCCCCCGGCGGTAGGCAAACGACTCAAACAGCAAGGCCATGCTGTCGTCAACCAAATGCAGCAGGCTTTGTATTTGGGTGCGCAGTTGCGCGGCCGTTAGGTTGCTGGTGTCAAGCACTAAGGCTGCGTCGCGCATGCCTTGCATCAGCGTGCGCTCGGCGTCAATGGCCTCAAGCAACGCCAAGCGCGCAGGGGTGGTGTGTGGGGTGGGCTGGTGGCGCGACAGCGGATGCAGTCGCCGGGTCTCCGTAAAGCGGCGCAGCAGCGCCTCGGTGCTGGCCTCTAAAAACACCACCTGTACCGCCACACCACGCTGGCGCAGCGTCTGCAAGCGCTTGGGCAAGTCGGCCAACTGGTCGCCGCTGCGCGCGTCAACAGAGACCGCCAGCGGCACATCGGGCTGGCCTTGTCGTGCGTCAAGCAGTTCGGTGAGCAGGCGCGGCGGTAGGTTGTCTACGCAGTAGTGGCCGGCGTCTTCCATGGCCGCCAGCGCCACCGATTTGCCCGAGCCCGAAACGCCGGTGAGCAACACCAGCTCACGCCGGGGGGCGCGCGGGCCGCTCATGCGCGGGCCTCGCTGGCGCGCAGCATTTCGGCCGCATGGGCTTGTGAAGTGGCCGAGTCGGCGTCACCACCGAGCATGCGCGCCACTTCGGTGACGCGTGCGGCGGCATCAAGCGGCACCAATTGGCTGCTCACGCCCGCACCGTCGCGCCGCTTGCCAGGCTGCTTTTGTACCAGCCAATGCTGGTGGGCGTTGGCCGCCACCTGAGCCAAGTGGGTTACCGCCAACACCTGTCGGTCGGCGCCGAGTTGGCGCATCAGTTGGCCTACGGTATGCGCCACCTGGCCACCAATGCCGGCGTCTACCTCGTCAAAAATGAGCGTGGGCGCAGTGCCGAGCCGACTGGTGCACACCGACACCGCCAACGCCACGCGCGAGAGCTCACCACCTGAGGCAATACGCGCCACAGGCTTGGGCTCGGCTCCTTGATGCGGGGCAAACAAAAATTCCACCTTATCTTGCCCATCGCGCTGCGGCTGGGCCAGCGTGGTGCACGCGACTTGCAGCAAGCCGCCTGGCATGCCCAGCCCTTGCATGGCCTGCGTAACTTGCTGCCCCAGCGCCTGCGCCGCGGCTTGACGCGCACGCGAGACTTGCTGGGCCTGCACTTGCCAGCGTTGTTGTGCTTGCTGCTCGGCTGCTTGCAAGGCGTTTAAGTCGGCCGCGGCGGTAAGCTGCGCCAGTTCGGCCTGCCACGCTGCCAGGGTTTGGGGCAGCGCTTCGGGTGCCAGCCGCAGCCGCCGCGCCAGGCTGTGCCACTGGGCCAGCCGCTCGTCAAGCGCTTGCAGCCCCTGCGGGTCAAGGTCTACCCGGCGCGCATAGGCCGCGGCCTCGTGGGCCGCGTCCGCGGTCAGTGCCCGGGCTTGGTTAAGCGCGTCAATCAGCGCGGCAAAGCGTGGCTCGTGCGCTTGCTGATCGCTGAGCTGTTCAATGGCACGGTCCAATTGCACCAAGGCGCTGGTGTCGTCTTCGTCCAGCGACTGCGCGGCCTCTGCCGCGGCTTGCTGCAAACCCTGCGCATGCGACAAACGCGTGTGTGCTTGGTTGATTTCTTGCCACTCGTTGGGCTGTGGCGCAAGCTTATCAAGCTCGGCTAGGCGCCACGCCAGTCCCTCGCGCCGCTCGGCCAGCTGCGCCTGCGCTTGTTGGGCTTGCTCAAGTGCTTGTTGGTGTTGCTGCCAGGTGTCAAAGCTGGCGTGCAAATCGGCCAGCGCCACGCCGCCGTAGCCGTCGAGCAAGGCGCGCTGCGCCGCGGGTTGCGCCAGGCTTTGCCAAGCGTGTTGGCCGTGTATATCCACCAACTGCGTGCCCAACTCGCGCAACTGTGCCATGGTGGCCGCCCCGCCATTAATAAAGCCGCGGCTGCGGCCGTGCCCGTCAATTACCCGGCGTAGCAGAAGTAGGGCCTCGTCGGTGGCGTAGCCGTTGTCGTCTAGCCAAGCCTGGGTGGCGGGGGTGGGGTCAAAGCTGGCGGCCAGCTCGCAGCGCGTGGCCGACGGGCGCAGCACGTCGCTGTCGGCCCGCTGGCCCAGCACCAGTTGCAAGGCGTCAATCAAAATCGACTTACCCGCCCCGGTCTCGCCGGTGAGCGCGGTAAAGCCGTCGTGGCAGGCCACATCCAGCTCGGCCACGATGACAAAATCTTTGATGTACAAACGCCGCAGCGCCATGAGGGTTACACCACGCCTTCATTCCAGTGGAGCTTGCGCCGCAGCGTATCAAAGTAGCTCCACCCCTGCGGGTGCAACAGTTGCAGCGCGTGTTGCGAGGCTTGCACGCACACCCGATCACCCACTTGCAGGCTGGTCAGCCGCTGCATGTCAAAGTGGGCGTGGGCGTCGCGCGCGGCCACCACCTCAATGGTTACCGTCTCGCTTGCCGGTAGCACAATGGGCCGGTTAGACAAAGTGTGCGGCGCAATCGGCACCAACACCCAACCCGCAATTGATGGGTGAAGAATGGGCCCTCCGGCCGACAACGCGTAAGCTGTCGAGCCCGTGGGCGAGGCCACAATGAGGCCATCGGCACGCTGGCGCGCCAAAAACCGCTCGCCCACGTGCACCGTAAGCTCCACCATGCCACTGGCGCCACCGCGATACACCACCACGTCGTTGAGCGTGGTGGCCTCAAACACGCAGGCATCTTGCCGCCACACGGCGGCCTGCATCAGCGGGCGACTTTCGGTTTCGTAGGCTCCCTGCAGCATGGGTACCAGGGTTTGCGCCACATCGTCCAGTGCAATATCGGTAATAAACCCCAACCGTCCGTGGTTAATACCAATGACCGGCACGCCGCATGCCGCAAGCGCCCGTCCGGCGCCCAGCATGGTGCCGTCGCCACCCACCACCAGCACCGCGTCGCAGGCGCGAGCCAACTCGGGTAACGGCTGGCTGGGCCACTGCGCCTGCGGCCAGTGGGCGGCGGTCTCGGCGTCCAGCACCACCTCGGCGCCGTGGCGCATGGCCAACTCGGCCACCTGCTGCAAGCCGTCAAACGAGCCCCCGCCCTGGTACTTGCCCACCAGCCCCAAGCGGCGCAAAGCCGCCCCCGGGCCTTGAGGGGTTGAGGCAATAGGGGCTTTGGCGCTGGACATGGTCAAATTACATCATAGCTTCGTAAAATTCATCGACCATGGAAGAACGCGCCCACCTGCTACTCAAAGCGCTTGTTGAGCGCTACATTGCCGAGGGCCAACCGGTGGGCTCCCGTACGCTGGCCAAAGCCGCTGGGCTTGACTTGTCGCCTGCGACCATACGCAATGTGATGAGCGACTTGGAAGACATGGGCCTTATTGCCAGCCCCCACACCTCGGCGGGGCGCGTGCCCACGGCGCGCGGTTACCGCCTGTTTGTGGACACCATGCTCACCGTTTCGCGGCCCGACGTGGCGCAAGACGGCTGGCTGGAAGAGCCCGCCGTGCCGCCGCGTGACGCGCAGCCCCTGCAAATCATTAACCACGCGGCGCAACTGCTCTCAAACCTGTCGCATTTTGTGGGTGTGGTGGTGGTGCCTAAGCGCAACGTCGGGTTTAGGCACATCGAATTTTTGCTGCTCTCTGAGCAGCGGGTGCTGATGATTTTGGTCTCGCCCGAGGGCGAAGTGCAAAACCGCGTGATTCACACCCAGGCCAACTACCAGCAAAGCCAGCTTACCGAGGCCGCCAACTTTTTAAACGCCCACTACGCCGGGCTGACCATGGACGACGTGCGCCAACGCCTGCAGCAAGAAATACGTGCCCTGCGCGCCGACATTGCCGCGTTGATGCAAGCTGCCGTGGCCGAACAAGACAGCCCCGAGGCCAGCGGCACGGACGTGGTGGTATCGGGCGAGCGCAACCTGTTTGCGGTTAGCGAGTTTTCGGCTGACATGAACAACCTGCGCCGCATGTTTGAGCTGTTTGAGCAAAAAGCCCAGCTCGCGCGCTTGCTTGAGAGCTCGCACCAAGCCCACGGGGTGCGTATCTTTATAGGAGGCGAGAGCCCGCTGGCCGAGGCCTATGAGGACATCTCGGTGGTTTCGGCCCCCTACGAAGTGGGCGGCCAAGTGGTAGGGGCGCTGGGCGTCATTGGCCCCACCCGTATGCCCTACGACCGCATGATTCAAATTGTGGACATCACATCCAAAATGGTTAGCCAGGCGCTCAACCCGCCCCGGCCATCTGCATAGAATGGGCACTGGTTCGCCCGCACAGGCGCGGGCGTAGGCAAAAGGGGGGCGTTAGCTCAGTTGGTTAGAGCAGCGGACTCATAATCCGTTGGTCGTAGGTTCAAGTCCTACACGCCCTACCAC
>JAYPEA010000062.1:0-9929 GCA_038125525.1 Burkholderiaceae bacterium | reverse complement strand
TTGTTTAGGGCGCGAATCACACCCACACCCAGCCCAATCAGAATGAGCGCCAACAGCGCCCAACGTGAGACGTTTTTCATAGCGCGAACCACTTTACCATAGGGTAAACACCAACTTAGCCAGCACCTCACGCACCACCCAGCGGCTTTGGCGTAAGCCCTCACCGCTGGGCAGCCAGTTCAAGAGCGCGGTGCCCTGCGCTTGAATGAATCCAACCGGTACAGGCAAGACGCGCAAGGGGGTTTGGGCAAATTCGTCTTGGGCGCGCGGCATATGCCAGGCGTGGGTTACCAGCAGCGCGCGCTCAACCCCATGCAGGGCCAGCCACGCGGCGGTGCGTCTGGCGTTTTCGTGGGTGTCGCGCGAATCGGTTTCTTGCCAGGTAATGGGTACCCCGGTGCGCACCGCCTCGCGCGCCGCAATGGCGGCCTCGCTTAACGTTTGGGTGCCACTGGCACCCCAGCCGCGCCCACCACTGAACATCAACGGCAGGTGCAACTGCGCCGCCCAGTGCTGCCCCATCAACAAACGCTCGCGGCTGCTCGGGCTTAGGGCTGGGCCACCCCATTCGGGCGCCAAGGGCTGAGCACCGCCGCCCAGCACCACCACGGCTTGCGGGGCAAAGGCGCGCACCGCCACCAGGGTGGCGGGGGCCACCTGCGGCAGCAGATGGTGCGCCATCCAGGCCGCGGCGCCTTGCGTGCTAAGCAGCCAAAGCCCAACCCAACTCAGCACAAGCAGCGCGCCCCCAAGGGCGCGGGCGCGCCGCACCAGCCACCACCCCACCAGCATTAGCAACAGTGGCCCGGCTGGTGGCAAAACCAGTGCGGTGAGCACCGGTTTAAGGGCCCCCAGCCACTCGGGCGTCATGCGTGTAGGCCGGCCCGCGGCGGCTTAGGCAAAGGCTTGCAGCCCGGTTTGAGCGCGCCCCAAAATCAGCGCGTGAATGTCGTGCGTGCCTTCGTAGGTGTTCACCGTCTCAAGGTTAATCATGTGGCGAATCACGTGGTATTCGTCATGAATGCCGTTGCCGCCGTGCATGTCACGCGCCATGCGGGCCACGTCTAGCGCTTTGCCGCAGCTGTTGCGCTTAATTAGGCTAACCATTTCAGGGGTGGCCTTGCCTTCGTCCATCAGGCGGCCCACCCGCAAGCACGCGTGCAAACCGAGCGCGATTTCGGTTTGCATGTCGGCAAGCTTTTTTTGAATCAGCTGGGTTTGTGCCAGCGGCCGGCCAAACTGCTGGCGGTCAAGCGTGTACTGGCGCGCTCGGCTCCAGCAGTCTTCGGCTGCGCCCATGGTGCCCCAGGCAATGCCGTAGCGGGCTTTGTTGAGGCAGCCAAATGGGCCCTTGAGGCCTTCAACCCCAGGCAGCAGGTTTTCGGCAGGAACGAACACGTCGTCCATCACAATTTCGCCGGTAATCGAGGCGCGCAGGCTCATCTTGCCCTCAATTTTGGGGGCGCTCAGGCCTTTCATGCCTTTTTCCAGCACAAAGCCGCGGATGGCCGAGGCGCCGTTGCCGGCCTCGGCCAATTTGGCCCACACCACAAACACATCGGCAATGGGCGAGTTGCTGATCCACATTTTGCTGCCTTTAAGCACGTAGCCGCCGTCAACGGTTTGGGCGCGGGTGGTCATGCCGCCAGGGTCGGAGCCGTGGTTGGGCTCGGTTAAACCAAAGCAGCCCACCCACTCGCCCGTGGCCAGTTTGGGTAGGTATTTTTCGCGTTGTGCCTCGCTGCCGTAGGCGTGAATGGGGTGCATCACCAGCGAACTTTGTACGCTCATGGCGCTGCGGTAGCCGCTGTCAACCCGCTCAACTTCGCGTGCCACCAAGCCGTAGCTGACGTGGTTTAACCCCGCGCAGCCGTAGCCTTCAATGGTGCAGCCCAGCAGACCCAGTTCGCCCATTTCGTTCATGATTTCACGGTCAAACGTTTCGTGGCGGGCAGCCATGAGCACACGCGGCTGCAGCTTTTCTTGGCAGTAGGCGTGCGCGGCCTCGGCCACGGCGCGTTCGTCGTCGGTCAATGCATCGGCCAGCAGCAACGGGTCTTGCCAGTTAAAGGTGGGTTTCATGGGTGGGGTCTTCCTTAGTGGACAATACAAATATGCAAACCCTCAACGATAACCGCAAAACGATCATCCTAGGTGGCGGATGTTTTTGGTGCATCGAAGCCGTGTTGTGGCGCGTCAAGGGCGTGGAGCACGTGGAATCGGGCTATGCTAACGGAGAGGTGCCGCACCCCACCTACGAGCAGGTATGCCAAGGTGACACCGGCCACGCCGAAGTGGTGCGGGTGGTGTACAACGCCACCGTGCTTTCGCTGCCGGCGCTACTTGAGGTGTTTTTTGCCGTGCACGACCCCACCACGCCCAACCGCCAGGGGCACGACGTGGGCACGCAGTACCGCAGCGCGATTTATTGGACAGACCCCACCGATGAGGCGCCCATACGGGGCTGGGTGCAGGCCTTGCAGGAGCAGGCGGCGTATGCGCAGTACCCCATCGTGACCGAGCTGGCCCCGCTGCACTGCTACTACGGTGCCGAGGCGTATCACCAACGCTACTTTGAGCAAAACCCCAATGCGGGCTACTGCGCCCTGGTGGTGCGCCCCAAGGTTGACAAACTGGTGCAACGCTTTGGCACACTGGCGCGGCCCGTGCCGGCCGAGCCACGGGCGTGACCGCCACCGGCTCACCGCTGTTGGCCATTGCCCCCATTGTGCTGGTGGTGGCGGTGGGCTGGTTGGCCGCGCGCACGGCGTTTATTTCGGCCACGGCTGTGCCCGAGCTCACCCGTTTGTTGTTTTACGTCTTTGGCCCAGCCTTGTTGTTTCGGGCCATGAGCCGCGTGGACCTGGCACAACTGGACTGGCGCCCGGTGGTGGCCTACTACGGCGTGGGGCTGGCTTTGATGGGGCTCACCATGTGGCGTCATCGCGGCAGCGGGCAGGGCGCGGTGTTGGGCATTGCCTCGGTGTTCTCCAATGCGGTCATGATTGGCCTGCCCCTGGTGACGTTGGCCTTGGGGCCTGCGGCGTTGGTGACGATTCTCACCATCATCGCCACTCAGGCACTGGTGTTGCTAACGGTCGCTACCTTGGCCATTGAAACCGAGCGCGCCGCGCAAGCGGCAAACGGCGGCGGGCGCCGCGGCGCGGCGTTGGTGGCGGCCGCGCGCAGTGCGTTGTTGCACCCGGTGCCGATTCCGATTTTGTTGGGCCTGCTTTACGCCAGCACCGGGCTGGGCTTGCCCGAGTTGGTGGACCGGCCGCTGCAGTGGCTGGGGGGCGTATTTGGCCCGTTTGCTTTGGTGTTGTTGGGGGCCAGTTTGTTTCATCAGTCGGTGCGCGGACGCGCGCCGCTGGCGCTGAGCGTGGCGGCCACCAAATTGGTGCTGTGCCCTTTGCTGGTGTTGGCCGTGGGCTGGTTGGTGGGGCTGCGAGGCCTACCCTTGGGGGTGCTTACCCTTACGGCTGCCTTGCCGGTAGGGGCCAACGCGTTTGTGTTCTCTCAGCGTTACAGCGTGGCGCGTGATGTGGTGACGGCGGCCATGGCCTGGTCCACCGCGGCCTCGGCCGTGACGCTTAGCCTGTGGCTTGCGCTGCTGCGTGGGCTGGGCTTGCTTGACGTGGCTTAACCGCGCTGCTTGCCTACTGGCTGATGGCGCGGGCGGCTTGCACCTGGGCCTCAAAGTAGCCCTGAAAGCTAATGACCAAGCTTGATGTGAGTGCCACCGCCCCCACCAGCAGCGCCGGCACCACCGCCCAAACGGTAAGCGCGTGGGTGGCGCCGGCCGCATCGCTAGGCGTCCGCGTGGGGTTAAAGCGCCGGTTCCAGTCTTCGGGTTTGCTTAGGGCCCACACAATGGCCGTGAGGCAAGGCACCGCCACGGCCACACCCAACAGCGGCAGCAGCACCCAAATAAGCGCGTGCGTTGTGCCCAGGGTAAGCACCATGCGCAGCCCCACCAGGCCAGCTAGCGTCACCGGCCAATGCAGCCAGCCCCACACCGTGCGCCAGCCGCGCACATAAAATTGGTGCACCCCAAGCGTGCCCAGCAGCAAGGCCAGCCAAACGGCAAGGGTTTTGTTGATGGGGGCGGAGTGGGGTGAAGGGTGGGGACGCATGGCACTTGGCATTGTGGCACGCCAGTTTGCTACAATGCGCGGTTTCGCGGTACTCTTCTGCCAGGTGGCAGACAACGTGTCTCGGGTGCTGCCAAACCACAAGCCTTTAAGGAACCATTTCCCATGGTTGTCATACGACTTGCCCGCGGCGGCGCCAAAGCCCGTCCGTTTTACTCCATCGTGGTGGCCGACCGCCGCAGCCGCCGAGACGGCCGCTTCATCGAGCGCATTGGCTTTTATAACCCCATGGCCAAGGGCGCGGCCGAAACCCTGCGTCTTGAGCAAGACCGCCTAAGCCATTGGTTGGGTGTGGGTGCCCAGCCCTCTGACACGGTGGCGCGCCTCATGAAGCAGGCCGCCGCCTAAGCTGGGCTTCGCCATCCAGCGCGCGCTGCCGGCTCTTGGCACCGCGCGTTTTTTTATGGTTGCTTCACCCACTCCCTTACCCCTTGGCCAAGCTGGGGTTTTGCCTGCCGATGCGGTGGCGTTGGGGGCCATCACCGGCGCGCACGGGGTGCGTGGTGAGGTCAAAATCAAAGCCTTCAGCGCTCAGCCCGATGCTCTACTCGGGCACAAACGGTGGTGGCTCACCCCGCCAGAGGCGGCCGGCGGCCCGCGGTTTGCATGGTTTGAAGGGGCGGTACACATTGGCTGCTTGTCTTGCCGCGCCGCTGGGGCGCAATGGGTGGCGCGGCTAGACGGTGTGAGCGACCGCGAGACCGCCCAAGGCCTGCGCGGCGTAACCATTTGGCTGCCCCGCTCAGCCTTTCCCGAGCCGGCCACCGACGAGTACTACTGGGTGGACCTGATTGGGTTGCAGGTGCGCAACCGCCAGGCCGTGTGTTTGGGGGTGGTGGGCGACATCATGGAGACCGGCGCGGCCCCGGTGCTGGTGGTGCAAGAAGAAGCTTATGGGCCGCATCTGATCCCGTTTGTTGCCGCCTACATTGACCGGGTTGACCTGACCGCCGGCACCGTGACGGTGGATTGGCAAGCCGAATACAGCCGCTGAGCGGGGTTGTTATGCGTTTTGACGTCATCACCTTGTTTCCCGACCTGATTCGCCCTTGGTTGACTCAGGGCGTGACCCGACGCGCCTTTGCTGCCGATGGCCCGATGCCCATCCACGTTTGGAACCTGCGGGACTTCGCTCAGGGCAATTACCGGCGGGTTGACGACCGACCTTTTGGCGGTGGCCCGGGCATGGTGTTGCAAGCCGAGCCGTTGGCCGCAGCGGTACAAGCGGCGCAGCAAGCACGTCGCCATGCCGCCTTGCCAGTGGCGCCGGTGGTGTGTTTTTCGCCCGTGGGGCAAAGGCTTAATCAGGCTGTGGTTGACCACTGGGCGGCGGGCGTGGGCGCGGTGTTGGTGTGCGGCCGCTACGAGGGCATTGACCAGCGCTTTATTGACCAAATGGTGGACGCGCAAATCAGCTTGGGTGACTTTGTGCTGTCTGGCGGCGAGCTTGCCGCGCTGGCGCTGCTTGACGCGGTGGCGCGCGGCGTACCTGGGGTGTTGGGCGGCGCCGACAGCGCGCGACAAGACAGCTTTCATTCCAGCCAAGACGGGCTGCTGGACTGCCCACACTACACCCGGCCCGAGGTGTGGCACGGCCCCAAGGGTGCGCAGGGCGTGCCCGAGGTGCTTTTGGGCGGCGACCACCAAGCCATCGCCCGTTTTCGCCGCGAGCAACGCCTGGCCGTGACCCAGCGTTGGCGCCCCGACTTGCTTGAGCCACCGTCGCCGGCACTGCCCAGCGCGGCGCCGCGCCCCCAAGACAACGACTAAGTGGTGCTGGTGATTGCCTGGTGGCTGTGTAGGGGCAAATCCGCTACAATGCGCGGTTGATCCTCTGTTTGGCCGCCCCAACGCCAACGCCTGCTTGGCAGGGAGCACGGGGCCTTTTGCGTAGCGCAAACACGATCGCAACGAGGAAATCATGAATCTGATTCAAGAACTAGAGCAAGAAGAAATGGCGCGCCTGGGGAAAACCATCCCCACCTTTGCCCCTGGCGACACCGTGGTGGTGAGCGTGAACGTGGTAGAGGGCAGCCGCAAGCGGGTTCAGGCCTACGAGGGTGTGGTCATTGCGCGACGCAACCGCGGCATCAACAGCAGCTTCATCGTGCGCAAAATTTCTAGCGGTGAAGGCGTGGAGCGAACCTTTCAGCTCTACAGCCCACTGATCGCAAAAATCGAAGTCAAGCGCCGTGGCGACGTGCGCCGTGCCAAGCTGTACTACCTGCGCCAGCGCAGCGGCAAGTCTGCTCGCATCAAAGAAAAGCTCGGCGCCTAAGGCACCTTGCGCACAAGCCGCTGGTTCAGCGGCTTTTTTCTTAGGTTGCAGGTGCCAAACCCCAAAGACATCCCGGGCCAGCCGTTGGCTGAGCCGCACCACATGGTGGACCCTTGGCGCTTGAGCCCCGAGGGGCTGCGCGCGCACTTTGCCCGCGCCCCCGATTGGCAGCCAGAAACACGCCGAGAGCCCCTGCTCAAGCCCGGCACCATGCCCCGCGATGCCGCGGTGCTGATGGCGCTGGTGCCGCGTCAAGAGATGATGCTGGTGCTCACCCAGCGCCCAGCTGGCATGGCGACCCACGCCGGGCAGGTGGCGTTGCCGGGCGGCAAGGTAGACGCCACCGACGCCTCGGCCGTGGCCGCGGCGCTGCGTGAGGCAAACGAGGAAATTGGGTTAATGCCTGAGCACGCCGAGGTGTTGGGGGCGCTACCCACCTACCTCACAGGAACGGGTTTTCGCGTCACGCCAGTGGTGGCCTTGGTGTCGCCACAGGCCCGGTGGCAGCCGCACCCACGCGAGGTAGACGAGGTTTTTGAGGTGCCCATGTCGCACCTGATGAACCCCCGGCATCACTACCGCCACGAGGTGTTGCCCTCGGGTGTGCCGCGGGCGTGGTGGTCGATACCGTACCAAGACGGGGCGATGGAGCGCTTTATTTGGGGTGCCACCGCTGGGATGCTGCGCAATTTGTATCGTTATTTACTGGCCTAGCGTTGGGCTGGGTATCATCGGGCCATGTTGTTTTTTGCTTTTGCCTTGGGTTTATGGGTTGAACACGCGTATGCCCCAAGCCGCGCGGCGGCATGGCGGCGCGGGTGGCGCGCGCGCGCGGCGTGGTGGTGGCAGCAAAACCCGGGCTCACGCACCATGGCGTGGGCCTGGTGGTCGTTGGCGGTGGTGTTGCCGGGTTTGATTTCGGCGTGGCTGGCGTCAATTCATGGCTTGCTGACTTTCGTCTGGCTTGTGCTTTGTGTGGTGGCCTGTGTGGGCTGGCAAACCGCCAACGAGGCCCTGCACCAACAACGTGAGGCGTGGGCCAACCAACAAGACGCGGCCGCCGACCAGTTGTGGCTGGACGCAGCGGCTTCGATGCACGCGTTGTCGTTGGGGCCCGTTACGGCGCTGGTGCTGGGCTGGGCCTTGGGGCTGGGGCCGGGGCTGATGGTGGCGTACCGACTGGCCGGCAGTTTGGCAGCGCAGGCACCCAGCCAGCCCGGTAGCGCCCTGGCCGAGGTGGCCGGCCAGGCGTGGCGCGTGCTGGACTACCTTCCCAGCCGGGTCACGGTGCTGCTGTGGGGCGCCATGGGCCATTTTGGTGGCGCGGTTTCGGGCTGGCAGGTGATGCGCGATCAACTGGCCCACGACAACACCCCGGCGCTGGCCGCGGCGTTATCGGGCGCGCTGCAGGCGCCCGCGGGGGCCGATGCGCAGCACGACCCGGTGGCGCACGCCGCGCAGCTGATGCAGGCTGAGTCGCTGCTGGCGCGCAGCATGGTGTGTTGGCTTGCCCTGCTGGCGTTGGTGACCTTGCTGGGCTAGCCGCCGCGGCGCGCGGTTTGTTGCGCGTGGGTTAGGGCCTGGTGCAAGGCGCAGTACGAGTCGTAGCGCCCCGGTGTTAGGGTGGCGTTGGCCTGTTGCAGCGCGGCACGCACCGAGCAGCCGGGTTCGTGGGTGTGACTGCAGTTGTAAAAACGACACCCGCCCGTGTACGCCGCCACGTCCGGCATGAGGCTGGCCAGCGCTTCGGGGGCCACGTGATGCAGGCCAAAATTTTGAAAGCCAGGCGAGTCAATGAGTGCCCCGTGTTGGCTCGCGTCTAGCCAATGCCAGGTGGTGTGCGTGGTGGTGTGCCGTCCGGTGGCCGCACTGGCCGAGAGCGATTGGGTTAGGGCCTGCGCCTGCGGCACCAGTTGGTTGAGTAGGCTGCTTTTGCCTACGCCCGAGGCGCCCAACAGCAGGCTAACGTGGGCTTGGGCGTGGCGCGTCCAAGCCGCCAGCCCACTGCCTTGCGCCACCGACATCGGCCACAGCGCGTACCCCATGGCCGCGTAGGGTTGCAACTGCTGCATGGTGTGGGCGTGTTCGGCAACCAAGTCGCTTTTGTTGACCACCAACTCGGCCTCGATACCGGCGGCGGCAGCGGCCACCAGTGCGCGGTCCAGCCAGTCGGTGTTTAGGCGCGGCAGCGCGGCCACCACCACCACCACGCGCGAGACGTTGGCGGCAAAGGTTTTGCTGCGGGTGTCGTCTTGCCGCCACAGCACGTTATGGCGCGGGTACACCCGTGTGACCTGCGCCCGGTCGCCGGTGGGCGTCCAGTCCACCCAGTCCCCGGTAACTGCCAGGCGGCGTTTGCCTCGCGCCGTGGCCTCAATGCGCGTGCCGTCGGCGCGTTGCAGCATCAGCTGCTGGCCGAAATCGGCCACCACACGGGCGGCCTCGGCGGTCGGCGCGCCGGGCACGCTCATGCAGTCGGGCCAAGTGCCTGCGTTGCCAGGGCGCCAGCTACGTCGAGTTCGGTAATGCCCAGCGGCTCGTGGGTGCTCCAGCGCACCTCGCAGTGGCCGTAGGTCACCACCAAGGTGGGGTGGTGGTCGGCTTGATGCGCGTACGCTGCCACCGCGTTCACAAAGGCCATGGTGGCATGAAAATTGGGCCACGCGAATTGTTTAACCAGCTCGCCATTGGCCAGGTGCCAGCCCGCGGCGCCTAGGCCGTGCGCGGCCAAGGCAGCGGTCAACGTGTCTGGGGCAAGCGGTTGGGGGCGGAATGAAGGGGACATGCTGCAAGTGTACGAACAAAGGCCATGGCTTGGGCGACAATGGAGCAATGAACGACGAAGCGACCGCCAAGCCGCCCGCGCTGGCCAAAAACGAGCACAACCTGGTTTGGATCGATTGCGAGATGAGTGGCTTAGACCCCGAGCGCGAGCGGCTGCTGGAGGTGGCCATGGTGGTCACCGGGCCGCAGCTATGGCCGGTGGTGCCTGGCCCGGTGGTGGTGGTGCACCAAAGCGACGCCGTACTCGGCGCGATGGACGCCTGGAACACCGGCACCCACACCCGCAGCGGGCTGGTGGACAAGGTGCGGCAAAGCACCACCACCGAGGCCCAAGCCGAGGCCGAGTTGCTAAACTTCATGCGCCAGTACGTGCCCGAGCGTGCCTCGCCCATGTGTGGCAACACCATTGGGCAAGACCGACGGTTTTTGGTGCGCTACATGCCCAAGCTCGAGGCCTATTTTCATTACCGTAATGTGGACGTGAGCACCCTTAAAGAGCTGGCCCGCCGTTGGCGTCCGGAGTTGCTGGCCGGGTTTGTTAAGCGCCAGGCACACACGGCG
Source organism: Burkholderiaceae bacterium (assembly GCA_038125525.1). GTDB lineage: Bacteria > Pseudomonadota > Gammaproteobacteria > Burkholderiales > Burkholderiaceae_C > RS62. The sequence continues at coordinate 152 of JAYPEA010000062.1, read as the reverse complement.
CTGGCCGATGTGATCGAGTCCATTGATGAGTTGGCCTACTACCGGCAGCATCTGCTGCAGGCTCCCGTTCCGGCTGAGGTGGCCGCGGCGATGTCCAATGAATAAGATGGTGACCATGCTCGATGCGGCGTGGCGTGCGCTGCTGTACCTGT
>JAYPEA010000061.1:0-10410 GCA_038125525.1 Burkholderiaceae bacterium | reverse complement strand
GTGGCCGTGATTAAAGTGGGCGCCGCCACCGAGGTGGAGATGAAAGAGAAGAAAGCCCGCGTCGAAGACGCGCTGCACGCCACGCGCGCGGCGGTAGAAGAGGGCATTGTGGCCGGTGGTGGCGTGGCGCTGTTGCGTGCACGTCAAGCTGCTGGCGACATCAAGGCCGATAACGCCGACCAAGACGCCGGCGTCAAGCTGGTGCTCAAGGCCATCGAGGCGCCCTTGCGCGAGATCGTCTTTAACGCCGGCGGCGAAGCCAGCGTGGTGATTAACAAGGTGCTAGAGGGCAAAGGCAACTACGGCTACAACGCCGCCAACGACACCTACGGCGACATGATCGAGATGGGGATTTTGGACCCCACCAAGGTCTCGCGCACCGCGTTGCAAAACGCAGCGTCTGTGGCCAGCCTGATGCTGACCACCGAGGCCATGGTGGCCGAGTCGCCCAAAGACGAGTCGGCTGCGCCTGCCATGCCTGGCGGCATGGGTGACATGGGTGGCATGGGCGGCATGGGCATGTAACAAGGCCCGGGCCATCCAGGGGCTGGCGCAAGCCGTCGGCCCCTTGCCCTCCCAACCCACCGGTGACCCCGGTGGGTTTTTTTATTGGATCAGCTCGGCTTGAATCATTTCAAGCAAGGTTTGGGTGTCGCGTACAAAGGCGTCGATGCCCTCTTGCAGCTTAATGCGGGCCATGGCGTGGTCGGCCATGGCGTTGCGAAAGGCAGACTCGGTGGCCTGTGGCCAAACGCGCAAGGCATGCGGCGTATGCTCCGGTTGCAGCGTCCGCGCCACGGGGGCGGCGTGTGTGGCCAGCTGCCCAAGCAAGTCGGGGCTGATGGTGAGCAAATCGCAGCCGGCCAGCGCCAACACCTGATCGAGTTTGCGAAAACTCGCACCCATCACGGCCGTACCCACGCCGTGGTGCTTAAAGGTTTGGTAAATCGCCGTGACCGATTGCACGCCAGGGTCGCGCACGCCTGCGTGGGCGGCTTCGTCCCACGCGGCACCGGCTTGGGCCTTGACGTAATCGTAAATGCGGCCAACGAATGGAGAAATTAAGGTCGCCCCGGCGTCGGCGCAGGCTGTGGCCTGCGCCATGCCAAACACCAACGTCATGTTGGTGCCTATGCCTTGCTCGCTTAATGCACGCGCGGCTTGTATGCCTTCCCAGGTCGCGGCAATCTTAACCAACACGCGCTGGCGCGGGACCCCAGCGGCATCCATACGGGCCAACAACTGGTGAGCCTTGGCAACAGTGGCTTGGGTGTCAACGCTCAAGCGGGCGTCGAGCTCCACCGAAACCCGCCCCGGAATCACAGCCAGCAAGGCATGGGCAAAGCGCACCAGCAAGGTGTCCATCACCGCCTCGGCATGCTCTTGCCCAGCCACGGCTTGTGTGCTTTGTGCGGCTTGCCGCAACCAAGGCCGATACGCCGGTTGTTGCAGCGTTTTGAGTACCAGCGAGGGGTTGGTGGTGGCGTCTTGCACAGGCAAGGCCAGCGCCGCAACCACCGCGGGGTCGGAGGTGTCGGCCACCAACACGGTGCCGTGCAAGAGAGACGCGTTTGCATTCATGGCGAGCTTGAGTTTACGGCACGCGCGTGGTGGGCCCGGCGCAGCGTGGCTGACCGCACACGGCCCGCGCCAGCGGGTCGTCAAGCACGGGCAACCACGCCGGAATGCGGTGAAACGTTTGGTAGGCAGGCTGCAGCACGCGCTGGCGGTAAACCTCGGCGTTGAAACCCGTTCCCTCTAACACCTCAAACTCCACCCCGTCTTGGCTGATTTGCCAACGCCGTATCTGCGCAAAAAACGGCGCGTAATCGACCGGGTTTAATGGCCGCTCGGACAACACACGCACGGTGGCCCCGTTGAAGGCGCGGTAGTCGGTAAACAAGTCGTCGTGACGGCCGTGTTTGCTGCCCACACCAAACACCGGCACGTGGCGCCCCAAGGCGTAGCCATACAAGGCCGAGGCGGTGTAACCCGTGGTCATGAGCACGGTGCCTGGGGCATCGACTTGCGCCACCAGTTCGGCGGTGCGGTAACTGCGCACCAACTTGGGGTACCAGGGGGTATCGCGCCAGTCGTTTAGGCTGGTGGTGGTCAAACCCACCACCACCACCGCGTGCAGCAGCGTAAACGCTGCCACCCCCCAGCACGCCCGGCGCAACGCGGGCAGCGGCAGCGCCAGCACCGCCCACACCAGCGCCAGCGGGTAAAACGCCAGCAACCAATGCAGCCCCACCTGGGTGGCCAAGGCCACCACGCCCAGCAGCAGCACCGGGGCCAGCAGCGGTAAGCCGCGCCCGCTGGGGTGTCGCAACTCGGCCCACGCGGCCCGCCGATGGCGCCACAACACCCAAGCCAACGCAGGCGTTAACCAGTAAACCCAAGACAACGCGTACACCGGCAAATGCTGCCAACTGGCCACGGCGTCTTGGTTGCGATTGAAGACGTTAAACATCACCGTGGCCCAACCGTGGGTCATGTTCCAAACCACGTGCCAGGCCACCGCGGGCAAACACACCAGCGCCACCACCCCCATGGCCCACCATCGCCGCTGTTGCATGGCTTGCAGCGCCAAACCCACAGCCAACAGCACCGCGAAATATTTGGACAACCACGCCACCGCCAAGCCCACGCCCACCAGCGCGTACCAGGCCACGCCTCGCAGGCTGGGGCGGTCAAAAGGCTGGGCGCGCCACCACGCCCACACGGCCAGTAAAGCCCCGGCCAACAGCGGCGTGTCGGTGGTAACAAAGATGTACCACCAACTCCAAGGCAAGCACAACACCAGCAGCAAGGCCCACGCTGCTTTGTCGGTGGCCACGGTGCGCACCATGTCGGCCACCACCCAAGCCAGCGCCAACGGCAACAACATGGCCGGCAGGCGCACCGCCCAAAGGGCATCACCTAAGGTGGACTGAATCAGTGCCAGCCACCAGCCCACCATGGGCGGGTGGTCGTAGTAGCCCCCGGCCCACTGGCGCCCCCAGTCGACAAACAACGCCTCATCGCCAGTGATGGGGAACGTGAGCCCAAGGCTTAGACGCGCCACGGCCGCGGCCAAAGCCAACAACCAGAGCAGCCGCGACGACGGAGCTGGGGCGGCGCCAGCCCACGCCATGTTCATAGCGACAAACGCCGGAACACGCGCTCAGGGATGGCGCGTACCACGGCCATGATGCCAGCCCAAAACCACGGCGTGTAACGTTGGGTGCGGCCTTGGTCGATGGCGCGCACGATGTCGCGCGCCACGCCCTCGGGGGCAGCGAACAAGGCGTTTTTGTCGATGTCCGCGGTCATGGGGGTATCCACCCAACCAGGCTTGATGGTGAGCACCGTCACGCCATGGCGGTACAGACGCTGACGCAAACCCTGCAGGTAAGTGGCCAGGCCGCTTTTGGCCGCACCGTAGGCGTAGTTGCTGGCACGGCCCCGGTCACCGGCAACCGAGCCAATGGCAGCCAAGGTGCCACGCCCTTGCGCTTGCAGCCTGTTGGCCCACCACGCCAAGTGGCCCAGCGGCGCAACCAAATTGGTGTGTAAGCTGGCTTCGAGTGCGGCCCAGTCGTGGTTCACGGCGTCGGCCTGCGGCAACACGCCATAGGCCAGCAGCACCGCATCCACCGGGGGGGCATCGGCCAACGCCGCGTCCAGGGCTTGTTGCCAGTAGGGTACGTCGTTGAGATCGTGCGCCATGTGATCAACTTGCGCGGCGCCGCGTAAGCGGCAGTCTTGCGCCAACGCTTGCAACACGCTGGGGTTGCGCCCCAGCAACAACAACCGATCGCCACGCGAGGCCCACAACCGAGCGGCGTGCTGCGCCATGGCCGAGGTGGCCCCAATGATGACAACAAACTTCATGCCAGCCCCAAACGCCGCGATTGATGCGATGCGAACCGCCCCACGGCATGATACTTGGCACGCACGGCCTCAAAGGCCTCCCACTGCGGGTACCCTTGGCGAAAATGGCGCGCGCTCAGGCGCGCGTCTTTGGTTAGGTAAACCCGGCCGCCGGCGTCGTGCACCCAGTCGTCCAAGGTGTTCATAAGAGCGACGGCAGCCTCGCTGGCGGCAAAATCCAACGCCAAGGTGTAGCCGGCCATCGGAAACGACAGCGGGTGCGCATTGGCCGGGCCAAACGCCTTGAGCACGGCCAACAACGGCGGCACCCGAGCCTCTTGTATGGCCTGCAACACGCGGCGTAACACGGCGGCCGCACCCTCGGGGGGCACCACAAACTGGTACTGATAAAACCCGCGCCGACCGTACAAGCGGTTCCACTGCGCCAGCGCGTCGAGTGGGTAAAAGTAAGGAATCAAGTCTTGCACGCCAGCCCCGGTGCGGGCGCGGGCGTAAGTCCAGGCATTGAACGCGCGCAGCAGCGGCGCCCCCAACAGCGCCGGCGGCATGTCAAAGGGCACCGTCCAGGTGCGCGGCGCACGCCACTGCAGCGGCCCAGTGGCGGCGTGTTCGCCCACCATCAACACGCCGCGCCCCAGGCGCGGGGCGGGACTCCAGGCGTCCAGCCACGCCACCGAATACGTGGCGTGCGCGTGTGCGGCAAAGGCCTCAAGCAGCGCCTCAAGGTGTGGCGCGCGATGATGCGTGACCTGCATCTGAGACGACGCCACGGGCTGCAACTGCAACTGCACCGATTCGATGATGCCGGTTAACCCCATGCCGCCGCAAGTGGCGGCAAACAAGTCGGCGTGTTCGGTGGGCGAGGCCGTGACGCGCTCGCCGTTGCCCAAACATATGTTCAGCGCCAACACGTGCTGCCCCAGGGTGCCGTGCAAGTGGTGGTTTTTGCCGTGCACGTCACTGGCCACCGCTCCACCCAGGGTAACAAAACGCGAGCCCGGGGTGACCGGCAAAAACCAGCCTTGTGGCACCACAAAGGCCAGCAGCGCATCCAAACTCAAGCCAGCGGCGCACGCCAGCACACCGGTGGTGGGGTCCCAACTTTGTAACCAGTCCAAACCGTGCATGGCAACCACGTGGTCGGCCACGGCGCTGTCGCCATAACTGCGACCCAACCCGCGCGCAATGAGGCCATGCGGCAGCTGCGCCAACGCCGCCAGTGCCTGCCCGTCACGCGCCACGTGCGTGTGCACGGGGCGTGGGTTCACGCGTCCCCAGCCACTGCACAGCGTCATGCCGGTTGCTCCTTGGGCCAGTCAACAAACACATACCGCTTATCAAGCTGGTACTTAATAAAGTAGCCCAACGTCAGGCCAATGGCCCCGCCCAGGTAGCGCATGGCGTGGGTTTGAAACCACCAATGAAACGCCGCCTCGATGCCCCAAAAAATCAAAGTGGTTAGCACCCCCAGCAGGCTGTAAAACACAAACAGTCGCCCGTCGTGCGCCAAGTCGCGGGCGCGGTAGGCAAATATCCAACGCTTTTCGGCCACGTACTTCAGCGGCAAACCCGCAGCCGTACCCGCCAACACCGACAACACCACCGCCTCGGGGCCGGTGTACCACGCCACCCACATCATTTGCACCAGCAAATTAACCGCCGTGGCCAGCAGCGCAATCAGGGCGTAGCGCCACACAATAACGGCGGGGTGCCACCCTACCTGGCCCATAGCACCAGCCCCAACACCAGCGCACCCACCAACCAACTGACGCGGTCGCGCAAGGCAAACAACACCGGGTCTTGCTGCAACTGCCGCCGATGCGCGCAGCGCCACACCCGCGCCACCCAATACAACAGCAGCGGCGCGGCCCACGCCACCACCGCCGGCTGGCGGTACAAGGCCATGGTGTGCGGGTCGCGGCTGTACAGCGCCAGCACCAGCACCGCCACCATGCCGCTGGCCACCCCCAGGACAAGCACCATGGCGCCGTCGTCAGCGCCGTAGCCGCGCCCGGGCACCTCGGCCTGGCTGGGCGGCATGTCGCGCAGTTCGCTGTAGCGCTTGGCCATGGCCAAACTAAAAAACAAAAACATGGCAAACAGCAAAAACCAATACGACATGGGTACGCCAACAAGCCACGCCCCCGCCACCATGCGCCATGTGTAAAGCGCCGCCAGCGTGATGCCGTCGGCCAACGGCACGGCCTTGAGCCCAAAGCTGTACGCCAAGGTTGCCACCGCGTACACCACCAAGGCGGCCTGAAACGCCGCGGGCAAGCCATGGGCCAGCGCCGCGGCAAGCACCAACAGCCCCGGCACCACCAGCGCCGGCGCCCACAGCGGTAAGGCACCACTGGCCAGTGGGCGGTGGCGCTTGGTGGGGTGCACGCGGTCGTGCGCCACATCGGCCCAATCGTTGATCCAATACGCCGCCGAGGCCACCAACGAAAAACTTGCCATGCCCAGCACCAAGGGCAGCAACCAACCCGGTTCAACGTAACGATGCGCGGCCAACAGCGGCGCGGCCATGAGTAAGTTTTTGGCCCACTGCACGGGGCGCAAAGCGGCCACCGCCGCGGCCAACCACGACACCGGGGCCACCTGCGGCAGCACTTGCAGGTGCGGCGCGTGGGCTTGCCAACGCCGCAGCTGCCACGGCGAAGCCGCCACCACCCAGGCCCGCCGGGCGCCCTGCCATACCGGCACGTCGGCCGCGCTGTCGCCTACGTAGTCGTAGCCCTGCACGCCAAACTTGGCCTGCAACGCCTCACGCTTGGCTTGCCCTTTGAGGTTGATGGTGCCGGTAGAGGCCAACACCTCGTCAAACAACCCCAACGCGTCGGCCAACGCTTGCACCCACGGCATGGGGCTGGCGCTGGCAAGCACCAGGGGCACCCCCGCCGCGCGCTGCGCTTGCAGCCACTGCACCACCTCGGCACGCCACACCAGCGTGCCCGGGGAAAAGCGCACCCAACTGGCCAGATGTTGCTTGAGCGCGGCCCTGCCCCGAAACGCCGCACGCAACGCCCCCAGCCAACGCCGCGGCTGCAGCACGCACACGCGCAAAGCCTCATGCAGCATGTCGCCACGCAGCAGCGTACCGTCGGCATCGACAACCAAGGGGACGTGAGGGGCAGGGGGCATGGGTATTTGCTTGATAATGGAGACGCGTACGCCAGCGAGCCTAAGCTTAGGTTTGCCACCATTATCCTAACAACTCACTGCTCCCCATGAACGCCCCGGCCCACCAGCCCGCAACCACAAGCCACGCTTGGTCCGCGCCCGAGCTGTGCGTGGTGGTGCCCACCTTTAACGAATCGGCCAACGTGCACGCCCTGGTGGCGCAGCTCGAAGCGGCCTTGGCTGGGGTGGCGTGGGAGGTGGTGTTTGTTGACGACGACTCGCCCGACCACACCTTTGCCCAAGCCTGGCAGCTTAGCCAAACCAACCCCCGGGTGCGCTGTTTGCGACGCGTGGGTCGTCGTGGCCTGGCCACGGCGTGCATTGAAGGCATGCTTGCCACGGCCGCGCCCTACTTGGCGGTGATGGACGGGGACTTGCAACACGACGAGACCCGCCTACCCCTGATGCTGCAAGCCCTGCGTGACCAAGACCTGGACCTGGTGGTGGGCTCGCGCTACACCGAAGGCGGCAGTTTGGGCCAGTGGTCAAGCGATCGCATTCGTACCAGCCGCGTGGCCACGGCGCTGGCCCAGCGCGTGCTGCGCGCGCCGCTGCACGACCCCATGAGCGGCTTTTTTATGCTGCGCCGCGAGGTGCTTGACCGCGTGGTACACCGCCTCTCGGGCATGGGCTTTAAGATTTTGCTCGACATCGTGGCCTCGTCTCCCACGCCACTGCGCATCAAGGAGGTGCCGTTTGAGTTTCGGCCGCGCCAAGCCGGGCAAAGCAAACTCGACGAGCGTGTGATTTACGAGTTTTTGTTGCTGCTGGTCGACAAAACCGTGGGCCGCTTTGTGCCCACGCGGCTGGTGTCGTTTGCCGCCGTGGGCGGGCTGGGTGTGGGCGTGCACCTGGCGGTGCTCAGCACCTTGCTCGCGGGTTTTGGCGCGGCCTTTGCGGTGGCGCAAACCGCCGCGGTGGTGGTGTCCATGATGTTCAACTTTTTTGTGAACAATACCCTTACCTATCAAGACAAAAAACTCACCGGTTGGGCGTTGATTCCGGGGCTGCTTAAGTTCATGGCCGCCTGCGCGCTGGGTGCCAGCGCCAACGTGGGCGTGGCCAGCTACCTGTACGCGGACTGGGGCAACTGGCTCGGTTCGGGCTTGGCCGGCATTGTGGTGGGCTTGTTTTGGAACTACAGCGTCACGTCCATGCTGGTGTGGTCGGGGCGCAACCGCGCATGATGGGCTGGGCGCCGCTTGGTCGCGGCGCGTGGCTGACGCTGCTGCTGATTACGGCGGTGCATGCGTTAATGGCGGGGCAGTTTCAGCTCTCTGCCGACGAGGCGCATTACGCACTTTATGGCGCGCACCCCGACTGGAGCTACTACGACCACCCACCCCTGGTGGGCTGGGTGCAAACGCCGTGGGTGGCACTGGGCGGCGCCGACTGGCTGATGCGGGTGGTGCCCGTGGGCCTGTGGCTGTTCACCGGGTGGTACGTGGTGCAACTCAGCGCCAATTGGTTTGGCCGCGCCGCGGGTGTGGCCGCGCTGGCGCTGTGGAGCACCAGCCCCATGCTGCACCTGCTGGGCCTGGCGCTGGTGCCCGATGTGTTGCTGCTGCCGCTTACGCTGGCGGTGATGCACGCGAGTTGGCGCCTCACGCATGGCCCCACCCACCCCACATGGCGTGACTGGGCCTTGCTTGGGATCAGCCTGGGGCTGGCGGGCTTGGCCAAATACACGGCGGTGCTGTTGGCACTGGGTGCGGCCTGGGTGCTGTGGCGGCGACATGGGGGGCGTGTGTTGGCCCTGCCCGGGCTGTGGCTGGCGCTGCTGGTGGCCGCTGCGATGGTCAGCCCCGTGTTTGTTTGGAACGCAGCCAACGAGTGGGCGTCGTTGGCGTACCAGCTTAACCACGCCGCCGGTGCCAAGCCGTGGGCCGTGGCGCGCGTGCTGGTGTTTGTGCTGGCCGTGACGCTGGTGTTTGGCCCGGCGATTTTTTGGGGTGCTTGGGGCAGCCGAGGCCAGTTGAACAGCAGGGAGCGGCCGAATTGGGCTTGGCTGGGCGCCTTTATTTGGCCAGGCTGGCTGCTGTGGCTGCTAAGCAGCGGGCGTGGCAGCACGCTGCCGCACTGGCCTGCGCCCACGGTCATGGCCATGCTGCCGGTGGCCGCCGTTGGCCTGGTGGTGCTGTGGCAACGCCGCGCGTGGCTGGTGCGGGCGCTGCTGGGGCTGCAGGCCACGCTGTGTTTGGCGCTGGCCGGGTTGATGCTGGTTGGTGGCTGGTCAAGCGCACCGCAACGCGCATCGGGCAGCCCCAAGGTGTTTAACTTGTTCGCCGATTTGTACGGCTGGCAAGACGCCGCCCAGACCGCCGTGGCGCTGGCCCAGACCCACGGCGCGCAGGGCCTGGGCGTGCTTAACTGGACGCTGGCCAGCCGCGTGGCCTGGTACGCCCGGCCCATGACGGTGCAGGTGTTGCGCGGCAAACCGTCGCAGTTTGACCGCTGGTTTGGCAAACCCCAGCGCGGTGATACACGCGTGGTGCTGAACTGGTCGCTCAAACCCTACCCCTTGCCCGTTGGGCCCGGGGCGTTTGCCGCGTGCGCGCCACTGCAAACGCAAACCGTGCAGCGTGCGGGGCAACAACTTGCGGCGTTTGAATTTTTTCTGTGCACCAACTGGCAAGGGCCACCCTAGCCGGGCTGGCGCGACCGCTTCACACCACCATAACAACACAACGCGCTCCCATGTTTTTGCTCCCTCACCCCTCACTTGCATTGGCCGTGGCTGGCTTGCTGGTTGCCACCGCCTGGCACCTGTGGCTGCCACCCAGTACCGAGGGGTTTGTGTGGTTGAACCAACTGGCCTCGGTGCTGCCTGCGGCGTGGTGGGGCGGCCTGACCCACCTGGGCGACACCCAAATCGCGCTGGCCCTGATGCTGCCCTTGATGTTGTGGCGTGCCACCCCGGTGTTGGCCTTGGTAGCCGCGATTCCAGTGGGTGGACTGGGATCGTTGGCGCTTAAGGCGTGGTTTGACAGCCCGCGGCCGGCGGCCCTGCTGCCGCCCGATGCGTTTCATGTTATCGGCGGTGTGCTGACGCAACACAGTTTCCCGTCGGGTCACAGCATCACCGCCTTTGCCGTGGCCGCGGCGGTGTGGCTGGGGTTGCAACACGAAACCCAATCGCCCCGCATCGCCCAGTGGGTGAGGGTTGGCGTGCTGGTGCTGGCTGGATTAGCAGCCGCCTCGCGCGTGGCCGTGGGCGCCCACTGGCCGGTGGACGTGCTGGGCGGCGCGTGCTTTGGCTGGCTGGCGGGCGCCAGCGGGGTGGCCTTGTTGCGTTGGCGGCCCGGCTTTTGGTACGGGCGCCACTGGCCCCACGTGGTGCTGGCGCTGGGC
>JAYPEA010000060.1:0-10591 GCA_038125525.1 Burkholderiaceae bacterium | reverse complement strand
AAAGTGGCTTCCGCGCATTCCTCAAGGGTGGCGCCTCGATGGATCAACATGTCCTCCACGCCCCCCCCGACCAAAACCTTCCTTTGCGAATGGCATTAATCGGGATTTGGAATATCAACTTTCTAAACGCCCAATCGCATTTAATAGCTCCGTATACAAGCCGGCTGCTTTATTTCACGCCATTCATTCAACAAATGGATATGGAGAGTCAAGGCAAAAGAACTTCCGTCGAGGGAGGCGAGCTCGGATATAAAACGGGGCCTGTCGTGTGGGGAGGTCTCGGCATTGACGGACAACATGCCTACTTTCAATTGCTGCACCAAGGCACACACACGCTAGCCTGCGATTTCATAGGGGTTCGAGAGGATGACGTCCCGCTTACTACGGTTGCATCACACCAACAAATCGTCCAAAAAAACTTGATGGCGCAGGTCCAAGCGCTGGCTCTAGGGCGCGATTTTCAGACCACAGTTTCCATGTTACGCGACTCCGGCCATACAGATGAGCAGATCAAACTGCTTGCGCCCCACCGAACATTCCCTGGTAATGTGCCAACAAATTTAATTTGGCTCGATCGACTAGATGCCAAAACACTGGGCGCTCTGATAGCGCTTTATGAACACAAAGTTTTTTATCAATCTGCGATCTGGAATATCTCGGCATTTGACCAATGGGGGGTTGAGTTGGGGAAAACGATGGCGGCTCACAAATAGAGTGAAGCAGTTTCTAATTTCGCCGTTCGATGACGGCTCAGGACGAGGCCGTCCCGACGGTCCCCCCGCCGAGCAGTGGACAAGGCTTTAGTAAAACGTTGTTACTATATTAAATGACCCAAACCATGATTCCTCTTGGTTGTTTGGGCGAGTTCGAGCAATAGCTCGCCACTATTTTTCACTAATTTAGAGAAAACACAACGCCGCGTAACCAATATGGCGGAAGCGGTGAGATTCGAACTCACGAAGGGCGTAAACCCTTGCCGGTTTTCAAGACCGGTGCATTCAACCGCTCTGCCACGCTTCCGTGGCGCCTATTCTACGGTGGGTGTCTCGGGCGGCAAAAACATGGCCTGTAAGTCGCTTAAAAAGTCGTAGCCTTTGGCGCTGGGGCTGATGTGGTCGCCTTGTTGGTGCAGCAGGCCGCGCGTTTGCGCCTCGTCTAGTGCGGGGCGAACGGCGCTGGGTGGCAGGCCGGTGCGCTCGGTAAATTGGGTAAGGGTAAAGCCGTGTTTTAGCCGCAGCGCGCCCAGCATGTACTCAAAGGCCAGGTCGTGCCGCGCCACTTCGTGCTGCTTGGCCACGGCTTGGCCACGCGCCGCACCCTGCATGTACAGCGCGGGCTCGCGCAGCCGCACCTGGCGCAGCACGCGGTGGGCAAAGCTAAGTTTGCTGTGCGCGCCGGCGCCAATGCCAAGGTAGTCGCCAAAGGTCCAGTAGTTGGTGTTGTGCCAGCAGGTGTGGCCGGGTTTGGCGTAGGCCGACACCTCGTACCGCCCCAACCCCGCGGCTTGGGTGGCCTCGGTAATCGCGTCCAGCATGGCGTAGGCGGTGTCGTCGTTGGGCAGCTTGGGCGGGCGCACGGCAAACAGGGTGTTGGGCTCAATCGTTAGCTGGTAAATCGACAGGTGCGGCGGCGCGTGCGCCAGCGCTTCGGCTAGGTCTTGGCGGCAAGCGGCAAGGTCTTGTCCGGGTAGGGCGTACATCAGGTCAAGGTTAAAGGTGGGGGCCACGCGCGCGGCTTCTTGCAACGCGGCGTGGGCTTGTGCAGCGTTGTGCACACGGCCCAGTTGCGCTAAGGCGCGGTTGTTAAAGCTTTGTACGCCCACCGACAGGCGCGTCACCCCAGCTTGCACGTAGTCGGCGAAGCGCTGGGTTTCAAAGGTGCCGGGGTTGGCCTCGAGGGTAATTTCGGCGTTAGGGGCCAGGCGCACGGTGGCACGCAAGGTAGAGAGCCATTGGGCCATCAGCTCGGGCTCGGCCAGGCTGGGGGTGCCGCCGCCCATGAACACGCTGTGCACGGTGCGCCCCCAAATCAGGGGCAGCGCGGCCTCAAGGTCAGCGCGCAAGGCGTCCAGGTAGGCTTGCATGGGGGCGCCTTGGCTGGGCGTGGCGTGCGAATTAAAGTCGCAGTAGGGGCACTTGCGCACACACCACGGCCAGTGCACGTAAAGTGCCAGCGGTGGCGGCTGCAGTTGCAGGGTGCCGGGGCGCTGCAGATGTAGGGGGTCGGGGTTGACCAGGCCCGTCATGGCCACGGCGCTAGGTAAGCGCCCACTGCTGGCGCATCAGCTCTACCATGCGCTGCGCGGCCAAGCCGCGGTGGCTGCGGGCGAGTTTGTCGGCCGGGGCAAGTTGGGCAAAGGTTTGCCCCAGTTCGGGTAGATACAGCACGGGGTCAAAGCCAAAGCCGTGTTCGCCTAAGGGTTGCGGGGCAATGTCCACGCTTACCCGCCCCACGGCCACTAGGGGCTCGGGGTCGTTGGCGTGGCGTAGCGCCACCAAGGTGCTAACCATGGCAGCGCGGCGGTTGGTGTGGCCGGCCAATTGCTCAAGTACGGCGCGTATGTTGTTGGCGTCCGATTTGGCGTAGCCAAACTGGGTACAAAAATACGCGGTGTCCACCCCGGGCAAGCCGCCCAGGGCGTCCAGGCACAGGCCCGCGTCGTCGGCCACGGCGGGTAAGCCGCTGTGGTGCGCGGCGTGGCGCGCCTTGGACAAGGCGTTTTCAATAAACGTGTGGTGCGGCTCGGGGGCTTCGTCTATGCCCAGGCTGTCTTGGGTAACCAGCGCCACGCCAAGCGGGGCAAAGGCTTGTTGCAGTTCGCCCAGTTTGCCCGCGTTGCGCGAGGCCAGTACCAGCTTCATGCAGCCGGTTGCGCCAGCGCGTCGCGCTGCGCTTGCAGCAAGTGGCTTATGCCGTGTTGCGCCAAATCAAGCAAGGCGTTCATGGCTTGGCGGTCAAAGGCTGCGCCTTCCGCCGTACCCTGCACCTCAATAAAGTGGCCGTGGCTGTTCATTACCACGTTCATGTCGGTGTCGCAGGCCGAGTCTTCGTCGTAAGCCAAGTCAAGCAGCGGCACGCCTTGCACCACCCCCACCGATACCGCGGCCACCTGCGCCGTAAGCGGCGAGGCGGCCAGCACGCCCTTGGCCTGCAAGCTGGCCACGGCGTCAGCCAGTGCCACGTAGGCCCCGGTAATGGCCGCGGTGCGGGTGCCGCCGTCGGCTTGCAACACGTCGCAGTCCAGCGTAATGGTGCGCTCGCCCAGTGCGGCCAAATCCACCCCCGCACGCAACGAGCGGCCAATCAGGCGTTGAATTTCTTGGGTGCGGCCACTTTGCTTGCCCTTGGCGGCCTCGCGGGCGCCGCGCGTGTGCGTGGCACGCGGCAGCATGCCGTATTCGGCGGTCACCCAGCCCTGGCCGCTGCCTTTTTTGTGCGGCGGCACGCGCTCTTCTACCGAGGCAGTGCACAGCACCTGCGTGTGGCCCATGGCCACCAACACCGAGCCCTCGGCGTGGCGGGTAAAAGCGCGCTGCAAACTTACCGGGCGCAGCGCGTTGGCCGCGCGCGCATCAGAGCGTGAAAACATAAAAAACCTAACGCATCAAAACCGGGCCCATTGCGCCGCGCCATAATAAGCAATGGCAGCAGTTACGCCCGCCCAACCAAACGCGCCAGTCTACAGCATGACGGGTTACGCCAGCGTGCAACGCGCGGCCAACCCAAACCATGGCACCACCATTGGCCTTGAGCTGCGCGCGGTTAACAGCCGGTTTTTGGACGTGACGTTCAAAATACCCGACGAATGGCGTGGCTTTGAATCCAGCCTGCGCCAACTGTTGGGCAAAAGCCTGCAACGCGGCAAGGTGGAGCTGCGCGGGTTTTGCCGGCTGGACCAAGGCCCTCGCGCGCCCAGCGCGCAGCAGCTGGCCGAGCTGGCCGCGCTGCAGCAGCACGTGCAAGCCGCCTTACCCCAAGCCGCGCCGTTGTCGGTGGCGCGAGCGCTGTCGCTGGCCACCAGCCCAAGCCCATGGATGCCCACCGAGCCCATGCTGCTTGAGCTAACCCAAGAAGCGCTGCAACAACTGCAAAGCGCCCGCGCCAGCGAGGGCGAGCGCTTGGCGCATGTGGTGCAGCAGCACATGGCCCATTTGCATGGCCTAGCCGCGCAAGCGCAAGCCGAGCTGCCACAGGCGCTGCAAGCCCAGCGCGAGCGCTTGGCCCAGCGCATGGCCGAGGCCCTTACCCACGCCGGCCCCGAGGGGCAAAGCCTGGGGCACGAGCGGGTGCTGGTTGAGGCCACGGCCTACGCCATTAAGGTGGACGTGGCCGAAGAGCTCAACCGCCTGCAAGCCCACCTGCTGGCCATGCACGAGGCAGTGCAGCGCCCCGGGCCGCACGGCAAGCGGCTTGACTTTTTGGTGCAAGAACTGCACCGCGAAGCCAACACCCTAGGCGCCAAGGCCGCCAACATGGCACTAAGCCGCCTGGCCATGGAGATGAAAATCACCATCGAACAAATTCGCGAACAGGTTCAAAACATCGAGTAGCCGCCCATGTCTGCACCCACTCCACCCAACCAGCCCATTGGCAACCTATACGTTGTGGCTGCCCCCAGCGGCGCGGGCAAAAGCTCGCTGGTTAAAGCCCTTATGGAGCTCGACGCCCACGTTACCCCCTCGGTGTCGCACACCACGCGCCCCCCAAGGGGCCAAGAAATGGACGGGCGCGAGTATTTTTTTGTGGATGACGCCACCTTTGACGCCATGACCGCGCGCGGCGAATTTTTGGAATGGGCCCACGTGCACGGGCAGCGCTACGGCACCTCGCGCTCGGCCATCAATGAGCGCATTGCCAGCGGGCTGGACGTGATACTGGAGATCGACTACCAAGGGGCGTTGCAAATTCGCCAGCTCTACCCCGAGGCGGTGTTGGTGTTCATTTTGCCCCCCAGCTGGGACGAATTGCGCGCCCGCTTGCTGCGCCGCGCCGAAGACGACCCCAGCACCATTGAGCTGCGCCTGCAAAACGCCCGCGACGAGGCCGCCCACGCGCATCACTTTGACTTCGTTATAATCAACGAGGTGTTTGAGCGGGCTTTGTTTGACCTCAAAGCCATTGTTCAAGCACAGCGCCTGCGGCATGCGGCGCAAAAGCGACTGCGGCACACCACCTTTGCCGCCCTTGGACTCAACACACCGCACGCGGAGCCCCACCATGGCACGGATCACCGTTGAAGACTGCCTAGAGAAAATTCCCAACCGCTTTCAGCTGGTACTGGCCGCCACCTACCGCGCCCGTATGCTCAACGCCGGGCACACCGCCCGCATTGAAAGCCGCAACAAGCCTGGTGTTACCGCCTTGCGCGAAATCGCCGCCGGTGAAATTGGCGTTGAAATGCTCAAAAAAGTGCCGGTCTAACCGCTGCCCGGCCTAGGCCGCGCACCAAGCGCCCCTTAAGGGGCGTTTTTTTTACTCAGCCCTCTGACGCTCGGGGCCAACACACCCGGCGACATACGGTATAAAGTACCTAGATATGTCGTCTCCCGCCCCTGCGCAAACCCAAAAACCCACCCATGTGGTGGCGCCGCCCGAGGCCGCCAATGCCGCAGCGGCGAGCTTTGCCGCGCTGCTCGAGGCGCTGGACTACCTGCCGGCAGACGACATTGACGACATTCGGCGTGCCTACCGCTTTGCCGACGAGGCCCATTTGGGTCAATGGCGCCACGATGGCGCCCCCTACATTACCCACCCCATTGCCGTGGCGGTGCAATGCGCGCACTGGAAGCTGGATGCCCCGGCGCTCATGGCCGCGCTGATGCACGATGTGCTTGAAGACTGCGGCATCACCAAGCCTGAACTGATTGAGCGCTTTGGCACGCAGGTTGGCGACTTGGTAGATGGCCTAACCAAACTCGACAAGCTTGCCTTTGACACGCGCGAGGCCAGCCAGGCCGAGTCGTTTCGCAAAATGTTACTGGCCATGGCCCGCGACGTGCGCGTGATTTTGGTGAAGCTGGCCGACCGCACCCACAACATGCGCACCATGGCCAGCATGCCGCGCGACAAGTGGGGGCGTATTTCGCGCGAAACCCTAGAAATTTACGCACCCATCGCGCACCGCATTGGCCTAAACGAAACCTACCGTGAGCTGCAAGACCTGGCCTTTGCCCACCTGCATCCGTGGCGTTACCACACGCTGGCCAAGGCCGTGGGCCGCGCGCGGCGGCGGCGCAAAGACATGGTTGACAACGTAACCGAGCAAGTGCACAAGGTGCTACGTAAGCAGCGCCTAAAGGCCGATATTTTGGGGCGCGAAAAAACGCTGTTTTCCATTTACAACAAAATGGACGCCAAACACGTGAGCTTTTCTCAGGTTAATGACCTTTACGGCTTTCGCGTGATACTGCCCAAGCTTAGCGACTGCTACGTGGCCCTGGGCTGCCTGCACCAACTGTACAAACCGGTGCCCGGACGGTTTAAAGACTACATAGCCATTCCTAAAGTCAACGGCTACCAATCGCTGCACACCACGCTGGTGGGGCCAGCGGGCATCAACATCGAGGTGCAGCTGCGCACCCCGTCCATGGACGTGGTGGCCGAGTCGGGCGTAGCCGCGCACTGGCTGTACAAGGCCTCTGACCCCAAAGGCGAAGGCAGCCACACCAGCATGCAGTGGGTGCAGTCGCTGCTGGACATTCAGCACGAATCGCGCGACGCGGCGGATTTTTGGGACCATATCAAAATTGATTTGTTTCCCGATTCGGTTTATGTGTTTACACCAAAAGGCAAAATCATTGCCCTACCGCGCGGCGCCACCGTGGTTGATTTTGCCTACGCCATTCACAGCGACGTAGGCGACTCAACGGTGGCGGCCACACGTAACGGCGACACCGTGCCGCTGCGCGCCGAGGTGCACAACGGCGACGTGGTTGAAGTCATCACCAGCCCCTCCTCCGCACCCAACCCGGCGTGGCTGTCGTTTGTGCAAACCGGCCGCGCGCGCGCCAGCATTCGCAGCCACCTAAAAACCATGGCGAGCTCTGAGGCACGTCGTCTGGGTGAAAAAATGCTGCGCCAGGCGCTGCGGGCCGAGGGCGTGGCACAGGTGCCACCGGTGGATGATGCATTGCACGAATTGTGGGACAAGGTGCTGCGCTTTGCCGGCAACAAAACCACCGACGACTTACTGGCCGATTTGGGCCTTGGCAAGCGCATTGCCAGCATGGTGGCCAAAAAAATTGCCGCTCTGCTGGTAGAGGCCGGCCACGCCCCAGACATGCTGCTGCTCACCCGTGCACGATTTGCCAGCGAAACGCCCAACGAGGACCAACTTAGCCAAGGCGTGCTTACGTTAGACGGCAGCGAAGGCAGCTCGGTGCACTATGCGCCATGCTGCACGCCCATACCAGGCGATCGCATTGTGGGTTACTTGGGGCGCGGCGAAGGGCTGATGGTGCACACCGAAGAATGCCCCAATATTCGCCGCCTGCTCGAGCGCGACCGCGAGCGGTTTTTGCCGGTGGAGTGGAGCGACGAGCCCAGCCGCACCTTTGACTGCAAGTTGCACGTGGTGCTGCAGCAGCATAAGCAGTCGTTGGGACGCGTGGCCAGCGCGCTTAACCACGCTGAGGTTGACATCACCCACGTTGAGATGGGCGCTGACCGTGACCAAATGGAACTGCAACTGACCGTGGCGGTGCGCGACCGCGTGCATTTGGCCGGGGTGATGCGCGGACTGCGCCGCACCCACCAGGTGCTGCGCGTGCAACGCGGCCGTGGCCGCGGCTAACACGCGGGGTAGCTTACCTCGTCCACCTCAAGCACCACCGGGCCTTGTGGCGTGTGCAACCGCACCGCATCGCCCACCCGGCTGCGCAGCAGCGCCCGCCCCACGGGCGATACCCAACTCACCTCGCCGCGCAGGCTGTCGGTTTCGTCCACGCCTTTAATGGTCACGGTGCGCGCTTGGCCGCCGGGCTCAACGTAAGTTACCGTGGCCCCAAAAAACACCTGTTCGCTTCCAGCGTGTACGCTGGGGTCAACCACCACCGCGCATTGCATGCGCTTGGTTAAAAACCGCACACGTCGGTCAATTTCGCGCAGCCTGCGCTTGCCGTAAAGGTAGTCACCGTTTTCTGAACGGTCACCATTGCTGGCCGCCCATGCCACACGCTCCACCACTTGGGGGCGCTCCACTTCAAGCAGCTGCTTGGCCTCGGCTCGCAGCGCGGCCAAGCCTGCGGGGGTGATGTAGTTTTTTTCCACGCCCGCAGTGTAGCCAAGCCAACACCCGCCACCGCACACACCGCTGCACCCACGCCAAGCCCCAAGCGTGGTACAAAGCGGTATGTTCGCAAGCATTGACCTAACCCAAGCCCCAAGCCCCAACGCACGCGGCCAGTTGCACGGCCAGCAAGCGGCCACGCAAATTGGCCACAGCCTGCACAACTACACCGCGCTTTTTGCCAGCTGCGGCATCGATTGGCCCGAGGCATGCCGGCGCGCCAGCGCGCTGCGCGACGCCATTGGCGCGCTGAACCCGGCGTGGATAGATGAAATGGACGGCATTGCCCAAGGCTGCGGCCAAGCCCCAGCCAGTATTTATGCGCTTAACAGCCGCACCGAGATTTTGCCGCCCAACTACCTGGGCGCCGCCACCGACGACGGCGAGTGCACGGCCATGGGCGTGGCCCCGCAGGCCAGCGCCAGCGGCCACGTGTGGCTGGCGCAAAACTGGGACTGGCTGGGCAGCCAGCGCCAAGCCTTGGTGCGTCTGCACACCACCACCGCCAGCGGGGTGCGGGTGCGCACCCTAACCGAGGCCGGTATGTTGGCCAAAATTGGGTTAAACGATGCCGGGCTGGCCATTGGTTTGAACATCTTGCGCTCCAACGACGACGGCGCCCGCCCCGGTGTGCCTGTGCACATCATGCTGCGCGAATTGCTTGAGTGCGACAGCGTGGCTCAGGCGAGGCAGCGGTTGGCGCAGGCCCACGCCATTGGCTTTGGCGCCTCGTCCAACATTCCATGCGCCGACGCCCAAGGCGAGGTGGTGAGCTTTGAGCTGGCCCCGGCAGGGCTGGCCGAGTGGCCAGCGCAAGACGGTGTGATGACGCACACCAACCATTTTTTGTGCAGTACGCTGCAACCACACCAAGCGGTAATGGGGCAAAGCCTATCGAGTGCGCCGCGCCTGGCTGTGGCCGGCGCACACGGCGCGCGCGGGCCGCACGATTTGCAAACCCTGCAACAGGTGCTACGCGATCAAAGCGACGGCTTGCTAAGCATTTGCCGCCACCCCGACCCGGCGCTGCCACCCGAGCAGCGGGTAGAGAGTGTGGCCGGCGTCATCATGAACGTGACCACCCGCCAGTGGTGGATTGCCCCGCACGTACCCAGTGACGTGGCGTTTGAGCCCGCCTAGCGCCGCACTTGGCTTAGGCCAAGGTGGGCCGAGCCACGGGGTGCACCGATTCATACGCCCGCGCCACGCGCAGCACGGTAGCGTCGTCAAACATGCGGCCCACAATTTGCAAGCCAATGGGCAGGCCGGCTTGCGTTAGGCCGCACGGCACGCTAATGGCCGGCTGCTGCGTTAGGTTAAACGGGTAGCTAAAGGGCGTCCAGCCCAGCATGGCCTCGTCGGTCCAGGGCTGATGCCCGGCGGGCTTGGCGTCAAACGCTGGCACCGCCACCGCGGGCGTAAGCAGCGCGTCGTAACGCTGCATAAACTGCCGCATGTGCGAGCCCAGCAAGCCGCGCCGCATGGTCAGTTGGTGCAGGGCGCTGCGGTCAAGGCGTTCGCCCAGTGCGGCCTCGGCAGCAAAATCGGGGTCGGTAAGTTCGCGCTGCGCCTCGCTTAGGTCGCTCCACAGCGTGTAGGCCCCGGCAAACCACAAGCCAATGCTAATGTCCAGCGGGTCTTCAAACCCAGGGTCTATTGCCTCCACGTGGGCGCCCAAGGCGGCTAACTGCGTCACGGCTTTGTCTACCGCAGCGGCCACTTCGGGGTGCACGTTTTTGGCGTAGCCCAGCGTGGGCGAATACGCCAGGCGCATTCCTCTGACTCCGTCTTCTAACCCCACGGTGTGGTCACGCGGGTCGTAGGGCAACGCGGTCCAGTCGCGCGCGTCGGGCTGAGCCATGACATTGAGCATCAGCGCGGCGTCGCACACGCTCATGGTGTGCGGCCCCAAGTGCGCCACCGAACCAAACGGCGACAGCGGATACGCCGGCACCCGTCCAAAGCTGGGCTTAAGCCCCACGTTGCCACAAAACGCCGCTGGTATGCGCACGCTGCCCGCGCCGTCGGTGCCCACGGCCAACGGCCCTAGGCCAGCGGCCACCGCCGCGGCCGCACCGCCCGAGGATCCGCCCGGGGTTTTGCTGGGGTCCCACGGGTTGCGCGTGATGCCGGTAAGCGGCGAATTGGTCTCGCCCTTGCAACCAAACTCGGGCGTGGTGGTTTTGCCCAGCAGCACCGCGCCGGCCTCGCGCAGTCTGGCCGTGACTGGCGCGTCAACCTCCCATGCTTGGTCGGGGTTGACGGTGTGGCTGCCCCGGCGCGTGGGCCAGCCACGGGTAAGAA
>JAYPEA010000059.1:0-10686 GCA_038125525.1 Burkholderiaceae bacterium | reverse complement strand
GCACCTCGGGGGCGCGGCAGCCGGCCGCGGCCATTAAGCCGGCAACGTGAACAAATGGGGCGCAGTCTTCGTGCTCGGGTGGGGCATCCATGATGATAAGACTGCCTTGAGCGGCATCGATGCGCAGGTAGCGTCGAAAGCTGGCATCGGCCGAAGCCAGGCGCAGGCTGGTTGTATCCAAACCAAAGCGCGGCGCAAGCGCGCCCAGCCAAGCTTCAAACGCGTCGGCACGTGAGGCGTCGCGCCACGTGACGGCGGGGGCTGGGGCGGAGGGGGCGGGCATGGGTGGTGCGGGCGTGGGGGCAGCGTGGATAATGCGGGGTTGATTCTATGAGCCGACCACACTCCCCACGACCCCCGATGCGTCACCCGGTCAACGCGTGTCACCCGCCGCCGGCGCGCCCCCGTGCGCTGGCGCTGGCGTGCGCCTTGCTGTTGAGCGGCGCAGCCTGGGGGCAGCCGCGACTGCCCGAGGGCATGGTGTTTAGCTTAACGCTGCAAGACCCGCTGCCGGCCCAACCAGGCCAATCGTTGCCGGTGTATGTTTCGGGTCAGCGCATGGACGGTGAGGCCGACAAGCGCGTGACGGTGCAGGGTGAAGCGATGCTGCGTCGCCACGATGTGGTGCTGCGTGCGCAGCGCATCGACTACGACATGACGCAAGAGCGGGTTGATTTGCAAGGCAACGTCAAGGCCACGGTCAAGGGTGACCGTTTCACTGGCCCAAGCATGTCGTTTGACGTGAACAACGACACCGGTCGCATGGAGACGCCCGCCTTCACCTTGCTCGGCGGCGGGGCGGGTAACGCCCAGCAGTGGACCATGCTGAGTTCGTCCACCAGCCAAGCCACGAAGGTGCGTTATTCCACCTGCCCGCGGCCACCAACTGGCGCGTGGAAGCCCGATTGGTGGTTAAGTGCCAGCAGCGTGAACTTTGACCGGGACAACAACAGCGGGTTTGCTGTGGCCCCAGTGGTGTGGTTTAAGGGTCTGCCGATTTTGGCCGCGCCGGCCATGGCGTTTGTGCTCAACGACGAGCGCAAAACCGGGTTTTTGGCCCCTTCCATCAACTTGGATGAGGCCAGTGGCTTTGAGCTCACCACGCCCTACTACCTCAACCTTGCGCCCAGTTACGACTTGACGCTGTACCCCACCTTAATGAGTAAGCGCGGGTTGGACTTGGGCGCCGAGGCGCGCTACTTGCAGCCGCGGCAGTCTGGGCGTTTGCGTGCCTCGTACATGGCCAACGACAAGTTGCGCGCCAACACCGACCGCTGGGCTTTGTCGTGGCAGCACGAGCAGACCCTGGCCTTGGGCGCCGCCAGCGGGCGCTTGCGCTTTGACGTCAACCAAGCCAGCGACGGCTTGTACTGGCAAGACTTTCCGCGTGGGCAGGTAGGCATCACCGAGCGTTTGTTGCACAACGACGTGGCCTGGTTTGGCGGGGCCAACCACTGGCAAGCCAGTGCCGGCATTTATACGTGGCAGACCCTGCAAGATCCGTCGCTAGCCAATATCGTGGCGCCTTACGACCGGGTGCCCAACCTGACCTGGCACAGCGCGCAGCCGTTTGGTAACCAGGGGCCGGTGCAGTGGGGCTTGAGCACCGACCTCACCCGGTTTGTTCGAGCCACTTCCATTGCCAACACCACCAACGGCTGGCGCTGGGTGGGCAAACTGCGGGCCGAGCGGCAGTGGAATGCGCCGGGGGCGTACATCCGCCCAGCCCTGGCGCTGCAAGCCAGACACTACAGCTTAGACCAAGCGCTGCCAGCGGGCAGCACGCGCCACGCCGGGGCGCGTTCGGCCACGCTGCTGGTGCCCACGGCCAGTGCCGACGCGGGCTTGGTGCTCGAGCGTCAAACCCAAAGCGGAACATGGCTGCAAACGCTCGAGCCCCGCGTGATGCTGGCGTATACGCCGTTTGTGGATCAAACCGGGCTGCCCAAGTTTGACACCAGCGCGCAAGACTTTAATTTCTCTAGCATTTACTCGCCCTATTTGTTCAACGGCGAAGACCGTGTGGCCGACATGCAGACCCTTACGGCTGGCGTGACCTCGCGTTGGTATGACAACGCCAACGGCCGCGAGGTATTCAGCGCCGGCGTGGCGCAGCGCTACCGCTTGGCCAGTCAACGTGTGCGGCTGGACGATAACCCCGCGCCATTGGATAAGAAGGTCAGCGACACGCTGCTTGGCGGGGCTTGGAATCTTGACCAGCGCTGGACCGCCGACGCGCTGATGCAGTTTGACGCCGACACCAACGACCTAACGCGCAGCACCATACGCGGGCGCTACCACCCGCGTCCGTATCACACCCTTAGCGTGGCGTACCGAAGCAACCGCCCCACCGATGGCGGCCAAACCTCTGAACTGCTTGATTTGGGCTGGCAGTGGCCGCTTAACGACGCCAGCCCGGGCGGGCCCAGTCCCGAGTCGTTGCGCGTGTACGGTGTGGGCCGAATCAACTACAGCGTGCCGGACAAACAAGTGGTGGACGCGCTGGCCGGGCTGGAGTTTGACGCCGGTTGCTGGATTGCGCGGGTGTTGCTTGAGCAACGGCAAAATACGTCGGTGCAGTCCAACTGGCGGGTGCTGTTTCAACTCGAGCTCACCGGCTTTGCGCGCGTGGGGTCCAACCCGCTGCGTTTGCTGGGCGAGCAAATACCAGGCTATCAGGTGCTGGCGCCCGAGCGCGTCACGCCCAGCCGCTGGAACACATATGACTGAGCACAAACATTGGGTGATCGCCGTGGCCATGCTGCTGGGCGGGGGCGGATTGGCATGGGCCACCACCACGGCACCAGCGGCCCAAACGGGGGATCGGGTGGTCGCCGTGGTTAACCAGCAGCCCATCACGTGGCGTGAGTGGGACCGACGCATGCAAATGGTGCGCCAGCGCAACCCTGGACAAGCGTTGCCTGCGGACGTGGGACAGCAAGTGCTAGAGGTGCTGGTGCAAGAACGCGCCATGGTGCAAGAGGCGCAGGCCATGGGCATACGCGTCACCGACGAAGAAGTGGCCAACGCCGAGCGCGCCGTGGCGCAACAAAACCAGCTCACCTTGTCTGCACTCAGAGACAACATGGCCCGCGACGGCATCAGCCCGCAAGCCTATGCCCAGCAGTTGCGCCAGCAATTGTTGTTGCAACGCGCGCAGGCACAAATCGCCCAACAGCGGGTGCAGTTAAGCGAAGGCGAGGTCACGCGCTACTTGCTTACCCGAGCGCCGCGCGCCCCCGAGCGTATCGGCTTGGCCCAGTGGTTGGTGCCTACCCCTGAAGACGCCACCGAGGCGCAGTTGAGCGCCGCTCGCCAGCGCGCCGAGCAAATCGCGCAAGCGGCCAAGACTGGCACCGTCTGGGCCGAGCTAGGCGGTTTAAGCGGGGCGCCGAGCGCGCCCAAAGCACAGTCAACCGATTTGGGTTGGCGCAACACCACCGACTGGCCCGAGCTGTTTGTGCGTGCCGTGGCCGGCTTGACGCGCGGGCAAGTCAGCGAGGTGGTGCGCAGCGGGGCGGGCTTTCACGTGTTGCAGCTCACGGGCCGAGCGGCCCCCGGCGTGGACTTGCACCTGACGCTAACCGAGGCGCGACACATCTTGCTCAGGCCAAGCGGGCAACTCAGCATGCCGGCCATCATGGCGCAGCTGGCTCAGTGGCGCCAGCAGGTGGTGGCGGGCCAAGCCGACTTTGCCGCCTTAGCCAAAGCGCACAGCCAAGACGGCTCGGCGGCGCAGGGCGGTGATTTGGGATGGGCCCAGCCCGGGCAGTTTGTACCCGAATTTGAGCAAGCCATGAACGCCTTGGCCGTGGGCGAGGTAAGCCAGCCCGTGGTCTCGCGCTTTGGTGTGCACTTGATTCAAGTGGTGCAGCGGCGCCAAGAGCCCATGACCGAAGCCCAACAACGTGAGTGGGCGCGCCAGCAGCTGCGCGAACAACGCGCGCCCTTGGTGTACAACGACTGGGCCACCGAGGTGCGTGCCAAGGCTTACGTTAAAGTGCTGGCGCCCGACCTGTAGCTGTGGCGTCGCGGCACATCCCTCGCAAACGCTTTGGGCAACATTTTTTGCATGACGAGGCGGTGGTTGAGGCCATGCTTGAAGCCGTTGGACCCAAGGCTGGCGACGCTTTACTTGAAATTGGCCCGGGTCTGGGCGCCCTGACTGCGCCTCTGCTGCAGCGTGCGCCTGAACTGGTGGTGATTGAGCTGGACCGCGACTTGGCGGCCCGCTGGCAGCGCCGCCCCGGGGTGGTGGTGGTGGCTGAGGACGTGTTGCGGGTTGACCTCAGCGCGTTGCCCGGGCGTGCGGCGGGGCAGCGCTGGCGCGTGGTGGGCAATTTGCCGTACAACATTTCTACCCCGATTTTGTTTCATCTCATGGCGCACGTACACGCCATTGCTGACCAACACGTGATGCTGCAAAAAGAGGTGATTGACCGCATGCTGGCTTTGCCAGCAAGCAAGGCATACGGCCGCCTAAGCGTGATGCTGCAATGGCGCTACGCCATGCACCGGGTGCTGGACGTGCCGCCCGAGGCATTTGACCCGCCGCCCAAGGTGCAAAGCGCGGTGGTGGCCATGGTGCCGCGGGTGCAGCCCCTGCCGTTGGACGCCTCGTGTTTGGAGGCGTTGCTTAAGGCGGCGTTTGGCCAGCGACGCAAATTGTTGCGCCACGGGTTGGGCCCGTGGCTGGAGGCGCAGGGTTACGCCGGAGACTTTGACTTGATGCGACGCGCCGAGGAAGTGCCCGCATCGGCTTACTGGGCACTGGCGCAGGCATTGGGTCCGGGCCGGCCCCTTGCGCAGACTTAGGCCGCGTTGAGCCAATAACCGGCGTTAAACGGGCTGCTCATGCGCAGGGCTAGGGGGCTGACGTCGACCAGCTTGTCCGTGGGCATGGGTTCGTCTGAGGCGTCCAAGCTCACGGCGTCGTCGCTTGGCGCGCGCGCCACAGCAAACGAGTAAAAGCAGCGAAATGGCACCCGGCGCTCACTCCAGAAATCCGCCGCGTCACGGAAGGCGTCAAGCAGCTGTTCGCGAACTTCTTTGTCGAATTTGGGGTTGCACGGGATGTGCTCGAGCACCACCACAAAGCCGGTTTGCGGGCCCGACTTGTACACCGTGTCGGTGATGGCACCCAACACACCATCAAAATTTTTGATGTGGCCACCCTGCAACCGGTATTGGGCCACCAGCAGGTCCAGCACCTCTTGCTTGGTGTGGGCTTTGCCTAGGTTGGCGTAGAGAAAATGGTGGTCCAACTGCTCAGCGGCGGACTGTAATTGCGCCACCCGATAAGCACGGATGGATTGCACGATGTTGGAGCGAACCGACCGAAAAAGGGTTTCCATGACCTGCAACTCTCTGAAAAAACGTTGACCCCGCCGAATCAAACCTAAGTGTTAGGTTGAATACAACCCGCCTGTGGCGCCTTTGGGGTTTTCCCGATGTCTTAGGGGGCTATTTTGACGCTTTGGCACCAAAAATGCAAGTAAACCCTAACCCGCCCCGGTATTTGGCCCGGTTTAGGGTGCCGGGCGCGGCCAGCGTTAACCTTAAAGACTGAGCGGCAGCTGGTCGGCGCTGTCGCGGGGTGCATTGGCGTCGGCTACGGTCAAGGCCGTCATGTTGACGATACGGCGCACCGTGGCGCTGGGGGTAAGAATGTGCACCGGCTTGGCCGCCCCCAGCAGCACCGGGCCAATGGCGATGTTGCCACCCGCGGCGGTTTTGAGTAGGTTGTAGGCGATGTTGGCGGCGTCGATGTTGGGCAAGACCAGCAGGTTGGCGTCGCCGGTGAGCGGCGAATCGGGCAGCAGTCGCAGCCGGCTGGCCGTATCAAGCGCCATGTCGCCGTGCATTTCTCCGTCAACTTCAAGCCAGGGCGCGTGGCTTTGCAGCAAGGCCAAGGTTTGTCGCATTTTGACCGCGCTGGGCTGCTCGGATTGACCAAAATTGCTGTGCGACAGCAGCGCGGCGCGCGGTGTGATGCCAAAACGCTGCATTTCGTGGGCTGCGGCCATGGTGATCTCGGCCAGTTGCTCGGCGGTGGGGTCGTAGTTGACGTGGGTGTCAACCAAAAACACCTGGCGTCCGGGCAAGAGCAAGCCGTTCATGCAGGCGTAAACCCGCGCGTCGGGGCGTTTGCCAATCACCGGATCAACGTAGTTGAGGTGGGCTTGGGTGGTGCCCCAGGTGCCGCAAAGTAGGCCGTCCACGTGTCCGTGTTCGAGCAGCATGGCGCCGATGAGGGTGAGACGGCGGCGCATTTCGATTTTGGCCAGTTGGGGCGTTACGCCCTTGCGTTGCGTGCGTTGCAAATAGTCTTGCCAAAAGGTGCGGTATCGCGCGTCTTGCTCGACGTTAACCACCTCGTAGTCCACGCCCTCTTGTAGGCGCAGGCCAAAGCGTTTGATGCGTTGGGCGATCACGGCGGGGCGGCCAATCAGAATGGGGTATGCCAAAGATTCGTCCACTACCACCTGGCAGGCGCGCAAAACACGCTCTTCTTCGCCCTCGGCGTAGGCCACGCGTTTGCGGCTGGCTTGTTTGGCTGCGCCAAACAGGGGCTTCATGATGGTGCCCGAGGCGAAAACGAAGGACTGCAGCCGTTCGCGGTAGGCGTCAAGGTCATCGATTGGGGCTTGGGCCACGCCGCTGCGGTGCGCCGCCTCGGCCACGGCGGGGGCAATTTTGATCATCAGCCGGGGGTCAAACGGCTTGGGGATGAGGTAATCGCGGCCAAAGGACAAGGCTTCACCGACATAGGCGGCGGCCACCACCTCGCTTTGCTCCGCCTGGGCCAGCTCCGCCAGCGCGTACACCGCGGCAATTTCCATCTCGTCGGTGATGGTGGTGGCGCGCGCGTCAAGCGCGCCACGAAAGATGTAGGGAAAGCACAGCACGTTGTTGACTTGGTTGGGGTAGTCGGTGCGTCCGGTGGCCATTACGGCATCGTCGCGCACGGCGTGCACGTCTTCGGGGAGTATTTCGGGGTTGGGGTTGGCCAGGGCAAAGATGATGGGCTGCTTGGCCATACGCCCCACCATGTCGGGTTTGAGTACGCCGCCGGCCGATAAACCCAAAAACACGTCGGCCTGGTCAATCACCTCGCTTAAGGTACGCGCCGCGGTGGCTTGTGCAAACTGGCGCTTGTCGTCGTCCATGAGCTCGGTGCGCCCCTCGTACACCACGCCGGCAAGGTCGGTGACCCAAATGTTGCGGCGCGGCAAGCCGAGTTTGAGTAGCAAGTTAAGGCAAGCCAGTGCGGCCGCGCCGGCGCCCGAGGTAACCAACTTCACGTCTTCAATGCGTTTGCCCACCACGCGCAAGGCGTTAATGAAAGCCGCGCCCACCACAATGGCGGTGCCGTGTTGGTCGTCGTGAAAGACGGGGATGTTTAGGCGCTGGCGCAGTTGTCGCTCAACAAAAAAGCAGTCAGGGGCCTTGATGTCTTCGAGGTTGATGCCGCCAAAGGTGGGCTCGAGCGCGGCAATGATTTCAACTAACCGCTCGGGGTCTTTTTCGTTGACTTCAATGTCAAAGACGTCGATGCCGGCGAATTTTTTGAACAAAACCGCCTTGCCTTCCATCACCGGCTTGGCCGCCAGGGGGCCAATGTCGCCCAGGCCAAGAACGGCCGTGCCGTTGCTGATGACGGCCACCAAGTTGCCGCGTGCGGTGTAGCGGTAGGCCGCGGCGGGGTCGGCCACGATTTCTTCGCACGGGGCGGCCACGCCGGGTGAATACGCCAGCGCCAAATCGCGCTGGTTGACCAATTGCTTGGTGGCAGTAACGGAGAGTTTGCCGGGCACGGGGTGCTCGTGATACGCCAGTGCCGCACGGCGCAGTTGTTCACGGGTGGGTGACGGGTGGGTGGGGTTGGCCATGGGGGGTCCAAAAAAAAATGAAAAGGGCGGTGCCGTCAACCGTCGCCGGCAACGCGCGGCGGCGTGAACTGATTGTAGGCAACGCTAGGCCATCAGTGCCTCAATTGCCGCCACCTCAACCGGCACGTCGCGGGTGAGCAACTCGCAGCCGTTGGCGGTGACCAGCGCGTCGTCCTCGATGCGCACACCGATGCCATGAAACGCTTCGGGTGCGTCGCTGCCGGCTCGGATGTAAAGCCCAGGCTCAATGGTGAGCACCATGCCGGGTTGCAGCACGCGGCTGCGTCGTTGGTCGCCGGTGGTGTCAGCTTGGGTGTAGGCGCCCACGTCGTGCACGTCCAGCCCCAGCCAGTGGCTGGTGCGGTGCATGTAGTAGGCGGTGTAGGCGCGTTGCTCCATCACGGCCTCTGCGTTGCCATGCGTGGTGCGTGAGAGCAGCCCCAAGTCAAGCATGCCCTGACACAACACGTACAGCGCCGCCTGATGCACGTCGTCAAAGCGCGCGCCGGGGCGGGTTGCGTTGACCGCGGCGTGTTGGGCCGCCAGCACCACTTGGTACACGTCGCGCTGGACCGCATCAAAGCGGCCAGTGGCGGGAAAGGTGCGGGTGATGTCGCTGGCGTAGCCGTCGAGTTCGCAGCCGGCGTCGATTAGCACCAAGTCGCCGGGGCGCACGGCGGCCCGGTCGGCGCGGTAGTGCAGCACGCAGGCGTTGGCCCCTGTGGCCACAATGCTGGGGTAGGCCGGGGCTTGGGCGCCGTGGCGTCGAAACTCGTGCAGCAATTCGGCCTCAAGGTGGTATTCGTGTAGCGCCTGGCCTTGGCGCAGGCTTTGCGCGCAATGCTGCATGGCGCGGCGATGAGCCCCGGCGCTGATTTGGCCCGCCCGCGCCATGACAGCTTGTTCGGTGTCGTCTTTGATGAGCCGCATGTCGTCCAGCACGGCGCACACATCGTGTTGACTTTGTGGGCAGCTGATGCCGCTGCGGGCTTGGGCGCGCACCTCGGTGAGCCAGTTTTGTACGCGCTCCGATAGACCAGGGTGGGTGGCAAACGGCCACCACACCGCGCGTTGGTTGGCCAGCAGCTTGGGCAGCTCGGTCTCAAGCGCGTCCACACCAAAGGCCTGGTCAACGCCTAGTGTCGCGGGCGCGGCGTCGGGGCCGAGCCGGTAACCGTCCCAAATTTCGCGCGCGAGGTCTTTGGGTTGGCAAAACAGGGTGCTGCGGCCCTGGCCGTCAAGTACCAGCCAGGCGTAAGGCTCAGTGAAGCCGGTGAGGTAGTAAAAGTAGCTGTCAAATCGATACGGGTGTTCGCTGTCGCGATTGCGTGGCTGCACCGCTGCGGTGGGCACGATGGCCACGGCGTGAGGCCCAAGCTGGGCAGCAAGCCGTTGGCGGCGGTTGGCGTAGGGGGTAGATGTCATGGGGTGGTAACCACGGTGGTAAACAAGCGTTGCGCCTGAGCCAGGCGCTCGGGGGTGCCGACGTCCATCCAGGCCCCGGTGTACAAGGTGGCGCCCACGCGTTGCTGGGCAATGGCCAGGCGCAACAGGGGCGCCAGTGGTACCACCTCGCCGTGCGGGTTGCCTGGCGTAATGGGGCACCAGGGAGGCAGAAACAAGTCACGCCGAAACAAGCCAAAGGTGGCGTAGGTGTGGCGTGGCCAGCTGGGGTCGTTGCCCAACAAACCGCTGGGCCCCAGCGCAAAGTCGCCGTGCGGGTGGTGCGGCGGGTTGGGCACCAGCCACAAATGGGCCAAGTGCTCGCCGGTGCACACCGCATGGGCTGGGGTGGCATCAAAGACAAAATCTGGCGCAAGCGCGTCGGCCGCGGCCACCCAAAACACCTCGCCCAGGTGCGGCAGGGCGTAGGCAATACCGCCGGCGGTTTCTAGGGCGTGGCCAAAGTGCCGGCCCTCTTGGCTGTAGTGCAGGCGGGGGCAAGTGGCGCTGGCGGGTTGGTCGGCGGCAAACGCCGCCTCAATTTGCTCACCCAGCCAAGCGGTGTTGACCGTGGCTTGCGTGACGCCGGCGCGTGCCAGCGCGCGCAGGGTGTGGCCCAGCAGGGTGTGGCCGCCAACCGACAGCAGTGGCTTGGGGCAG
Organism: Burkholderiaceae bacterium; assembly: GCA_038125525.1. Taxonomy (GTDB): domain Bacteria; phylum Pseudomonadota; class Gammaproteobacteria; order Burkholderiales; family Burkholderiaceae_C; genus RS62. The sequence goes on along the minus strand of JAYPEA010000059.1, from coordinate 691 downwards.
TGGTCGGTGAGCGGTTGCATGCGCTGACCGCGGCCGGCCGACAACACCATGGCGCAATAGGACATGGCCCCTATTCTCGCCTAAGCCGGCTGGGGCGGTGCGATAAAATCCGCCGCTTTCGCTGGCGTTTATTGAGGAGCACGCATGGCTGCCACCCCCACTTTTGACCCGGCCTTGCCTAACGCCATTCGGGCCTTGGCCATGGACGCCGTGCAACAGGCCAACTCGGGCCACCCCGGCGCGCCCATGGGCATGGCCGATATTGCCACCGTGCTGTGGCAACGGCATTTGCGCCACCACCCCGAACAGCCCCAGTGGCCAGACCGCGACCGCTTTGTGCTGTCCAATGGGCATGGCTCCATGCTGCTGTACGCGCTGTTGCATTTGAGCGGCTACCGCCTGCCCATGGCCGAGCTCAAGCGTTTTCGCCAGCTGCATAGCCTCACGCCTGGGCACCCCGAGGTGGACGTGACACCCGGTGTAGAGACCACCACGGGCCCGCTGGGCCAGGGCGTTACGAATGCCGTGGGCATGGCGCTGGCCGAAAAACTGCTGGCCGCGCAGTTCAACCGCCCGGGCCACACCGTTATCGATCACCGCACCTGGGTCTTTTTGGGCGACGGCTGCCTGATGGAGGGCATCAGCCACGAGGCCTGCGCCTTGGCTGGGGCGTGGCAGCTGAACAAGTTGG